>NZ_JAKSYR010000001.1:0-786 GCF_022829705.1 Methylobacterium sp. E-025
AGTCGGTGGCGATCAACACCATGATCCTCTCGCTCCTCTACCGGATGAAGCCGGAGGAGTGCCGCCTGATCATGGTCGACCCGAAGATGCTGGAGCTGTCGGTCTACGACGGCATCCCGCACCTGCTCTCCCCCGTCGTCACCGACCCGAAGAAGGCGGTCATCGCCCTCAAGTGGGCGGTGCGCGAGATGGAGGAGCGCTACAAGAAGATGTCCAAGGTCGGCGTGCGCAACATCGACGGGTTCAATGCCCGGCTCGAGGAGGCGCGCCTGCGCGGCGAGGTGCTGACCCGCACCGTCCAGACCGGCTTCGACCGGCAGACCGGCGAGGCCGTCTACGAGAACGAGGAGATGGACCTCTCCCCGCTGCCCTACATCGTGATCGTGGTCGACGAGATGGCCGACCTGATGATGGTGGCCGGCAAGGACATCGAGGGGGCGATCCAGCGCCTGGCGCAGATGGCGCGCGCGGCGGGCATCCACCTGATCATGGCGACGCAGCGTCCGTCGGTGGACGTGATCACCGGGACGATCAAGGCGAACTTCCCGACCCGGATCAGCTTCCAGGTGACGAGCAAGATCGACTCGGGATCCGGACGATCACCATCCCGACCGAGCGCATCGACGAGGTCGTGGCCGGCCTCCACCGCGCGCTCCAGGGCGGCGAGCGCGTCGACTGGATCTGCCCGCTGGTGGCCGAATCGGAGTTCGTCGACCTCGCCGCGGCGGAGGAGCGCTTCGAGGACCTGAAGCACCATTTCGGGGCCGAGGTCGGGCTGATCCACGG
>NZ_JAKSYR010000021.1:0-99850 GCF_022829705.1 Methylobacterium sp. E-025
CCCAAACCGCTAGGGTAACTGAGCAAAAACCCTCCCGGCAAGACCGGGAGGAAGCGCAGGCTTTCGCTGGGACAATGCGAAAACCCGGGAGAAACCATGCGCCGCCTCGTCCCCCATCTGCTCGCTTCCGTGCTTCTGGCCGCCCCCGCCCATGCCGAGCAGGAACTGCTCCTCGGTGCCGACATGGGCTCTGCGGCGATGACCAAGGCCGAGATGACCCGTTCCGACGTCGAGGCGCTGATCGCCAAGGCCGACGGCAAGCCCATCGACCTCTCCGACAAGGCGCTGGCCGGCCTCGACCTGTCCGGCCTGAACCTCAAGGGCGCGAACCTGCGCACCGCCCGGCTCAACAAGGCCAACCTGCGCGGCGCCGACCTGAGCGGGGCGAACCTGGAGCAGGCCTGGTTCATCAAGGCCGACCTCTCCGGTGCCAAGCTGGTGGGCGCCAAGATGTTCGGCATCACCGCCCGCGACGCCAACCTCAGCGGGGCAGACCTCAGCAGGTCGATGCCCATCGGCGACTTCAAGGGCGCCAACATGGCCGGGGCGACGCTGGTCGACCTCAAGGGCGGCGCCGACATCAAGAACCAGTCGATGGGCCTGATGCGGGCCGTGTTCGTCTCGGTGAACCTCAAGGGCGCCAACCTGAAGGGGGCGAACCTCGGTCGCTCTCGCCTCGAATACGCCGACCTCACCGACGCCGACCTGACCGACGTGGTCCTCATGGGTTCCGACCTATCGGGGGCCAACCTCACCGGCGCGACCGTCGCCGGGGCCGACTTCAAGAACGTCGACGTCACCGCCGCCCGTCTGATCGATCTCAAGGGTCAGGACAGCGCCAAGGACTGGTCGGCCCGCGTGAACGTCGACCGGGCGATCACGCAGGTCTCGAACTGAGCCCTCTTCCACCTCGACCGATCCACGAAGGAAAGACATCCATGACCACCCGACGCATCCTGCTCGCCGCCTTCGCCGTCGCCCCCATGTTGTTCGGCACCGCCGCCGGCGCCGCCGAGATGACCTACACGCCTGCCGCCTTCGAGGCCGCCCAGAAGGCCGGCAAGCCGATCCTGGTGCACATCACCGCCCCGTGGTGCACGACCTGCGCCGCCCAGAAGCCGATCCTGTCGAAGCTTGAGGCCGACCCGAAGTTCAAGGACCTGCAGGTGTTCGACGTCGACTTCGACAGCCGCAAGGACGTGGTCAAGAAGTTCGGCGCGACGATGCAGAGCACGCTCATCACCTACAAGGGCGAGAAGGAGACCGGGCGCTCGGCCGGCGAGACCAAGCCCGAGGCGATCTCCTCGCTCCTCGATAAGGCGATCTGAGGCCACGCCATGGTCACGAGCCTCGGCCTCGCCTTCCTCGCCGGCATCCTCTCGGTGCTGTCCCCATGCGTGCTGCCGTTGCTGCCGCTGGTGCTCGGCGCGGCGGCGTCGGAGCACAGGCTCGGCCCGGCTGCCCTCGCCGCCGGCCTGGCCCTGTCGTTCGTGATCATCGGCCTGTTCGTGGCGACGGTCGGCTTCGCCATCGGCCTCGACGCCGGCATCTTCCGGACCGGCGCGGCCATCATGCTGGTCCTGATCGGGTTGGTCCTGATGGTCCCGGCGGCCCAGACGCGGCTGGCCGTGGCGGCGGGGCCGGTGAGCAACTGGACCGAGAGCCGGTTCGGCGGCTTCTCGACCGCCGGCCTGCTCGGCCAGTTCGGCGTCGGGGTGCTGCTCGGGGCGGTTTGGAGCCCCTGCGTCGGGCCCACCCTCGGGGCGGCCTCGTTGCTCGCCTCCCAGGGACGCGACCTCGGCGTGGTCGCGCTCACCATGCTCCTGTTCGGCCTCGGCGCGGCCCTTCCGCTGCTGCTGCTCGGCACCCTGTCGCGCGAGGTACTGATGCGATGGCGCGACCGCATGATGGGGCTGGGCAAGGGGCTGAAGGCGGCGCTGGGCCTGATCCTCGTCGCCACGGGCCTGATGATCGCCTCGGGCTTCGACAAGGCCGCCGAGACCGCCTTGGTCAACGCCTCCCCGGCCTGGCTGACCAACCTCACCACCCGCCTCTGAGGCCGGAGACCGGTCCGGGTCCGTACGAGCTAACCAGATCGGTCGCCTACGAACGCCGGGGATGATTGCCACATCCCCGGCGTTGCCGCGCCTTCATGCGGCCCTGGCGGTGACCTTCTCGTACGTGCCCGTCGCGACCTGCTCTTCGAGCTGCGCCTTGAAGTCCGCGATCCCGAGGACCTGGACCGGATTGCCGGCGTCGTCGAGGAACTCGTAGAGTGCGTCCTCAATGTTGCGGTTGCTGAAGAACACGATGGCGTCCTCGTCGCCGCCGCCTTCCAGGTGCGGCTCGCCGTTCGCCACACCGGAGACGTAGCTGCCCGTGGAGCGCGTCTCCTTGTGGGTCCCATCCTGCCGGTAGAACCGAAGCTCGCCCTGCATCACGAGCGTCACGTAGGGGCTCTTGTGCCGGTGCAGCATGACCTTCTGGTTCGCAGCGAACTTGAACACCACGTCGACGATGCGGTTCTCCTCGTCGACCTTGTAGACGAAGAAGGCGATGTGCGGCAGCCAGTCGAGCGTCCGCCAGGTGATGTTGCTCTCGTCGAACTTGGGGGTTTGCATCAGGTTTCCTCGGGGTTCGCCGTGTGACCCGTCCGGGGTCAACGCACGGCTTTCCGCCGCGTCTCGTTTTTGAGGGCCCGCTCGAAGCCCCTTCAACGAAACCAGGCGACCTCATTGTCGGTTCGACGATTCGAGCCTCACGAGTTTCCTGAATCCGCGCTGTCCCCGTTCGAGGACGGCCGCTCACCCGCCGCGTCGGGCGTTGCGCGTCGAAATGACGAGGGCCTCGATGAAGTTGACGATCTCGATCCGTCGGTTGCCCTCGTCGGTCACCTGATCGTCCAGACCCAGCCGCCAGGCGAGGTCGCGCCGGTCGGGCTCGCGATGGAGGGCCTCGACGAGATCGGCCTGCTCCTCGACCTCGCGGCGGGTACGGGCCAGCCCGCTCTCGACCAGGTCGTCCGCCTGCCGCCGGAGGGCTCCCGTCACCTCGTCGAGCCCGATTTCCGGGTGGTACTGGACGCCCCAGAACGTGCCGCCGTCGTGGCGGATCTCCGCGGCTTGCGCGACGGTGGACCGGTTCAGCGCGAGCAGCGTGGCCCCGTCCGGCAGGGTCTCGACCTCATCGGTGTGAATGCTGGGCGCATCGTAGGCAGCCGGGCGACCCCTCAGCAGCGGACGAGACCTCCCAGCGTCCGTGGGCACGATCCGCCGGGCGAAGCCCGCCTCCGGACCGTTGCGGTTCTGCCGGACCGTGCCACCCGCGGCGACGGTCGCCATCTGCAGCCCGGCGCATGACCCGAACGACGGGGTACCCGAACCGAACAGGGCGCCCATGAAGGCCAGGGCACGCCTGATCTCGGGCGTCTCCTCGTAGAGCGACAGGGGTGAGCCGGAGAGGAAGACGGCATCGTACCCGCCAAGGCTTTCGCCGTCCGGAAGGCTGCAATCCGCGTCCGCCGGCATGATCCGGTGGCAGATGGCGCCCGGCGCAAGCCGGCCGAGCAGCTCGACGTAGGTCTCGCCGGACGACTTCCCCACGCTCTCTCGGCGCTTCTTGCGGGCGTCCGGTGGTTCGCTCTCGGCGACAAGGAAGCGCAACCGTGGCGTCGATGACTGCAAGGGGACCATGCTCCGGGGAGACGGTCCCCGAGACGCGAACCTATCCCGGATGCCGGCGTTCCGACCCCGGCGAACCTGCCGCAGGCCGCTTCGCACCTTGCCTCCCGCGACCGGCCAGGGCACGGTCTTCCCGTTCCGAGGAGACCGTGATGATACGCATAGGCCGCCACCCCGCAGATTGATCCCGGAGTGCCGCCACGCGCCCAGCCTCCGCTTACGCCGAGGCTTCCATGCATCGCCACCTCTTCGTTTCCGACACCCATTTCGGCCACGCCGCGATTTTGGCCGACCGGATGTCACTCCGCCGTCCGTTCACCTCCATCCAGGAGCACGACGAGGCGCTGATCGCGAACTGGAACGCCGCCGTCCGACCCGACGACACCGTCTGGCACCTCGGCGACTTCTGCTATCGCTGCTCGGAGGCCTACGCCCGGGACGTGTTCCGCAGGCTGAACGGCCGGCGTTTCCTCATTCGAGGGAACCACGAAAAGATCGGGGTGCGCCTGCCCTGGGATGGGCCCGTCGTCGACGTCGCCCGGGTCGTCGTCCAAAATTCCGACGGGACATCAACGGGGCTTTGGCTTTCCCATTACGCACACGTGGTGTGGCCTCGCATGCACCACGGCGACCTGCATCTCTACGGCCACTCGCACGGCAGCCTGCCCGGGACCGCAACCAGGACCGATGTCGGCGTCGACTGCTTCGAATTCCGGCCCGTCACCCTCGACGAGATCCGCGTGCGGCTGGCCGAAAACGCCCGTGCCGGCGAAGGCTCGCCATGATGGGCCGAAACGTAACGCGTCTCGGATGCCGCTATGCGTTACGCGGCCTCCTCGGAGTCGTGCGACCGGCTACCCGGCCAGGGTCCCGTGGCGGCGAACTTCCCGTCGGGCAGTTCCTCGAACGGGCGTTTCCACGCGATGCGAACGCGTAGCTTGTACCGGAGACGCCCGGGTTGGATGGGCTTGTAGTCGTTCGTACGCTCCACCCAACCAGGCGGTAGGTGCACCAGGATGTCCTCCACCGTGAGCGGCCCGACCTCCCGCAGCAGGTCATGGACCTCCGCCACGAACAAGATCCAGAATCGTCGTGACGAAATCCTCGGCTCTTCGGGTTCGTCGTCGACCTCCGGCTCAGGAGGCGGCTCCGGGGGCGCTTGGCGGGTGTTCGCAAGGGTGAAACAACCATCGACTTCCTCAAGGCCGTCCCCGGTCTCGACCATGCGGAGAAGGTGGTAGCGCAGCCAGGCCGGGGTGAGCGGCATGTCGATTTCCGTCGCGCCCTTGATCAGCCAAGGGGGAAGCGCGGTGTGCAGGGCATGCACCCGCATGGGGCCGCGCCTGGACAGTTCCTTCCCGACCTGCTCGCGGACCTGAACCCAGAACGCATCCATCTGGCTCACAAGCGAGCGACCACGGACCTTGCCGTAGACGCCCTGGAACATCTCGATCAGCTTCTCGGGGCGAGGGGCCTCGGCGGCGGGCGGGGCGACGGTCGTCATTGGGCCGGAGGCACGGAGGCGGGCGATCTCCGCTTCCAGGTAGGCCACTTTCGCCTCCAGGGCGTCGGCGTGGGCCAAAGCCTCGTCGAGGGTCTCGCGGAACGCCTCCCGCTCGCTTTCTCCGTTCGAAATCTCACCCATCCGGGCTCGGGTCTGCTCGACGCGGACCTCCTCCATCAGCGCCACGCCGAAATCCGTCAGGCGTTTCTCCAGCGCCTCCGGTAGGCCTGCCGCCTCGATGACAGGTCGGTAGCCGCGCTCCGCCTTCCATAGTTTGATGCTCGCCCCGATGTCACCGAAGGACCCCTTGTCGCCGAGCTCCTTCCGGACGTTGCGGACCGAGACCCGTTCCTTCGGTTGTCCCTTCGCAGGCTCCCGGGTCCGTATCCGGTCCGCGGCATCCCAGACGTCCTGTTTCGCGACCATGTCCGCGCCCCCGATCAGTCGGGGCATGATCCTGGAAAGCCGTGAAGAAACAGTCGTTCCCGCTTGAGGATGCGACCGACGGGACAACCTGGCACTGACGCGGAACGAAAAAACGTCACCTGAGGCTGCGGAAGGTCGGCGTGCGTTGTAAACTTGGCCGGACGATTCCTGCTTTCCGTTCTCACTCAAATTCCTCGGACCCGCACCCGACGATGGCCAAGGCCGATTACCATCGCAACGCGCTCCGAATCCTCTTCATCCTGGTGAAGGGCAGTCGTCCGTACGCTGGTGAGCCCGTCCCGGGGTTCGACAGCTATTTCCGCGGCGAGACCAAGGTTCAAGCCCTCGATTTTTGGATACGCTACCCCGACTATCTGGCCGACGAGATCCTTTCGATCTTCGAGGCAACGAACGACCCGAGCCTCCTCGCTATCGCCGGGAAGATCTTCGAGGACGAGGAACCCGACCTTCGTCGCGTGCCGATGTTGCGTCGGTACTTCGGCGCATACGAACCACTCGATACCGTGCTCGGCATCCTCAAGAGCCGAGGATTGGTCCTGCCACGCTCCCGCAGGATGGAGACAGGCAAGGACGCGCACGACTTCCTGGTCGGCCCCAAGGCCCGGGAGCTGGTCGAGAAGGTCGTCGCGGATATGCCGGACCTCGCCTGGTACGACCGTCGGGTCGATCTCGTGCTTCAGGTCGCGGACAGTCGCGGCGGGTTCACCCTCAAGGCCCGGCAGCACGAGCAGAAGGAATACCACGATGCGGCGACAGGCGACCTGATCCCGACGACCGCCGAGCGCGTCCGCCTCAGGCTCGAACGACTTCAGGGGAAAACGTCATGAGCGAAGAACCGAAGAGCCTGGACGCAACCTCCCTGCTGGGGGCCATCGCGAAGAAAGCCGGGCGGTCCGTCGCCGAGGTTCGGTCGGTGCTCGCCGGCCATGGCGTCGACTACAAACCTTCCATCGCCATCCCCAAGCACCTTTGCATTCGCTCCCTGGCATTCACCGGAGAGAAGAAAGGCGGCAAGGTATCGGGACCGATTAAATTCGAATGGAAAGACCTGAAGCCGGGCCTCATGGCCATCCTCAGCGACCGGAACTTCCGGGGAAAAACCACCCTCCTCGGATTGATGAGGTGGTGCCTCAGGGGGCGTCGCGGGGAGGACATCCCCGATGTCATGGTGGACTGGTTTCACACCGTGAACATGTCTTTCACCCTCGATAGCCAAACCTACGAGGTCGACATTTCCGACGCCGTCACGCCGTCCGGCACCCTATGGCGTATCGATGGGGCAACCAGACATTCCCAGGCGACCTTCGCATCCGCGGAGGATTTCGAAAGCGTCATGTCGGACTTTTTCATGGGGCAGCTTGGCTTACAGGTGATGGTCACGCACATCGTCCGTGAAGAGAAAGGCATTGACCAGCCACACGATTGGCCCTGGCTCGCGGGCGCGATGATGATCGACCCCAGTCCGAAGGTTTTGTTCGGTACGAACCAGAACCTTCGTGTTCGCATGATGCAAATGTATCTCGGCGTTCCTTGGACAAACGCCACGAACGACGTCATGGCCGCACAAGGCAGGATCACGAGCGAGACCCGAGAGGCCAAAGCCGAGGTTGATCGTGACCGTGACCGTCGGAAAAGCCGGATTGAGGAACTGGAAACCGATATCGGCAAACTTCGCAAAGCGCTGGAAAAGATCCCAGTCGCTGGAGACCTTCGGGTCAAGCTACGGACTGCGAACCGCGAATTCGCGGCGGCCGAGGCACGGCTCCGAGCCGGACTTCAAAACCTCAATCTCATCAACGAGGATCTGGACGCCGCGAACGAGGCCTATACCCACGCCCGCCGTGAGCTTCAGGACTTCAAGGACTGTCGCGTGGCAAAGCGCGTCTTCCGCTCGCTCGATCCGGTCTGCTGTCCACGGTGTGACGAGATCTTCGACGAGGAGCGCCGACAGGAAACGCGCAGCGACCATATCTGCGTCGTTTGCCGTACCGAAGAGGAGCCCGAGATCGACCCGGCGGTTCTCGAAGCCGGCCTCAAAGATGCCGTCGCCGCCGCCGACACCGTGGTCAAAGCGCAAAAGAAGCGCGTGGACGCAGTCAACAAAGCCATTGCCGATGCCCGTGGGGATCGGAAGAAGGCCGAAGCCGATAGTCGGCGGATCGAGGCGGATCTGGTCAAGCCGACGGATGCCTATCCGTTGGAACTGGAACTCATTCAGAAACAAGCCCGTCTGGAGGAGCTCTCGATCAAAGACGTAACGGCTTCGGAAACCAAGGGCGACCAAGCGATCCTTAGGATTGCGGAAAACATCACCAAGGAAGCCTATAAACCTCTCCAAGACGATCTTCTTAAAGAAGTGTCTGATCTTATCAGGGACTATGCTGTACGCTTCGGGGTCGAGAACGTCGAGACGGTGGACCTGCAGGGCAGCGCCAACCTGATACTCACGAAAGGCGGGCACAGCACCTCTTTTTCTAGATTGACGGACGGTGAGCGAGCTCGCTTCAAGGTTGCCACCACCTTGGCGATCATCAAGGTTGCGGAGCGTCGTGGCCTCGGTCGCCACCCTGGCCTCCTGCTCATCGACTCAATTGGCGCGAACGAAATGGTAGGGCAGGACTATGCCAGCCTGATAGCCGGCCTGGCCCAACTCGCCGACGAGCTCCCGCACATTCAGGTGTTCGTCGCTGCTATCAATAACGACACCATCAGGGGCCATGTGTCAGGCCAGCAGGTGCGCTACGCTGAAGGCGACACGTACCTTTGGTGATCCGGTGGACGCTCTCGAAGCAACGATGCAAAGGCTGCTGACCGACGGGCGAACCCCGTCGGCGGCGGACTTCGGTGGCCTTTCGACGGTCTTGGCCGAACCCGATGCCATCGCCGGATCATATTTCGTCCCGGAGTTCATGACGCTCGTCCTCGACGGAGCGGATCAGGAGGATGCCGCAGTCCAGGCTTTCACGAGCAGGATCGTCGAGAAGCTGGACAACGACATCGGCATCAACGCGGTCATCGACCTGATGGCGGAGCGACCTCCTCTCCCGAACGCGGTCGAGGTTCGATGCTTCAGGAGATGGGTCGCATTGGCACGCGACCGGGCCAACGTCCCGAGCTCTCGAACCGCGGCCCTGCGAGGCGCGCTGCTGACGAAACGCCAGGATCCCCGCCGCGCGCTCACGCTGGCCGGATGCATCGCCGACAGCGATCTCGACGACGATCCAAGCTACCTCGCTCATGCCGCACGGATCGGCGGCTTCCTAAATTCCGAAACACCGAGCCCCGGAATCGTCGGCTTTCTTGAGGATCTTTTGGCCGTCGACGACGCCGCGGACGAGGCCGCCTTCGAACTCGGCATGGATCAGGTCGGATACGCTCTTTCGGCGTCCGACGGAGCCAAGGCTGGAGAGCACCTGCGTCATGCCCGGTCGCGGTTCGACGCGTCATCTGCCAAACGGACGTCCAGGGCCGACGCCAAGGTCCTCGCAACGGCCATAGGGTTGCTGGACGACTTCCATGAGGAGCGGGACGGCGACTGGTCGAACCGGATCGCCGAGCTGTCCAGGGAGGCCTTCGCCTACTCCGAGTATGCGGCGTACGACGATAACTTCCTGGCGGGAGCCAAGTCGGTTCAGGTCGCCGCCTGGGCATCACTTGCCGTACGTCTGGGAACCCTAACCGCCAATCTGCAGAAGCCGGGATGGCTAGATGCGGCCCGCATCATCGAGGGCGAGCTCCTGGCCGTCTATTCGGCGACACGGACCATCTTTCGACGGTCGAGCGACGGTGGACTGGAGTGGCTCGTCCGCCCCAGGATCGAGCGATACGTCGCCGGGCATCGGTCCCAACTGTACGTCCTGCGCGACTGGCTCGGCATACACGGTGCGAAGGAGCTCGGGGCGGTCGCGGCCGACCTGATCGCCCGAACCGAGGCGGCCTTGGGAGAAGGTCTTGGACCGGACCCTCTCTCGGCGGCGGCCGCTAGCCCAGCGGTCGTCGCCGTCCTGGCCGAGGGCTTCGTATCGCACGAACAACGAGAAACCATCGTCCGTCAGACCATCGCCGATGCCAACGCCTATGAGTTGAGCAACGTTTCACCGCCCCTCGCCGACGCTCTCGCAGTCGTTCACCAAACATTCTTGGCTTTGCCGGAGTACGAAACAGATAGACGGGCTCAAACCCTGGTTAGGACTATCGTATATAAGACGATGCTTTTCGTAGAAAGCCGGATGAACCCTACCCTCAGCCTCGATCCAACCGTAGCCTACCTATTCATCAAAGACGGCGCGCCAAATCCCCTCGAAAAGGATCTACAGCAAGATTATATGCGCTTCCTAATGACAGCGAACCTAGGTTCTTTGGACGAAGTTCGAGGCGTCTCGGGTGGCAGGGCGGATGTCTTCCACCAGATGGGGGGTATCCGTTTCATAACTGAAGTGAAACGAGAAGAGGAAGATGCATCCTTCGATCACCTCTTGGCTGCCTATGGTGACCAAACCGCGTTGTACCAGAACACGAACATCCCTATCGGCATCCTCCTCGTCCTCGACCTGACGACAGTCGGCGGCCTGTCCGGCCACCTCAAGACCCTTTACAAACCGGTTGTCGCCGATCTCTTCGGGGACGGCGTGAAACGCGGCGTCCTCATCCTGCGCATTCCGGCGAAGCGGGTCCCTCCGAGCACGGCGACGGTGGAAGCCAAGAAGAAAATCTCGTCGGATAAGGGGAAGGCACGTCTTACGGCCAAGGCCGCCGCGAAGGCAGCGAGCCCGCCTTCATCCCCACAGCCAGGACGAAAGCGCGCCGTGCCCGCACCTTCGTCCTCTGTCACGGCGCCATCACCTACGAAGAAGTAACGTCGATGAGGACGCTGCAATCATCGTGTTACCGGCGCATACGCGAGCGGAATGCCAGCTTGCGCCGACGCTCACCGGTCGCGGCCTTAAGCAGGAAAGCGTCGTAGGCCTGGGTCCGCTTCTCGGCCTCGACCTCCAGCAGTCCCGCCACCGACGGCTCGGTTTCCGAGTAGAGCAGCGCCACGAACCGGTCCCGCACCATCCGGGACTCGACCCCGGCATCGCTCAACGATGATGTCGGAAGCACCGTCTCCCACGTCAGGCCCATGAAGGTGCGCGCAATCTCGAAGTTGCCCCACTCACCGCCGGAAAGGAATTCCCGGCAGGTCTCGGCCGTCACGGGCAGGTGCCTTTCGGTATGCAGGCTCGCCTCGTCCCAGCCGGCATCGTCGTCACAGAGCGAGGTGAGGTAGGCCTCGAAGCGCGGGCAGGCGAACCGATCCGGCTACTTGACGTCGATCCAATGCCGGCCATCGGCCGTCAGTTCAGGCCGCCCCGGGATCGGGATTGCGTGGTACTCCAACTCCCCCCCGGTCCCCTTCGTCTGCCAGTCGGCATCGTCGGGACCGTTCAACGGAACGCCGGCGTAGGCCACCAGAGCGAGAGTGAACACCATCCGCAGGTCGCCTTGATCGACCGTGACGCCGAGCCCGACCTTCTCGCAGAGAATGCAGGTCGAGCGACCGAGCGACTTCAGCACGGGGCGGTCGAAAAGCATGGAGACGTCCCATGGGGCCTCGCCCTCCGACGGGGGGACATCCTCGCGGACGGAAACCTCGGCCTCCGCCCAGGCGACGATGCGCGTCAGAAGGGGAACCTGCGGGATCAGGCCGAAAGCGAAGTCGGACGCATCGGGCCCCAGGGAGACCATTTCCCCTTCGCGGACCAGGTAATCGAGGTCCTGTTCACGTGATCCGACCAGGTAGCGGGAGAGCTCGAACTCCCTGCCGGGGTGGGAGAGCCAGCGCGCCACGAGCGCGATGTCCCTCGCCAATTCGGCATCGGGATCAATCGCGGACTCCATGCGGAACTGCTCAAGGAAGCCGTCCACGACATCGGCAAGCTCCCTCAGGAGCATCGCGTCATCGACCTCATGGCCAGCCTCGCGGGCGTAGCGACCGATGGCCCTGACGTTGTCGACATAGGCGCCGATGCCGGTGGCCAGACGCTTGGTCACCACCGCCCCCGGCCGCATGTCCCGGCGCGAGAGGAAGAAGCGGCTCGTCGCCCCCGGAGCCGACGCATGCCCGCCGCTGGACAGCACCTTCGAACGGGTTAGGTCGTAACGGCCCAGCATCTCGGTCACGAGACGCGTCGCCGCCACCGCCTCCTCGCGGCTTATCTTGCGAGGCCCCTTCCAATCGCTTTTCGGCCGCGTCATCTCTGCGGCGAAGACGACGAGCGTTGCCGGATCGATCGGCTTCAAGGCGCGCTCCATCAGGGCGTGGACGGAGGGGTTCGAGAGCTCGGTCATGGCTGCCTCCCAGGGCGATTGCGATGACCTCAGGCTACCCCTGGCCCAGTCCGGAAATCGATCAGATTATGCCAAACACCAGTCGATGCGATTTGGCATACGTGGTCTTGCGCTTTTTGCTTATACGGCTCGTGGATGTAACACGTACGGGGAACGCTACGCGCTACGCGGCCTCGTCGGAGTCGCATTCGGAACCCGGTGCGGGTGTCCCCAAGGCCACTCGGGGTGGTTGTGTGCGGGATCCACAGCTCTCGAATATGTTCGAACTCGCGTATCATATTAAGCTTGCTCGAACACTTGGATGTTCCTATGTCGTTCTCGATCCCCGATGGGATCGGTCGCAAGCCTGTCTGGCACACGAGAGGAGGACGAGTTCATGCACGCCAACCGTCGCCTCATAGCCATGACGCGCGTGCCCGCCCTGGGCAGCCACCCGCTTCCCCACTCCGTCGACGAGGCCTGACCGGCGCACCTGCGCCCGCTCGCCTCCGTCCCGAGGCGACCGTCATGTCCGACATTTCGTCCAGACCCCTTCAGCCCTACCCCTCGTTCGAGGACCCGCCCCCGCGCGCGGTCTGCACCGACGCCCTGCTCGGCAGGGTGATCCGTCGGCTGTTCGAGGTCGGCGCACGCCACGAGGATGGCCTCGCCGGCGCCCTACAGGCCGTTCTCGCGACGCTGGATCACCGCATGGCCGCGGCCGGCAAGCGGTCGCGCTGACGACCGGGAAATCCATTCCCGCCACGACGGCCGACAAATCCGGAGACTCCCGATGAAACCTCGAAAACCATCCCGCGCACCCTTTCCCGACCACCCCCACGAGGCCTGACCGGCGCGCTCGATTGAGCCCGGCTGCCTCAACGGAGGCCGCCATGACGACATTCCCAAAGCCCGATGCCCAGTCCGCCGCCAAGGCCAAGACCGCCCCCAAGACGAAGTCGGCCCCGAAGGCCAGGCTCGCCCCGAAGAGGCAAAGGTCCCCGACCGACAGCCTCGACGACTTCCTCAATGATCATCACGACAACAGGCCCCCCATCGACCAGATGGAGTCCGAGATCAGGAGCTCGCGCTACTACCTCGCCCTGCATTCGCTGAACGAGGCGGTCTCGAACGCGGACCGGATGCGCATGCTGCGCTTCGGCGGGGCCGGGGTCGTGATCCAGGTGCCGAGCGCCGACTGGGTGCCGGCGATGCGCATGGCGGCGGAGAAGCTGACACGCTTCAATCACGTCACGGCCAGGACCGGAAGCTCCCGCAGTTCCGACAAGCCCGACCAGGGAAACGCCGAGGTGGCCGACTTCCTCGGGGCCTCGGGCCGCGTCCTCGGCATCTCGCAGGCACCCGACCAGTACCTGCCGTCGGCCCTGATCTCGGCCGCCGACGTCCGGATCAAGATCGGCACCCCTTCGAATGCGGTCATTCGCCGGGCCATCCTGAGCATCACTGGCAACAAGGGTGGCCGCATGCCCAAGAACATCGCTCAGGGTCTGTCCTTCGACGTCCTCGCCGCATGCCTGCGGAAGGGAACGTCCGCCGGTGCGTGCGTCCGTCGCCTCGTCGCGGCCGCGAAGGCCAACTCCACCATCGATCCGACCCTCGCCGACGTCCCCCTCCTGAAGGACGTCCATGGCTACGGACGTGCAGGCGAGTACGCCAGAGCGCTCGCCGAGGATTTTTCGGAATGGAAGGCAGGACGGCGCGAGTGGAGTTCGCTCGAACGCTCAATTCTATTCGCCGGTGAGCCTGGCACACCGCCGAGATCTTCAAGCGGCTCCTTCGGATGCGCTCGACGCTGGACGCCGAGGAGTTCGACGACCTTGCCGGAAAGATCATGATCTCGATGGGGGTGGCCGCGATGCGAAAGGCCGAGGGCCGGGCCCTGCGTAGGCAGGCCATCCTCCGGTCGGACCGCTCCGAGAAGGTCGTCGCCTTCCCTGGACGGGGACCGCAGGACTCGCGGTGAGACGGTCGTCGAAAAATTCGAGTCCGGAATCGTGAAAACGCTAGATACCGCGTTCTTTCAGCGTCGCCCGTAAGCCTACGTTAGGAGATCGCGGGCTAAAAGGATCCTGCGCAGAGTTTTGCGCGACGGCCGCCAGACGGCCACAGACAGAGGAGGCAGCGATGATCAACGAGTTCGCAAAGGCCCCTCTCATCCTCGGCACCGCGACGCTTTCGATATTACCGATAGCCTCGACCGCACGCTGAGCATCGGCGCCACCTGCGCCCTTTAACCCTCCCAAAACCTCAACCCCGACCTTCCGAGACCGCAACGCGGTCACCATCAGGACGGGCGCCCCCAGAACGGCCTCGACGCCATCCCTCCAGCCCGGCGACGCTCCCAGAGCGATAGCTCCCCGCCGGAACCGACCCTGGGCCCCTCAGCGGTGTCCCAACCTTCGAAAAGCATCTCCGAAGGCCCGCCCGTCCAAGGCGCGCGGTGTCATGCCTACCCGTCAAGGAGCGCCCCGATGATCAATCGCACCCAAACCCTCGCCGACATGTGCGCCGGTCGCCCGACCCTGTTCTCCCCGGCGGTGATCCTCGCCCCCAAAGGGTGACAGGCTAGTCCCGGCCAAAGGGAGACACGGGAACGGTCGCGCAAGCGGCTCCCGATTTCGTCGGCATCGACTACCCCTGGACGGATCCCGGCCGGAAGCCCCGGTCGCGGAAGCGGGGACCCTCGGCGGGGAACCTGCCCGATCCGGTCCGGTGCAAGACGCACGGCTTCGACAGCGAGTCCGAACGGACCGTCATCACGGTCCTCAGCTCGTTCTCGACCGTCCGTTCGATCCGCGAGCAGGTGAAGGTCGAGTACAAGCGAGACGGCATCTGGCACGTCTACTTCATCGATGTCGTCGTCGAGCATCGCTGCGGCCATCGCAAGGCCTACGCGGTCAAGGACACGAAGAAGTCGGCGGAGAAGGACGACACCTGGGCCAAGCTGCAGCTCATCTGCGACCAGGACACCGCCGATGTCGCCGATGACTTCAGGCTGGTGACCTTCGAGGGTCTCAGTCCCGTAGCTGTCGAGAACGCCAGCCTGATCGCCCGCTGCGGCGCCCAGGAGGACCGCGAGGCTTGGGAGGCGGTCCGCGCGACGCTCCCGAACCTGCCCGGGACCGTCACCGCCGCAGGCCTCGGCGAGGCGTCCGGATACGGCGTCAGGGGGATGAGGGCTGCCTTCGCCCTCATCCCGGCGGGACTACTCAGGAACCCGCCCGGCGAGCGTCTCCACATGGACACTCCGCTAACCAACGGGTCGAGCCTAATCCTCGCTAACCACGCCGCTTAACAGACCCTGCAGCTCGCGCAGGGAGGATGTCCTCAACGGACATCCTCCCTGCGCTCGAAAAGGAAAGATGAATACATGCCAAACACACGGATCTACCTTGGGCTCAACGACCGCGTTCGGCGGAACGGCGAGTGCTACCGGCCCGCGGAACGCCTAGGGCAGGCATGGGTGCTGATGCACGTCGTCGACGGCGAGATGCTCGTCGACGACGACGACGCGTGGCATCTCACCGACAAGCGCCAGCAGGAGATGCGGGACGCCAAGCTCATCGCCGTCGACGAGAACTACTTCTCGGTGGCCGCCAGGGACCTCGCCCTCCGCGACGACGACCTGCTCCTGCACGACCTGACGGACGCCCAGCTTCGCGACATCGCCTGGAAGGTCGAGTGGTGCACGCGCTACCACCGCGCCCGCGCCGGCCTCGATGGCCACGACAAGAGGCCTACCCTGTCGCAGAAGGGCCTCGGGGCGTTCATCGAACGCGAGCGCGATGCCGTGCATCGCTGGTACCTCGACCGTTATCGGATGACGCGTCCGGCCGGCCGGAGGAGCGCAGGCCAGAAGCTTAAGACCTACGACTATCCCGGCCCGACGACCCTCAGGGAATGGCTGGCCGAGTACGAGGACGCCGAGTTCCGGTCCAGCGCCTTCAAGCCGGGTTACCACCGGTGCGGGAACCGGCGACAGCTGGACGGCAGGGTCCTGGAGATCATCGAGCGGCACGTCGACGACTACGCCAGCCGCGGCGCTCCCGCCAAGGTCGACGTCTTCATGGACGTCGATGCCGAGATCCGGAAGCGCAACAGGGAACTGCCCAAGGACGCCCAGCTGTCCGTGAACGAACGGGCCGTCCGACGCCGCGTCAACAAGATGGCGCCGATGGTCGTGGACGCCGGACGGCTCGGGCAGGAGGTCGCCGGTCGCAAGTACGCGCCGGTCGGGCAGGGGCTCCGGACCTATGACGGCCTTGAGGTGATCGAGCGGATGGGCCGCGTCGAGATGGACGATTGGGAGATGGACCTCTTCGCCGTCCTCAACGACGCTGAGGTCTACGATGCGATGACCCCGAAGGCGCGCGAGGCCGCCAGGAAGGTCGACCCCAAGGTCCGCTGCACGGTCACCGCCGGCATCGACATCGTCACCCGGTGCATCGTCGCCCTGAACGTCACGCCCGGCAAGCCCTCGACCATGGGGTCCCGGCGCGCCCTCCACTCCATGTTCATCGACAAGTCGGGCTGGGCCAAGCTCGCCAAGGCCACCTCCGAATGGAACATGACGGCGAGGCCACGCGAGATCGCGACCGACGGTGGACCCGCCTTCGAGGGGGATTTCCGCGACACCGTCGGTCGCGTCAACATCACCCATCGCTACCCCGGCGGAAATCCGACCTCGCGCGGACACATCGAGGCGTTCTTCAAGACCTTCAAGCGGTTCTGCCGGATGTTCACCGGCCAGGCATTTGCCAACGTGGTCAAGCGCGGCGACTACGAGGCCGAGGGGCTGGCCAGCCTCATGGCCCACGAAATCGAGCTCCTGATCGTCCGCTTCATCGTCGACGACTACCACCTCCGTCCCCATTCCGGCCTCTCCGGAATGAGCCCGCTCTCGGCCTGGGAACGGTCGTCCAACGACTTGCTCCCCGCGCCGGACGAGGTGCAGCGGCACGCGGCGTTCGGCATTCGCAAGCGGAACCTGCGTATCCGCCCACCGGGCATCACCTTCATGCACGTGCACTACAAGCATCCGAAGATGGGCGTCCTACTCGGCGTGATCGGGCGCGGCGAGCTGACCGGCGTCATCAATCCCAACGACCTCGGCACCATGCTCGTCCTCGTCCCTGAGGAAGCCCGGCGCGCCATCGGCGCCAAGGGCCACTTCATGGAGTTCAAGGCAAATGAGTTTCGCGGCGTGCCGCTGACGAGGCTCCAGCACTTCAACGACGAGATCAAGCGGTTCGCCGCCGAGGAGCACGCCGCCAAGCGCAGCGTCAGGTACGAATCCCGACAGTTCATCAAGCGGGCGGCGGAGGAGGCTCGCATCCGCGCGGGCGTCCCGTCCGACATCATGACGAACGACCAGCACCTCGCCTTCTTCGAGCGGCTGGAGCGCGGCGGCGACCGGGCATGCATGCCTCGGCCGAAGCCCGAGGGCGCGCCGATGTCCGCCGCGGACGAGGCCGACACCCTCGGCGTGTCCGTCGCGAGGAAGCCCGGCTCCGGCCGCGTCGCCGACCCGACGAAGCCCTCCAACCGCAAGTCCATCAACCGCTACCGCGACGAGGAACGCTCATGAGCGCCCAGACCCAAGCCACCGCCCGACACGCCATGGACGAGGACGACTACTTCAAGGGCGTCAGCGCCGGCATGCCCGAGGGCAGCCGGCGCGTGATCGACGGCCTGGAGAAGGTGAAGTCGGTCTACGTCGCGTGCGACCGCGACGACGCCCTCCTCACGGGCTTCAACCGCTACCTGGAGCGGTACGTGGCGACCCGCCGCCTGCCACGGCAGGAGGCGGACTGCTTCTTCCTCGTCGGGGCGAGCGGGGCCGGCAAGACGGCCGCCATCGGGCGCCTGCTGCGCGATCACGAGGCGCTGCGACCCGTCCGGACGCCGTATGGCCTCGCGCCGCGCTACGTCTCGATCAAGCTCAAGGGCTACGCGCCCCCACGCCTCGTCGGGCTGCAGATCATCCGGGAAGCCGGATACGGCCTCGCCATGAAGACGGGACGCGGAGAGGTCTGGGACGGGATGGCCGGGCACCTGCAGTCGCAAGGCGTGTTCCTGGTCCACATCGACGAGGCCCAGCACCTCCTCAAGAGGAACGCCTCGCAATCCGACCGAGAGGAACTGTCGAACGCCATCAAGGGCGTGGCCATCGACACGAAGTGGCCAATCGCGTTCGTGTTCTCCGGGTTGCCCGAGGTCCTAGGCCTGCCCATCGGAGACGACCAGGTCGAGCGCCGCGGGAACTTCATCCGCTTCGCCGATGTGGCGATGCCCGAGGAGAGGGACCTCGTCATCGACATCCTCTCTCAGATGGGCGACCCGGTCGGCATCGCGTCGGACCACCTGGCTGCCACCGACCTGCCCGAGCGTCTGGCCTTCGCGGCGCGGCACCGGTACGCCCGGATCTGTCAGCTCGTGGAAGGCGCGCTGCAGGAAGCGCTTCATTGGAAGAAGGCGCGGTTGACCACGGGTCACTTCGCCGTCGCCTTCGAGCGCCGCTCCCTCGCCTACGGCCAGGACGACATGAACCCGTTCCTCGCGGAACATTGGCGTGGCCTGCGCCAAGGCTCGTTCCTGACCATCGACGACGCGCCGGCCCGCTCGTCGTGAACGGCGACGTGAACGCCCGTCCGTCCCAGGGCACCTTCCTCAACCTCGGGCATCCCTTGCAGCCGAGGGAGCCGGCGATGGGCTACGCGGCCCGCCTCGCCGCCCTGAACGGCGTCGACCTGCGAAGCCTCCTCAGGGACATGCGCATCGACATCGATGCCTTGGGACGCGGGGACGGTCGCGCCCTGGACGCCCTGGCGAACCTGCGCCGGCCGACGCCCACCAATCGGTTGGACCTCGGTCGGTACACCCCTTCGCACGCCGTCGGCGAGAAGGCCGCCGAGGTCGCCGGCCACCGCTTTCCGCCCGGATCGGTCCTGACCTCCGCGACGCGGGTCTGCCCGCACTGCGTCGCCGACGACCTCGCCCGGTTCGAGGGACCGAGAAGGGCCCGGCCGTGGTCGAGGCTCGAATGGGTGCTCGAACCGGTCAGGGTCTGCAGCCATCACGGGACCGTCCTGCTGCACGTCGAGGCCGACGCGACGCTCCGGGCCGGCCAGGACTTCTCGGCGACGGTGGCAAGCCGCGTGCTCCCCGCGTTGGACCGCCTCCGGGCCGAGGCAGCGTCCACCACCGGGACCGCCTTCGTGACCTGGTTCGCCGCCAGGCTCGACGGCGCGGGCGATCCTGGCAACTGGCTGGACGACGTGCCCCTCAATGCCGCCTCGGCCTTCTGCGAGGCGCTCGGGATCTCGGTCCTCCACGGTCCGGGAACCCATCCCTCGGACCTGGGCATGGCGGACCTCGCGCGGGCCACCGAGGAGGGCTACCGCGTCGCCGCGCTGGGACCCGAAGCGGTCGAAGGCGCCCTCGACGGCATCGTCGGGCGTCACAGCTTCGGAAAGCGCGGCTCCGTCGGCCACGGCAAGGTCTACGGTCGCGTCCACGCGGTCCTGCGGGCGAATTCCAAGGATCTCGCGTACGAGAAATTCCGCCATGTCCTGCGGGAGCATGCCTTCTCCAGGCTCCCCATAAGCCCGGGCACGGCCTTCCTCGGCGTCCGGCTGGACGAGCGGCGCATGCACACGCAAAGGAGTGCCGCCTTTTCGAGCTCTCGCTCGGACGTCGGACTGCTCCGGCTGGTGGGAGCCGAGGCCGTCGCGGAGGGTCGGCGGCTTTGGATCACCGTCGCGGAGTTCGGGAAGGTCGTCGCGACCGTCGAGGACCACCTTACGGCCAAGGACGTCGCGGCCAGGACCGGGTTCTCGGTGAAGCAGGTCGGGCACCTTGAGGAGGCGGGATTGCTGGCCGTCCTGCCCGAGGCCGAGCGGAACGCGGGCTCGAAGCGCCGCTTCCTGCGCCCGGACGTCGATGCCTTGATGGCGAGGCTGTTCCGAAACGCCGTGCCTGTGGCCAATCCGGCCGAGCCGCGGATGACGGTCGAGCGCGCCGCTCCCGGCCTGCGTGTCGGCACCGTCGAGATCCTGAACCTCATCCTCGACGACCGGCTCGCATGGGTGGGACGCCATACGACCGGCCGGCGCTACGGCGACCTCCTGATCGACCGCGACGAGATCCTCGGGGTCATCCAGGGGAAGGGCTCCGCCGACGAGGTCAGCGAGCCCGAGGCGGCCGCCATGCTGGTCGGCGTGGACCCGAAGAAGCTGTGGTGCCTGGTCAGGGCGGGGATGCTGGAATGGTCGCCGGGATACCGCCCGCGCGATCCGCGGTCGGTCAGGGCGTTGACCAGGGCGAGCGTCGAGGCGTTCGCCTTGGAGTACGTCACCCTTCAGGAGGCGGCCGCCGTCCTCGGCCTCGCGCCCCAGAAAGCGCTCCGCCGGCTCGCGGAAGTCGGCATCGCGGACGCGGCGCCATACGACCGCGTCCGGATGAAGCTTTACCGACGCCGCGACCTGGCGGCCTGCCGGTCGACGGTCGATGCCGCCTGACCGCCAGCCGCGGTCAGTGCATTCCCGGGGCGGACGCCGAGACGAGGTCGAGGTCGACCGACGGATCGTACGACACCTGCATGATGCCGAAGGCCATGGCGGCGCAGCACATACGGCACGCGTCGTACCGAAGCTGGAACTCAGCCGCCGCCCAAGCCTCGGCCGTGACCGGGGCGTCGCCCGAGATGTCGGCCCGAAGCAGGTCGAGCTGCTTCCGGATATGGTCGGCGTCGAACGCGACCACCGGGACGCGGGAAACGAAGTGCTCCAGCATTCCCGGATCGACCGGGACCTGGTGGTCGTCGAACCGGAACCAGCGCAAGCCAGTCGCCGGGTCCGGAGGAGTGACGTTGTCGCGCTGGGCGCACATCGACATCATCCCGACCACGCTCTCGATGGCCTCCTCCCGCGTGGGAACGGGCTCCGGCGTGCCGACGATGGTGGGAACGCCAGGCGGCAGCCCCTTGAACTCAAGGTC
The DNA here is from genome assembly GCF_022829705.1 of Methylobacterium sp. E-025. NCBI lineage: Bacteria > Pseudomonadati > Pseudomonadota > Alphaproteobacteria > Hyphomicrobiales > Methylobacteriaceae > Methylobacterium > Methylobacterium sp. E-025. The sequence continues at coordinate 20,959 of NZ_JAKSYR010000021.1, forward strand.
GGCATGCCAGCCTCCGCCTTCCTGATAGAGGTGGACCCCGGACGCCTTGGATAGCTGCCAGTACGCCTCGGCGGCGGCGTAGACGTTGCTCAAGGCTTCGACCTGAACGCCCGTCACGTCCACGAGTTGGCCCTTCAACTTGACGAGCAGGGACGCCGCCTTCGCACGGTTCTGCGGATGTCTATGCTTGTAGCCCATGGCGATGCCCCGTCCCGTCTTCGGCGAAAGCGCCGACCGGTCGAGCAATTCTCAGGTCCGAGGTTGCAACTCACAAACCGCTTGAAGGGTCGTCGCACGTGAGGTTGCGCAGGCCCTCGACATTGGTGCGGTTCATTGGTGACAAGAGCGTGTAACTATGGTGCTTAACGCCCATGCCCGCCTAAGGGCTCAGCGCGCAACATTGGGTCGGCTATCAGTGAGGTCGATGCCGGTCGATCCCATCTTCCTCCTCATCCTGAGGTAGCCGCGCGATCGGTCCTCGAAGGAGGCCTCCGGACCGCTCGGCGGCCTCTGAAGGGCGCCTTGGAGGGTTCCGCGTCGCTGCGGCACCTCGGGATGAGGTGTGGTCTCGGATGCGGGGCGGATCCGACGGACTTCAAGCAACCGTCCCGATCGCCTCGCAGCGAAACGCGCCGTACGCGCCGCGGGCCAGGCGTTCGGCCAAGGCCGGCATGAACAGCGCGGCTTCCTCCGCCAGGCGCCAGGGCGGGTTGACCACGATCAGGCCGTTGCCGGTGAGCCGCGTGTCGTCGGGCCGGTCGATCATCAGGTCGAGGCGGAGCGCCGGGCGGGTCAGGGCGCCGTTCAGCGCGGCGACCATGCGGTCGACGGCGGCGAGGGTCTTGATCGGGTACCAGGCCAGGAACACGCCGGTCGGCCACTTCGCCACCGCCCGGGCCAGATGGGCGCCGAGCCGGTCGATCTCGCCCGGCACCTCGTAGGGCGGGTCGATCAGGACGAGCCCGCGGCGCTCGGGCGGCGGGATCATCGCGTTGAGGGCGGTCCAGCCGTCGAGGTGCAGCACCTTGGTGCGGGCGTGACCGTTGAAGCGCTCGCGCAGCACCGCGTGGTCCTCGGGATGCAGCTCGACGAACACGCCCTGGTCCTCGGCTCGCAAGAACTCGCGGATCAGCGCCGGCGAGCCGGGATAGGTGGTGGCGCCGTGGCGCGCCCGGACCGCGGCGACCGCGGCGCGGTAGGGGGCAAGCAGATCCTCCACGGCCTGCGGAAACGGGTCGTCGAGGCGTCCCCAGCCGTCGACCCACTCGGCGGTGCGCCCGGCTTCGTCCGCGGTGAGGTCGTAGAAGCCGAGGCCCGCATGGGTGTCGATCGCCCGATAGGGCGCCGGCTTGAGGCCGAGATGCGCGAGCACCCGCGTCAGCACAAGGTGCTTGAGCACGTCCGCGAAGTTGCCGGCATGGAAGGCGTGGCGATAGTTCATGACGGACGATCAAGCGGATCCGGCGGCCCGGGTCCAGCCGTCGGACCCCGAATCCGCCGAAAAGGCTCAGCGCGCGGCGCCGACCGTGATCTCGGGCGCGCGGCAATTGCCGCGCGCGACCTCCGGGCAGGCGGCGAACCCGCGCAGGTCCTTGGTGAAGCAGATCCGCACGTCCTGGAGCTGCCCGCGGGCGCAGGACACCGCCATCATGTCCGGCCGCAAGCCGGGGTTCGCGGTCACGAACTGCCGCGCGATCTCGATCGGCGCCAGGCGGCGCTCCGAACCCGAGGTCTTGAGGTCGTCGGGGATGGTCACCGCCAGGCGCGCCGTGCGGGCGGCGTTGAAGTAGGCGGTCGGATCGAGGCCGGAGCAGGTGCCGTGCTTGCGCCACTCGTAGCGGGCGAGCCCCTCGCTCGGGTAGACCTGGCCGGCGACCTCCATGGCCTGCGGCGTCGGCGAGCGCTGCACGGCCGAGCAGTTCTGCGGGTAGCCGCGGGTGTATTGCGGCCACAGCCCGTGCACGACGAAGCCGAGGCCGCGCCCGGCGGCGCATTGGCGGTCGTCGCGCTGGCCGGCGGTCTCGCAGTAGGTCGGGGACCAGGACAGGGCCAGGACGTAGAAGTCGAAGCCGCCGGGCGTGTCGTTGCCGCGGCCGAAGCCGCCGTAATCCTGCGCCTGCGCGCTTCCGGCGGCCAGCAGGGCCGCCAGGGCGAGGCCGGCACGCGTCACGGGCGCGCCATGCGGCAGGCGGTGGCGTAGGCGTAGCTCAGGTCGCGGTCGAGGCCGTGGACGCAGAGCTCGACGCCCCAGGTCGCGCCGATGATGCCGAGGCTCTCGCGCACGGAGTAGTCGACCTTGCGGCGGACGCCGTCCGAGGTGGTCGCGGTCGCGGTGCAGAATCGACGCGGGATGAAATCGAGGCCCCACGGTCGCCACGCCGTCCGCTCGATCGTGTCGTAGGCTACGATCGTCAGGGACGAGTTCCAGAACTTCGCCTCCTTCTCGGCGAACTGCGTCGAGACCTTCTCCAGCACGCTCGAATCCTGGCAGGCCGGGATGTTGGCGTCGAAGGGGAAGGCGCGCTCCTCGGAAGGCTCGATGTCCTCCCGCGCCGAGCGGGCGAAGGCCGGCTGCAGGCAGCCGGCGAGGATGAGGCCGACGCCCAAAGCGACGGAGACGGCGTTCGAGCGCATGGCGGGTGCTTTCCGCGTGTTGTCCTGCATCCGGGGACGATGGCCCGGGGCACGCTCAAGTCAAGCCGGACGACCCGTCCGGCCACGCTTTCGCGGGCCGGTGGCGCACGGGAGGCACACCCGCCGGCCGGGTGACGCTCAGTAGATCGGCCCCGACGCCAGCCCGGGCGCGGCGAGCGAGAGCGGCTCCTCGGAACCGCCACCCACGTCCTCCTCCGGCAAGGCCGCCGCGACGCGGGGCGCGGGACGTGCCGGAAGCGGGCGCGGCGCCGGGGCCGAGGCGTAGGCCGAGGGCGCCGCCGGCCGGGCGGGCGCGCGGGCGACCTGTGTCGGGCTGGCGGCCCGGGACATCGGCGTCGCGCCGTAGGGATCGTCCTCCTCGATATCCACCGGGGCCTGCGGCGGCGCCGGCTGGCGCTCGGGCGGGCGGGGGCGGGACATCGGCCGCGGGCTGTCCGAGCCGAGCTGTGGCGTGAACTTGATCAGCGGCTGGCAGATCCGCTTCAGCCCGCGCGGGTCGTGGCGCGCCAGGTCGACGTGGATGTGGTCGTAGTGGAACACGTTGGATCCGGGCGCCAGCACGGTGGTGAAGCGCTGGCAGGCCCCGATGAAGACCTCGCGCAGGAAGCCCTGCTCGGCCTCCGTGCCGCGCCAGCCGCCCTTGACGGTGATGACGTAGCCGTCGGCGAGCTTGAACGACATCACGTCGATGGCGTTGCCGAAGGAATGCTCGGACAGCTTGGCGCCGACCTGGTTGTTGCGCCCGCGGCAGGCGTAGGAGCCGGCGTTGATCTCGGCGACCGGCTGGCCGAAATACAGGTTCGCCGCCGGCTGGATCGTGTCGGCGAGCCAGGCTTCGGCTTCCGCGAGCGCCGGGCAGCCGAGCGTCATGCGCTGCTTCAGGACCACGGCGCCGCCGCCGAGCCGCGTCACCCGGAACGGCTGCGTCATGCCGCAGGGGCCGGGCCCGTCGATCTCCTTGGACGGGACGACGAACTCGGTCGGCTCGACGAGCTTCTTGGCCAGGCACACCTGCTCCGCCTGGTCGCGCCAGGCGTCGCGGCGCTCAAACTTGTTGATCGCACAGCCGGTGAGCCCCGCGCCGAACAGCGCAAGGGCGGAGAATGCGAGAACGCTACGCCACATGACGCGGAGAATGATCACGGACGCGTAAACGCGATGCTAACGCTGCCGCCGTCGCGGCGGGGCCTTGCGCGTGCTACGCCCCCGGCACCGCCGGCCGGGCCTCCGCGCATCCGCGCACGAAACCTGCACCGGCGCCCGCGGCGGTCGTCGTCGGACCCGCCCCGGAACCGGCGGCCTTCGCGAAGGGCCCTCAAGTCAAGGACGCGTGATGCTCTCGTTGGTCGACCTGCGCCGCCGCATCGAAGCCGGCACCCTCACGCCGGAGGGCGCGATCCGCCTGTCGCAGGAGGCGATCCTCGCGCGCGATCCGGTGGTGCGCGCCACCGTCGTCACCGATCCCGCGCCCGCCGTCACCGATGTCGGGCCGCTCGCCGGGATCGCGGTGGGCGTCAAGGACATCATCGACACCGCCGCGATGCCGACGCAGATGGGCTCGCCGATCTACGACGGCTGGCGCCCGAAGGCCGACGCCGCCATCGTCATGCGGCTCCAGGCGCTGGGCGCGGTGGCGCTGGCCAAGACCACGACCTCGCCCTTCGCCAGCGTCGACCCGACCGAGACCACGAACCCGCACGATTCGAACCACACGCCCGGCGGCTCCTCGGCGGGCTCCGCCGCCGCGGTCGGGGCCGGGATGCTGCCGCTGGCCCTCGGCACCCAGACCGGCGGCTCGGTGATCCGGCCGGCGAGCTTCTGCGGCTGCGCCGCGATCAAGCCGTCGTTCCGGCTGCTGCCGACGGTGGGCGTGAAGACGTTCTCGTGGGCGCTCGACACGCTCGGCCTGTTCGGGGCCGGCATCGGCGACGTCGCCCACGCGCTGGCGCTGATCGCCGGCCGTCCGGCGATCGACCTCGGCGGCACCGTGCCCGGCACGCCGCGGGTCATGGTCGTGACGCAGGACTACGCCGAAGCCCCGGCGCCCGAGGCGCAAGGAGCGCTCGACCGTGCGCGGCAGGCGGCCGAGCGCGCGGGCGCGCTGGTGCGCGACTTCGCGCTGCCGGCGGAGTTCGCCGTGGCGTTCGAGAGCCACGGGACGGTCCAGGATTTCGAGGCGCGCCAGGCGCTGGCCTGGGAATACGCCCACCATCGCGACGCCCTGAGCCCGCGGCTCGGTCCGCAGCTCGACGCCGCGCAGGGGCTCGACGCGGCCGCCTACGACGACGCCCGCCGCAAGGCGCACCGTGCGCGGCGCCTGCTGAAGACGCTGTTCTCGGATTTCGACGCGATCCTGACCTATTCGACCCCCGGCTTCGCGCCGCGGACGCTGGCCTCGACGGGCGACGCCCGCTTCAACCGCCTGTGGACGCTGATGGGCGTGCCCTGCGTGAACGTGCCGGTGCCGGGGGACGGACTGCCCGTCGGCGTGCAGGTGATCGCCCGGTTCGGCGACGACGGGCGGGCCCTCGCCGTCGCCGCGATGATCGAGGGCGCCCTGGAACGGTAGGGCGCCCACAGCGCGTCAGACGGTGGCGTCCTCGCCGAGCGTGTCCTCGACGTAGAGCTGCTCCAGCAGCACCTTGATCACCGCCATCATCGGCAGGGCCAGCGCGATGCCCCACAGGCCGAAGATCACGCCGAGCACGAGCTGCCCGGCGAAGATCGTCGCCGGCGGGATGTCGAGGGCGCGCTTCTGGATGAACGGCGTCAGCCCGTAGCTCTCCAGGCACTGCACCAGCAGGTAGACGCCGAGCGCGCCGAGCAGCGCGTTCACCCCCGAGGCGAGGCTCGCCAGCAGGATGATCACGCCGGCGACGAGCGGTCCCACCGTCGGCACGAAGGCCAGCAGGCCGGCCTGGAGCCCGAGAATCAGTGAGCCGCCGATGCCGAGGAAGGCGAGGCCGCCCCAGATGCACAGGAAGATTACCGTCATCGTGATGAGCTGGCCGAACAGCCAATGCCGCAACGTCTCGCCGGCCCCGTCGAGCACCTTCGACCAGCGATCGCGCTTCCTGGGCGGGATGAAGCGCAGCACCCCGTCGCGGTAGCTCGCCGGATCGGCGGCGAAGGACAGGCCGAGGAAGACGATCACCAGCACGTTGCCGAGCGCGCTGAACAGCCCGATGATCACCGCCGCCGCCGGGCCCAGAACGTTGCCCGCATCCGACAGGAGCGAGCCCGGGCTCTTGATCGCGCTCGAGGCGAGGCCGCCGAGGCCTTCCGGCTTCTTGTCGTCGGCCTTGGGCGCAGGCTTCTCGTCCTTGCCCTTGCCGTCCGGGCCGCCGACGGAGTCGAGGATCGGCAGGTCGATGCCGTAGGACGACAGCCACGACGTGAGCGTGCCCGCCTGGCTCTTGATCGTCTGGCCGAGGTCGCGCCCCTGCTGCACCACGGTCGCGCCGCCGAAGCCGATCAGGCCGATGGCCGCCGCCGCGACCGCGAGGCTGGCGATCGTCAGCCGCAGGCCGCGGGGCAGGGGGAGGACGTGGCCGAGGCCACGGGTCAGCCCGTCGAGGAAGACGCCGAGGAGCACCCCGGCGAAGACCAGGAACAGCGTCGCCACCGACATCCAGGCCAGCGCCAGCAGCGCCACGAACGACACCACGGCGATGCCGGATGCGGCGAGCGGCAGCGTCCCTCGCCAGGGGCCGACGGGCCCGGCGAACGCTTCGGTCTTGGGTTCGGCCATGTCGTCCTTCGAAACTGGTGCGGCGTCGGCGCTCACGAGCGCCCCCGCGCCGCCCGGGTCAACCCTCGGGCGCCGCCTCTGCACCGAGGATCGCGGCCCAGCGCGCGGCGGCCGCGTCGTCCGCCTCCGCCGCCTCGACCCAACCGCCGGTGGTCCCGTCGACGAGATGCTCGCGCTTCCAGAACGGGGCGCGCGTCTTGAGGTAGTCCATCAGGAAGCTCGCCGCCTCGAAGGCCGCGACGCGGTGGCTCGATGCGGTGAGCACCAGCACGATGCCCGCGCCCGGCGCGACGCGGCCGTAGCGATGGATCACCCGGACCGCCTGGAGCGGCCAGCGCGCTTCGGCCGCCGCTGCCACGCGCCCGATCTCGGCTTCGGCCATGCCGGGATAATGCTCGAGTTCCAGCGCCGTCAGCCGGCCGCCCTCGTCGCGGCACAGGCCGGTGAAGGTGACGACCGCGCCGGCGCGACCGGCGAGCCGCGCGTTCAGCGCGTCGATCTCGGCGGCGACGTCGAAGGGCTCGGCTTGGATGCTGACGGAGGGCAGGGAAGCAGCGGGCATCGGTCTCTCATCGCGGCAACGCGGGTGACGGCGGCGTGACGACGAAACACGCTTGCGCCTGACTCGGCCACCGCCTGCGCCTATATGGCATATCGGCCCGCTCCCCGCGGGGGGCGGCCGATCCGCGCCGAAGGACGAAGACGTGACGCCTGAACTGATCCTGCCCTACGATGGCGTCCTGCCGGAATTCGCGAGCCGCCCCGTCTGGTGCGGGCGCGGCAGCACGGCGATCGGCGCCGTCCGCCTCGGCAGCCAGGCCTGGATCGGCGACGACGGCGTGATCCGCGCCGACGGGCAGCCGGTGACGCTCGGCGACCGGTTCTGGCTCGGCCACCGCTCCACCGTCCACATCGCGACCTTCACCCACGGCACCCGCGTCGGCGACCGGGTCACGGTCGGGCGCAACAGCGTGGTTCATGCCTGCACGGTCGGGTCCGACGTGGTGATCGAGGACGACGTGGTGATCCTCGACGGGGCGAGCGTCGGCGACGGCGTCGTGATCGAGGCCGGCGCGACGGTGTTTCCGCGCGCCCAGCTCGCCGGCGGCTTCGTCTACGCCGGCAGCCCGGCCAAGCCGCAGCGCCCGATCGATCGGGCCGAGATCGACGAGCGCGCCGAGCGCCTGCGCGAGGCCGCGGGCGATCCGGCCGCGGTCGCCGCCGGCGACCCGCCCGAGGTCGACGAGACGGTCTACGTCGCCAGCACGGCCCGCATCCGCGGCCGCGTCGGGCTCGGCGCCGGATCTAGCGTGCTGTTCTCGTGCGACCTCCATGCCGAGGTCGGGCCGATCGTGGTCGGCGCCGACACCAACATCCAGGACAACACGGTGATCCGCACCCGAGGGGAGGGCGTCGTCATCGGCCGCGACACCACGATCGGCCACAACGTCCGCATCGGCGACAGCCGCATCGGCGCCCGCTCGCTGATCGGCATCGGCGCGACGGTCGCGCCCGGCACGGTGATCGCCGACGACGTCATGCTCGCCGCAGGGGCCACCACCGATCCCGGCCAGCTGCTCGAGGGCGGCTATCTCTGGGGCGGCCGCCCAGCCCGCATCCTCGGCCCGCTCGATGCCGACAAGCGCGCGATGATGGTGCGCATCGTCGAGGGCTACTGCGAGCACGGGCGCGAGTACCGCAAGGCCGAGGCCGGGCAGGGGTGAGCTTGCGTTGCGCCGGGACGTGCGTCGTCGGGCAAGGCAGGGCTCCGCTTGGATCCACCACGCTCCGTCATCCCGGGGCTGCGTTGCGGAACCCGGGATCCAGAGCCGCCGATGGCGCAAGCTGAAGCACGACCTGCGGTTCAGGATCCCGAGCTCGCCTGCGGCGCCCCGGGATGACGGGGCGTGGTGGAAAACGACGTTCTATAGTAAGCCCTGCCTATCGCCGGGCCGGCCTAACGGTCATCGGCCACGGGCAATTGCGGCAACCAACCCTCAGCGACCGACCTCAATCCTCCAGCCCGATCAGCTGGAAGCTGGTGTGCAGGTCGTTGGACATCGGCACGTTCAGCCGCTCGCTGTTCGGCAGGCGCTTGAGGAACCAGCGCTCGTAGGTCCAGCGCAGCTCGCGGCTTTCGGCCAGCCGCGCGAAGGTCGCGGCGACGGCGCCCGCCATCTCCGGGTCGTCCTTGCGGAACATGATGCCGTAGGGCTCGAACGACAGCTTGTCCGGCAGCACCGTGTACTTCGCGCCATCGGCGGAATCGTTGGCGATCAGGCCGTAGAGCAGGATGTCGTCGGTGGCGAAGGCGTCGGCGCGGCCGTCCTTGACCATGGCATAGGATTCCGCGTGGTCCTTTCCGCTCAGGATCTCGGCCTGCAGCTTGAGCTTGGCGAGGATGTCGCGGACGGCGGCCTCGTTGGTGGTGCCGGCGGTGACCACGACCTTCTTGCCGCCGAGGTCGCGATAGGACGCGATCGGCGAGGCCCGGGCCACGAGGAGCTTCGTCGCGCTGATGAAGGTCACCGGCGAAAACGCGACCGTGCGGCGGCGCTCGGCGTTGGCGGTGGTGGAGCCGCATTCGAAATCGACCTTGCCGCCGGACACCGCCGCGAACCGCGTCTCGGAGGTCACCGGCTCGTAGCGCACCTTCAGGTCGGTGCGTCCGGTCTCGCGGCCGATCTCGTCGACGATCTCGCCGCAGAGGTCGATCGCGTAGCCGATCGGGCGCGGGCTGCCGTCGGCCTGCTTGCCCTCGACGAAGGAGAACGGGACCGAGCTGGTGCGATAGCCGATCACCACCTCGCCCTTCGCGGCGATGGTCTTCAGGGAGCCGGTGAGAACGTCGACCGCGCCCGCAGGCCCCGCGATCGCCAGCAGCCCCGCCGCCAACGCCGCCGTCACCGTGCCTGACGCCATCGCGAAACTCCTGATCCGGGCAGCGGGAAGGGATCGGGACCAGCGGCCGGCCCCGGATCGGACGACCGCCTACTCGGCCGCCGCCACGGCGCCGACGTGGTCGAGGCGCTGGTCGCTCGTCGAGAGCTGCCCCTCCCACTTGGCGACGGCCACGGTGGCGATGCTGTTGCCGAGCACGTTGGTGGCCGAGCGGCCCATGTCGAGGAACTGGTCGATGCCGATGATCAGCAGCAGCCCGGCTTCGGGGATGTTGAACTGCGTCAGCGTCGCCGAGATCACGACGAGCGAGGCGCGCGGCACGCCGGCCATGCCCTTCGAGGTCACCATCAGCAGGAACAGCATCGTCAGCTGCTGACCCCAGGTGAGGGGGATGTTGTAAGCCTGCGCGATGAACATCACCGCGAAGGTGCAGTACATCATCGAGCCGTCGAGGTTGAACGAGTAGCCCATCGGCAGCACGAACGAGGTGATGCGGTTGGGCACGCCGAACTGCTCGAGGTTGGTCAGCATCTTCGGGTAGGCCGCCTCGCTCGACGCGGTCGAGAAGGCGAGCACGAACGGCTCCTTGATCAGGTTGAACAGCCGCTTGATCCCGGCTCCGCCGAGCAGCAGGAAGCCGACGCCCATGAGCGCGCCCCAGAGCACGCCCAGCCCGATGTAGAACTCGACCAGGAACTTGCCGTAGGTCACCAGCACGCCGATGCCCTGCGTGGTGATCGTCGCCGCGATCGCCGCGAACACCGCGACGGGGGCGAACAGCATCACGTAGCCGGTGACCTTGAGCATCACGTCGGCGAGGCCCTCGATGCCCTTGGCCAGGAACGCGCCCTTCTCGCCGAGCGCGGCGAGCGCCACGCCGAAGAAGATCGAGAACACGACGATCTGCAGGATCTCGTTGTTGGCCATCGCCTCGACCGCGCTCTTGGGCACGAGGTGGGTGACGAACTCCTTCAGCGACAGCGAGGCCGCCTTGAGGCCGGTGCCGGCGCCGACGTCGGGCAGCGGCAGGTTCAGGTTGTGGCCGGGCTGCATGATGTTGACGAGCACGAGGCCGAGCATCAGCGAGCAGAACGAGGCGCCGACGAACCACAGCAGCGCCTTGCCGCCGACGCGGCCGACGCTGGCGGTGTCGCCGAGATGGGCGATGCCGACGACGAGCGTCGAGAACACGAGCGGGGCGATGATCATCTTGATCAGCCGCAGGAAGATGTCGCTGATCAGCGCGATGTAGCCGGCGATCTCCTTGGAGGTCTGCGGGTCCGGCCAGGTGATGCTGCACAGGTATCCGACGACGATGCCGAGCAGCATCCCGACGAAGATCAAGGTGGTCAGCCGCGAACCTGTCATCGGGAACTCCTGGGCGAAAGCGAGCCGGCACGAGACTTCGCGTTAACGAATGTGAAGCAGGAAGCGCGCCATGCGCAAGCGGCCAGGACGGTTTAATCCGTGGGTCCGCGACTTTTGTTTTTCGCGGGGATTGGATTTTCCGGCGTGGCGTTTTCGTCGCGCCGAGGGCTATGCTCCGGCACGGGCGCGGCCGGTTGCGGTTGAGGGGCGTCGCACGGTGTGGCGGCGGCGCCGCTCGTGCGGTACGGGACTTGCGCGTCCGGGATCTGCCGGTTCGGGACTTGCCCTGCCCGGCCTTGCCCCATACGCCATGCGCCGCCGGCCGCGGGCGAGAGAGACGGACACGCGATGGATGTCTTCGTACAGCAGTTGATCAACGGGCTGACGCTCGGGTCGATCTACGGCCTGATCGCGATCGGCTACACGATGGTGTTCGGCATCATCGGCATGGTCAACTTCGCGCACGGCGACGTCTTCATGGTGTCGAGCTTCATCGCGCTGATCGGCTTCCTGATCCTCACCGCCTGGCTCGGCGTCTCCTCGATCGCCCTGGCCTTCCTGATCGTGCTCGTCGTCTCGATGGTGCTGACCGCGCTTTGGGGCTGGGCGATCGAGCGGGTCGCCTACCGGCCGTTGCGCGGGTCGTTCCGGCTGGCGCCGCTGATCTCGGCGATCGGGGTCTCGATCTTCCTCTCGAACTTCGTCCAGGTGACGCAGGGCGCGCGCAACAAGCCGCTGCCGCCGATGCTCTCGGGCGGGATCACCCTGTTCGAGACCGACGGGTTCCAGGTGTTCCTGTCCTACAAGCAGTGCCTGATCATGGCGGTGACCGCGGTGCTGCTCACCGGCTTCTGGTACCTCGTCCAGCGCACGCCCTTCGGCCGGGCGCAGCGCGCCTGCGAGCAGGACCGCAAGATGGCGGCGCTGCTGGGCATCGACGTCGACCGCACGATCTCGCTGACCTTCGTGCTCGGCGCCGCGCTCGCGGCCGTCGCGGGCGTGCTCTACCTGATGTATTACGGCGTGGTCTCCTTCTCCGACGGCTTCGTACCCGGCGTGAAGGCCTTCACTGCCGCGGTGCTGGGCGGCATCGGCTCGCTGCCGGGCGCGGTGCTGGGCGGCCTGATCATCGGGCTGATCGAGACGTTCTGGTCGGCCTATTTCTCGATCGAGTACAAGGACGTGGCCGCGTTCTCGATCCTCGCCGTGGTGCTCATCTTCATGCCGTCGGGGATTCTCGGCCGCGCCGAGGTCGAGAAGGTCTGATGGCCGCTGCCACCCGCGGGGCCGACGGCCTCACCGGCATCCTGAAGGATGCCGCCATCTACGCGCTCGGAGCCTTCGCGCTCTGCGTGCCCGTGGTCAGCTTCCGGACCGATGCCGGCCCCACCGGCGGGCTCGAGCTGACGCCGCGCTGGATTCTCGTCGCCGGGCTCTGCGCCGCGATCTTCCTGGCCCGCCTCGCGCAGCGATTGGTCCTGATGCGCCGCGACGCCCGCCGCGCGCTCAGGCCCTCGCGGTCCCAGGCGACGGAAGCCGTCGCCGGCATGCCGAATGCCGGGCAGCGGGTCTCGATGCTGGCCCTGTGGCTGTTCATCGGCGTGGCGCTGACGCTGCCCGTCGTCGCCGCGCTCGCGAGCGGCAGCCTCGGGGAGGGACGCTACTGGATCGACCTCGGCATCCTGATCCTCACCTACGTGATGCTCGGCTGGGGCCTCAACATCGTCGTCGGCCTCGCCGGCCTGCTCGATCTCGGCTACGTCGCCTTCTACGCGGTCGGCGCCTACTCCTACGCGCTGCTCTCCACCACCTTCGGCCTGTCGTTCTGGATCTGCCTGCCGCTCGCGGGCCTGTTCGCCGCCCTGTGGGGCATGCTGCTCGGCTTCCCCGTGCTGCGCCTGCGCGGCGACTACCTCGCCATCGTGACGCTGGCCTTCGGCGAGATCATCCGCCTCGTCCTGATCAACTGGGTCGACGTCACCGGTGGCGGCGCCGGCATCTCGTCGATCCCGCGCGCGACCTTCTTCGGCATCCCCTTCACCGCGGGCGAGGACGGGTTCGCCGCCCGCTTCGGGCTGACCTTCGACTCGATGCACCGGGTCGTGTTCCTGTACTACCTCATCCTCGCGCTCGCCCTGATCACCAACGTCGTGACGCTGCGGCTGCGGCGGCTGCCGATCGGCCGCGCCTGGGAGGCCCTGCGCGAGGACGAGATCGCCTGCCGCTCGCTCGGCATCAACACCACCACGACGAAGCTGACGGCCTTCGCCCTCGGCGCCGCCTTCGGCGGTTTCGCCGGCTCGTTCTTCGCCGTGCGCCAGGGGTTCATCTCCCCGGAGAGCTTCAACTTCCTGGAGAGCGCGATCATCCTGGCGATCGTGGTGCTCGGCGGCATGGGCAGCCAGGTCGGCGTCGCCATCGCCGCGGTGGCGATGGTCGGCGGCCCCGAGATGCTGCGAAACCTCGGCTTCCTGAAGTCCGTCTTCGGCCAGGGCTTCGACCCGAACGAGTACCGCCTGCTGCTGTTCGGCCTCGCCATGGTGGCGATGATGGTCTGGCGCCCGCGCGGGCTGATCTCGGAGCGAACGCCCTCGGTGGCGCTGGGCGAGCGCCGCGCGATCTCGGGCGCGCATGTCAGCGAGGGCCACGGCTGATGACCGAGCCGACCACCCGCGCCGACGCCGTGCTGACCGTCGACCACCTGACCATGCGCTTCGGCGGGCTGACGGCCGTCGGCGACCTGTCGTTCCAGGCCCACCGCGGCGACATCACCGCGCTGATCGGGCCGAACGGCGCCGGTAAGACCACCGTCTTCAACTGCATCACCGGCTTCTACAAGCCGACCGAGGGGATGCTGACGCTCGCCCATGCCGACGGCTCGAAGCATCTGCTGGAGCGCCTGCCGAACCATGCCGTGAACCGGATCGGCCGGGTCGCGCGCACCTTCCAGAACATCCGCCTGTTCCAGGGGATGACGGTCCTGGAGAACCTTCTCGTCGCCCAGCACGCGCCGCTGATGCGGGCGTCGGGCATGACCGTGCTCGGGCTGCTCGGCCTGCCGGTCTACCGCCGGGCCGAGGCCGCGGCGATCGAGCGGGCGAAGGAGTGGCTCGTCCGCATCGGCCTGATCGAGCGGGCCGACGACCCCGCCGGCGACCTGCCCTACGGCGCCCAGCGCCGGCTCGAGATCGCCCGCGCGATGTGCACCGAGCCGGTGCTGCTCTGCCTCGACGAGCCGGCCGCCGGCCTCAACCCGCGCGAATCGGGCGAGCTCAACGCGCTGCTGCGCCACATCCGCGACGCGCACGACACCTCCGTGCTGCTGATCGAGCACGACATGTCCGTGGTGATGGAGATCTCCGACCACGTCGTCGTGCTCGATTACGGCGTGAAGATCGCCGACGGCACCCCCGGCGAGGTCCGGGCCGACCCGCGCGTCATCGCCGCCTATCTTGGCGTCGAGGACGAGGAGGTCGAGGCCGTCGAGGCGGAGGTCGGCCTCACCGTCACCCATCTGGAGGTCGAGGCTTGAGCGTCGCCGGGATCAACGTGCTCGTGGAGGAGACCCGGGCGCTCGCGGCCGGGAAGGCTCCGGCCAAGACCCTGCTCGCGGTGCGCGGCGTCTCGACCTACTACGGCAGCGTCGCGGCTTTGCGCGGCGTCGATCTCGACGTCACCGAGGGCGAGATCGTCACGCTGATCGGCGCCAACGGCGCCGGCAAGTCGACCCTGATGATGACGATCTTCGGGGCGCCGCAGGCGCGCGAAGGCACCATCACCTACGACGGGCGCGACATCACCCGCCTGCCGACCCACGAGATCGCGCGGCTCGCGATCGCGCAGTCGCCGGAGGGCCGCCGGGTCTTCCCGCGCATGAGCGTGCACGAGAACCTGCAGATGGGCGCCGCGCTCCACGACGGGCGGTACTTCGCCCAGGATCTAGAGCGCGTCTGCGCCCTGTTCCCCCGCCTGAAGGAGCGCCTGACCCAGCGCGCCGGCACCATGTCCGGCGGAGAGCAGCAGATGCTGGCCATCGCCCGCGCGCTGATGAGCCGGCCGCGCCTCCTGCTGCTCGACGAGCCCTCGCTCGGGCTCGCGCCGCTGGTGGTGAAGGGCATCTTCGACGCGGTGCGCGACCTGAACCGGCGCGACGGCATGACGATCTTCCTCGTGGAGCAGAACGCCTACCACGCGCTGAAGCTGGCGCATCGCGGCTACGTGCTGGTCAACGGGCGCATCACCATGAGCGGCACCGGCCGGGCGCTGCTCGCCGACCCCGCGATCAAGGCCGCCTATCTCGAGGGCGGCCACGGCGCCCCGGTGGAGGTCTGACGCGATGCAGGGCCTGATCTACGAAGAGGAGTCGATCGGCCTCTTCCTCCTCGTCACCGTCGCGATGGGCGGCTGGGCCGGGTGGATGGCCGCCCGCGGCCTGGCCAAGGCATGGCGCCCGTTCTGGCAGATCGTGCCGGCGCTCCTCGCGGTGGCGGCGGCGGTGCGATTCATCCACTTCGCGCTATTCGGCGGCACGCTTTTGTCAGCCCAATACTATGCGGTCGACGCCATCGTCGTCATGATCGTCGGCGCGGCGGGCTACCGCTGGACGCGGACGCGGCAGATGACGACCCAGTATCGCTGGCTCTACGAGCGGACTTCGCCGCTGACGTGGCGGACACGCGAGCCGGCGGCCGGCGGGCCGTGATCGCATTCGGCGCGCGCGCGTGCCGAGCGCACGATTCTTGCCCGGCGCCGACGGTCCGAATTCAGATCACAACCAAGGGGATTTGAGATGAGAGCGTTACTACTGGCGGGCCTCGGGCTCGGTGCCATGCTCGCGGCGGCCCAGGCGGCCGAGGTCAAGCTCGGCATCGCCGCGCCGATCACCGGCAACAGCGCCGCGATCGGCACGCAGCTCAAGAACGGCGCCACCCAGGCCGTCGAGGACCTGAACAAGTCCGGGGCGGTGAAGGGCACGACGTTCTCGGTCCTCGTCGGCGACGACGCGTCCGATCCGAAGCAGGGCGTCTCGGTCGCCAACAAGTTCGCCTCCGACGGCGTGAAGGTGGTGGTCGGCGACTACAATTCCGGCGTCTCGATCCCGGCCTCCGACGTCTACCAGGACGCCGGCATCATCCAGGTCACGCCGGCTTCGACGGCGGTGAAGTTCACCGAGCGCGGCCTCTGGAACGTGTTCCGCACCTGCGGCCGCGACGACCAGCAGGGCGCGGTCGCGGGCGAGTATCTCGCGACGCACTTCAAGGGCAAGAAGATCGCATTCGTCCACGACAAGACCCCCTACGGCAAGGGCCTCGCCGACGAGACCCTGAAGGCGCTGAAGGCCAAGGGCGGCAAGGACGCGATCTACGAGGGCATCAACCCGGGCGAGAAGGACTATTCGGCGCTCGTGTCGAAGCTGAAATCCGCCAAGATCGACGTGGTCTACTTCGGCGGCTACTACACCGAAGCCGGCCTGATCCTGCGCCAGATGAGCGATCAGGGCCTGAAGGCGCCGCTGATGGGCGGCGACGGCCTCGTCGACAAGGAGCTGGTGGCGATCGCCGGGCCGGCGGCGGAGGGCACGCTGACGACGTTCCCGCCGGACGCGCGCAAGAACCCCAACGCCAAGGACGCGCTCGCCGGCTTCAAGGCGAAGGGCATCGATCCGGAGGGCTACACCCTCTACTCGTACGCCGCGGTCCAGGTGCTGGCCAAGGCCATGTCCGAGACCGGGTCGACCGACGGCAAGAAGCTCGCGGACTGGCTGCACCAGGGCAAGCCGGTCGACACCGTCGTCGGCCCGATCGCCTACGACAAGAAGGGCGACATCACGAAGCCCGACTACGTGATGTACCAGTGGAAGAAGAACGCGGCCGGCAACATCGATTACGCCGGCAACGAGCTGACCAAGTAGCGCGTCCTCGCGTCGCCGCGTCCGAGCCGTCCCGCACCGCGCGGGGCGGCTCTTTCATGCCCACGCGGCGAGACAGATTGGCGGCTTTCCAGGCATAATCGTCGCCGAACCCCGGATTCCCGGTGCGCCCGCTCACGAAACGTGCACACTGCACCGTGCATGGGCGAAATTGCCCGGCTCCGAGGTTCGGATCGACAACCGGGTGGAACCTGTGAACGCCGACGCGCGACGGCCTCGCTCCATGCGGGCAGACCGCTTACGGACGAAGACCGAAATCGGTCCCGGTCCCGCGACGGTGCGGGACGACCCGGTCCCGATGCTCGCGAGAGTTGTCCCCACCATATCGGCCAAGCTTGCTTCGCCCGCCCCCGTTCCGGCACCATCATTGCAGAGGCACGGCCAGCGCCGGCCGCTTTCTGCGCGTCCGCCACACGCCGCCATGTTCGTGCGGCTCGTTTCGGGAGTTTCGTTTTGACGCAATCCAAGTTCGATCGTCGCGGGATCGTGGTCGCCCTCGCGCTCGGCGCGGCCGTGGTCTCCGCCGGCGCGCAGGCCCAGGAGCTGACCGGCACGCTGAAGAAGGTGAAGGACACCAACGCCCTCACCATCGGCTACCGTGACTCCTCGGTTCCGTTCTCCTACCTCGACGGCGACCAGAAGCCGGTCGGCTACGCGATGGACATCTGCCTCAAGATCGCCGAGGCGGTGAAGAAGGAACTCAAGCTCCCGGGCATGGAGGTGAAGCTCAACCCGGTCACCTCCGCGACCCGCATCCCGCTGATCGCCAACGGCACGATCGATCTCGAGTGCGGCTCGACGACGAACAACGCCGACCGCCAGAAGCAGGCGGCATTCACCAACACCCACTTCCTGACGGCGACGCGCTACGTCTCGAAGAAGGACGCCAAGCTGCACACGATCGACGACCTCAAGGGCAAGACCGTGGTCTCGACCTCGGGCACGACGAACATCAAGCAGATCAACGAGGCCAACACCGCCAAGAGCATGGGCCTGACGATCCTGCCCGCCAAGGACCACGCCGAGGCGTTCCTGATGGTCGAGACCGGCCGTGCCGTCGCCTTCGTGATGGACGACGTGCTGCTCGCCTCGCTGGTCGCCGGCTCCAAGACCCCCGACGCCTACGAGATCTCGACGGAAGCCCTGTCGAAGCCCGAGCCCTACGGCATCATGCTGCGCAAGGACGACGCGCCGTTCAAGGCGGTGGCGGATGCCGCGACGAAGGCTTTGTACGAGAGCCCCGAGGGCAAGGCGCTCTACAGCAAGTGGTTCGAGAAGCCGATCCCGCCGCGCAACATCAACCTCAAGCTTCCGATGAGCGAGGCGATGGCCAAGCAGTTCAAGAGCCCGAGCGACAGCGCCGACCCGGCCGCCTACTGAGCCTGAGCCGGCGGATCCCGGGCGGCGCTGCCGCCCGGGATCCGCGACACGGATCGAACGAACGAGAACGGTGAAGCGCGGGCGATGAACTACAACTGGAACTGGGGCATCTTCTTCGAACAATCGCCCGAAGGCACCGGCACCTACGCCGACATGCTGCTCTCGGGCCTGGTCTGGACGATCGCGACCGCGCTCTGCTCCTGGATCATCGCCTTCTTTCTCGGCTCGCTGATCGGCGTGATGCGGACGCTGCCCTCCAAGGGCGCCAATGCCGTCGGCACGGCCTATGTCGAGCTGTTCCGCAACATCCCGCTGCTGGTGCAGATGTTCCTATGGTACTTCGTGCTTCCGGAGGTGCTGCCGCAGGCGTGGGGCAACGCGCTGAAGCAGCTGCCGAACGCCCCGTTCTACACCGGCGTCGTCTGCCTCGGGTTCTTCACCGCCTCCCGCGTCGCCGAGCAGGTCCGCGCCGGCATCCAGTCGCTGCCCCGGGGCCAGCGCCTCGCCGGCACGGCGATGGGCTTCACGGTCTACCAGACCTATCGCTACGTGCTGCTGCCGAACGCCTACCGGATCATCCTGCCGCCGATGACCTCGGAGTTCCTGAACAACCTCAAGAACACCTCCGTCGCCCTCACCATCGGCCTGCTCGAGCTGACGGCCCGCGCGCGCTCGATGCAGGAATTCTCGTTCCAGGTGTTCGAGGCGTTCACGGCGGCGACCATCCTGTACGTCCTCATCAACCTCGTCGTCATCCTGCTCGCGTCCCTCCTGGAGCGCAGCGTGGCGGTTCCCGGGCAGCGCTGATGTTCTCGAACTTCGATTTCGGCGTCGTCTTCGGATCGCTGCCCTACCTGTTCGGTCAAGGCATGGTCTTCACCGTCACCCTGACCGCGCTCGCCGCCGGCATGGGCGTCATCCTCGGGACCCTCCTAGCGATGGCGCGCCTCTCGGGCGTGCCCGGCCTGAAGCACGTGGCCAAGATCTATGTCGAGCTGATGCGCTCCCTGCCGCTCGTGCTGGTGATCTTCTGGTTCTACTTTCTGGTGCCCTATATCGGCGCCTACCTCACCGGCGCCTCGCGCCCGATCCAGGTCGGCGCCTTCTCCTCAGCGCTCATCACCTTCACGCTGTTCGAGGCGGCGTACTTCTCCGAGATCATGCGCGCCGGCATCCAGTCGATCCCGAAGGGGCAGACCGGGGCGGCCTACGCGCTGGGCATGACCTACGCGCAGACGATGATCACCGTCGTGCTGCCGCAGGCATTCCGTAACATGCTGCCGCTGCTGCTGACGCAGACGATCGTGCTCTTCCAGGACACCTCGCTGGTCTACGTGCTGTCGCTGACCGACTTCCTGGGGGCAGCCTCGAAGGTGGCCCAGCGCGACGGGCGCCTGGTCGAGATGTACCTGTTCGCCGCGGTCGTCTACTTCGCCGTGTGCTTCTCGGCCTCGTTCCTGGTGCGCCGGCTGCAGCGCCGCGTCGCCATCATCCGCTGATCGCCGTACAAGGACCGCGTTATGACCTCGACGCCGATGCCGGCCCCCACCGCGAAGACCCCCGTCGCTCCCGGCTCCGTCGCGCCGACGGATGCCGGCCTGCAGTCCGGCCCGCTGTCGAGCCCGCCGCCGAAGCTCGCGACCGGCGCGCCGATGATCGCCATCGACAACGTCAGCAAGTGGTACGGCGACTTTCAGGTGCTGACGAACTGCACCACGCAGGTCGCTAAGGGCGAGGTCGTGGTGGTCTGCGGCCCCTCGGGCTCGGGCAAGTCGACCCTGATCAAGTGCGTCAACGCTCTGGAGCCGATCCAGAAGGGCCAGATCACGGTCAACGACACCAAGGTCGTCGACAAAGCCACCGACCTGCCGAAGCTCCGCTCCCGCGTGGGGATGGTGTTCCAGCACTTCGAGCTGTTTCCGCACCTCTCGATCACCGAGAATCTCACCGTCGCCCAGCGCAAGGTGCTGAAGCGCCCGGCCGAGGAGGCGAAGAAGAAGGGGCTCGACCTGCTCGCCCGCGTCGGCCTGTCGGCGCACGCCAACAAGTATCCCGGCCAGCTCTCCGGCGGTCAGCAGCAGCGCGTGGCGATCGCCCGCGCGCTGGCGATGAACCCGGTGGTGATGCTGTTCGACGAGCCGACCTCGGCGCTCGACCCTGAGATGGTCGGCGAGGTGCTCGACGTGATGGTCGAGCTCGCCAAGGAGGGCATGACCATGATGGTGGTGACCCACGAGATGGGCTTTGCCCGCAAGGTCGCCGACCGGGTCATCTTCATGGATCGCGGCGAGATCGTCGAGGACGCCCGCAAGGACGACTTTTTCGGCCAGCCGCGCAGCGAGCGCGCGCAGCAGTTCCTGTCGAAGATCCTGCAGCACTGAACCTCGCGCGCGGCCCGGCGCGCCCCGTGAGCGCGCCGGGTCCGAGCGTCAGCGCTTGATCGCCACCGGCCCATTCATGCCGGGCCAATCCGAGTAGCCGTTGGCACCGCCGCCGTACCAGTACGGCTTCGGTGCCTCGGCGAGAGGGGCGCCGGACGCCAGCCGTCCGACGAGGTCGGGATTGGCGATGTAGGGCCGGCCGAAGCTGAACAGGTCGGCGTGCCCATCCGCGAGCTCCTTCTCGGCCAGCTCCAGCGTGTACTGGTTGTTGCCGACATAGGCCCCCGAGAAGCGCTTCCGCAGGTCGAGGAAGTCGACGCTGTCGGGCACGTCGCGGGTCTGCTGGGTCACGCCCTCGATGGTGTGGATGTAGAGCAGGCCGAACTGCGATAGCGCATCGACGTAGGCGCCGAAGGTCGCGTGCGGATCGCTGTCGAGGGGCGTCTTGCCGGGCTCGGTCGTCGCCGGGGAGAGGCGGATGCCGACGCGGTGACCGCCGCCCCAGACGTCCGTGACCGCCTTCACCACCGCGAGCGGAAACCGCAGCCGGTTCTCGATCGATCCGCCATACGCGTCGGTGCGCGTGTTCGTCGAATCGCGGACGAACTGCTCGAGCAGGTAGTTGTTGGCCGAGTGGATCTCGACGCCGTCGAACCCGGCGCGCTTCGCGTTCTCGGCGGCGCGCCGGTAATCCTCGACGATTCTCGGGATCTCGTCGGCCTCCAGGGCGCGCGGCGTCACGTGCGCCTTCATGCCCTCCTCGGTGAAGGCGGTGCCCTCCGGCCGGATCGCCGAGGCCGAGACCGGCGGCCGATGTTCCGGCTGCAGGTCGGGATGCGAGATCCGGCCCGTGTGCCAGAGCTGCAGGAAGATGCGGCCGCCGTTGGCGTGCACCGTGCCGACGATCCGGCGCCAGGCCTCGACCTGCGCCTCCGACCAGATCCCCGGCGTGTAGGCGTAGCCGACGGCCTGCGGCGAGATGTTGGTCGCCTCCGAGATGATCAGCCCCGCGGTGGCGCGCTGGCCGTAATAATCGGCGGCGAAATCCGGCGGCACGCCGTCGGTCGAGGAACGGCTCCGGGTCAGCGGCGCCATCACGATGCGGTTGCTGAGGGCGAGGTCGCCGAGGGTGTAGGGCTGCAGCACGGGGCTGTCGGAGCGGGGCATGCCGGGTCCTTTGTCGCAGGCGGTCGCGCGGCTCACGGCGATGGACGGTCCGCCGGGCCGCGAGCGCGGGTGTCCGACAACGTGCCGCGCCGGCGGGAGTTCGCCGCAGCGCACCGGCGGGCGTCGGGCCCCGGCTACTTGCCGGTCCAGTCGTGCCCCGCCACCAGCGCCTCCACCGGCTTCCGCCACGTCGAGGGCTGGTCGTCGGAGCCGGAGCCGAGGGCGCATTGCACCATCACGCTGTCGCTCCAGCGGCCGTACTTGTAGCCGACCGCGGGCAGGTGGCCGACGCGGACGAAGCCGCAGGCCTCGTGCAGGCGCAGCGAAGCCGCGTTCTCGGAATCGATGTAGCCGATCATCTGACGGTAGCCGCCCGCGGCGCAGGCCTCGATCAGCGCCGGCAGCAGGCGTCGGCCGATCCCGGCATGCAGGTGCTCGGGATGCACGTAGATCGAGTGCTTGAGCGTGTAGCGGTAGGCCGGCCGCTTCCGGAACGGCACCGCGTAGGCGTAGCCCGCGACCTGACCGTTCCGGTCGGCGACGAGGTGGGGCAGGCGCTTCTTGCGCATGGTCTTGCGGCGCCGGCGCAGGTCGTCGGGGAGGAGGCGATCCTCCTCGAAGTCGCCGACGTCGCCGACGCCGCGGCGGATGTGGTGCTCGTAGATCGCCACCATCGCCGCGAGGTCCGCGTCCGACGACGGGCGGATGACGATGTCGGCGCAGGACGCGGCCGGCTCTGGGATCGCGAAGTCGCCCGCCGGGCCCGCGTCCTCCATCAGCGCGCCTCGCGCATGACGTAGGTGTGGAAGCGGATCTGCCCGTCCGGCTCGACCTGACGGTACACGCCCTGGATCTCGGCCTCGAAGCCGGGAAACAGGTTTGCGGAGCGCTCGAACATCTTAAAATAGTCCAGCATCGGCTTGGCCCGCTCATCGATCCGCTCGCCGGGCAGCACCGTGCCGATCCCGGGCGGGTAGACCAGAAGCAAGGTCGTCGCCACACGCCCCTCGGCCTCGGCGATCGGGACGAAATCGACGTTGTTGCGGGTCAGCATCTGCGCCGCGGCCTTGGGCGCCATCACCATCTCGGGCAGGTGCTCGGGCTGGAACTGCTTGCGCTGGAGCATCGAGGTGCCGTGCTCGCGGTGGAAGGCGTGGAAGTCGGCGCAAAGGTCGCGAAGCCGCACGCCGCGGTAGCGGTTCGGGCGCCGCCGCACGAACTCCGGCATCGCGTCCTCCAGGAGCACGTTGTCGTCGTGCAGGCGCTTGAAGGCGACCAGGCCCGAGATCAGCGTGCCGGCCTTCGAGGATTCGACGCCGGGGGTCAGCAGGAAGAGCAGCGAGTTCAGATCGTTCTTCTCGGCGACGATGCGGTTCTCGCGCAGGTACTGCGCGACGATCGGGGCCGGAACGCCGTGGGCGGCGTATTCCCCGGTCGCCCGGTCGAAGCCCGGCGTCAGCACCGTCAGCTTGTTCGGGTCGGTCATCGCGTAGCCGGGCGAGGTTTCGGGCCCGACATGGGTGAAGCCGTGCCAGCGCGCGCCGGGGCGCAGCTCCCAGTGCTTCGGGTCCGAGGCGAGCACGTCCGTCGTCAGGCTCTCCCACGGCACGTTGACGCCGTCCGGGCCGGGGGTCACGTCGGGCACGAAGGCGTCGAAGAACCAGCGCCGGTTCGGATCGCCCTCCTTCTCCTCGAACTCGCGGCGGATGGCGCGGACCTTCTTGCGCCACTCGATCCCGAGACGGATCGTGTCGTCCCACAGGATCATGCCCGAGCGGCCCTTCATCATCTGCGCCCCGACGTCCAGCGAGGCGAAGATCGGGTAGAACGGCGAGGTCGAGGCGTGGACGAGGAAGCTCTCGTTGAGGCGGCGGTGCTCGACGCGCCGGGTCTGGCCGCGGATGTGCCCGTCCTTGGTGTGGATCTGCGAGGCTTGGCTGAAGCTCGCGAGCTGCTTGTGGGTCGATTGCGTGGCGATGATGCCCGGCGAGGTCTCGTCGAGCCCCTTCAGGCCCATGGCGAAGCGGCCGACGAAGAGCGGGTGGAACTTCATGAAGCCGGCCCAGGCCTCGTCGAACAGGATGTAGTCGCACAAGTGCCCGATCCGCTCGACGACGCCCTGCGCGTCGAGGATCGTGCCGTCGTAGGTGCACTGCTCGATCACCGCGACGCGGAACGGACGCTCGCGGCGCCACGCCTCCTTGTCCTCGACCAGCGGGTTGCGGCGGATCTTCTCGCGGATCGCGGTCTCGTCCAGGGCCTCGTGGTAGATCGGCCCGATCAGCCCGTAGGCGTTGCGGTCGGTCTCGAGGAAGATCGGGATGCCGCCGGCGAGCATCAGGGCGCCGTGATGGGCGGCCTTGTGGTTGTTGCGATCGAACAGGACGAGGTCGCCCTCCGCGACCAGAGACCCGAGCACGACCTTGTTCGAGGCCGAGGTGCCGTTGAGGACGAAGTAGGTCTTCTCCGCCCCGAAGATCTGCGCCGCCTCCTTCTGCGCCTTCAGCGCCGGCCCCTCGTGGGTCAGGAGGTCGCCGAGGTCGAGGACCGAGTTGTCGAGGTCGTCGCGGAAGATCGCCTCGCCGAGATGCTCGACGAAGATCCGCCCGATCGGCGAGCGGTTGTAGAAGATGCCGCCGTTGTGGCCTGGGCAGGTCCAGAGCTGGTTGC
The DNA here is from genome assembly GCF_022829705.1 of Methylobacterium sp. E-025. NCBI lineage: Bacteria > Pseudomonadati > Pseudomonadota > Alphaproteobacteria > Hyphomicrobiales > Methylobacteriaceae > Methylobacterium > Methylobacterium sp. E-025. The sequence continues at coordinate 45,161 of NZ_JAKSYR010000021.1, forward strand.
CCTTCTCGGCGTAGTCGACGAGCGCGCCGAAGAACGGCGTCTTCAGGGTCTCGGCGTACTGGGTCACGCGGGAGACGAGGCCGCGGGCGATGAATTCCGGCGTCTCCTCCGCCAGGAAGATGTAGCCGTCGATGAAGTCGAGCAGCTCGACCGGGATGTCCTCAAGCCGCTTGCGGCGCACGAGGATGACGATCGGCATCTCGAGGCCGCGCCGCCGCATCATGTCGATCAGCGAGGCCGCCTTGCCGTCGAGGCCGCGCTTGCCCCAGTCGACCACCATGCAGCCGATCGCCGCGTCGGTCTGCACGGCAATCGCCGCGTCCTCGACGCGCCGCGCCCGGATCACCTCGAAGCCGCGCCCCTCGACCGCGGTGACAATCTGCGCGACGCGGACGCCTTCGAGGTCGTCCGGATCGAAGGCCGGCGCGCACATCAGCACGGTGAAGCGGCGGTGAAAGTCCATGGAAAGCCTCTGGCCTGACGGGTCGGCGCCTGCCTGCGACGCCATCATGACGGTTGGATGACGGTGCGGGCGAACGGCGCGGGATCTGGCCGGGGCGGCGGCCGACCTTCGGTCCGCTCGGGTAATACGGTCGGCCCGCCATGGCTATGACGACAATGCCTCGGGCCACCAGCTCGACCGCTCCGCGCATCGGCCGCGTCGCGCTCCGCCTCGCTTTCGCCCCAGCGCCTGCGGACAAGGTGGCCCGCGCTTAACGGATCCTTCACCACAGCGCCGCGAGCGTCCCAAACGCATGAAGCCGACAGCCGCGATCCTTCGTCCTGCCCTGGCCGCCGCATGGCTGGCCTTCGCCGTCGCGCCCGCAGCGGCCCACCCGCACGTCTGGGTGACCGCGAAGGCCGAGATCGGGTACGCGGGCGGCAAGGTGGTCGCGGTGCGCCACGTCTGGACCTTCGACGCCGCCTACACCGCCTTCGTCACCCAGGGGCTCGACGCGAACAAGGACGGCAAGCTGACGCCGGACGAGCTTCAGACCCTCGCCGCCGAGAACACCGGGAATCTCGCCGAGTTCGGTTACTTCACCAAGCTGAAGGTCGGCGGCAAGGAGCAGGCCTTCGCCGACCCGGTCGAGCCGCGGATGGCGATGGAGGGCGACACGCTCACCCTGAGCTTCCGCCTGCCGCTGAAGACGCCGCCCGCGCAGGGGCGCGGCGTGCTCGCGCTCGAGGTCTACGACCCGACCTACTTCGTGTCCTTCGGCCTGTCCGAGGCGCCGGATGCCGCGACGCTCGTCGGCGCACCGAGCGGCTGCGCGGCGACGGTGACGCGGCCGAAGACCCCCGAGCCCAAGACGGCGGAGGCCGGCGCCCCCGGGATGAGCGAGGCGTTCTTCGAGGCGCTGACGGCCGCTTCCGGCTACGGGATGCAGTTCGCGAACCGGATCCTCGTCGCATGTCCGTAGGCGCCACGCTCGCCGTCCAGCCCGCAAGCCGCTGGCCGCTGCGGCTGATGCTGGTCGCCGCCGCCGTCGCGGTCGCGGCCCTGATCCTCGCCGGCCTGGTCTGGCTCGCGGCGCCCGGCCTCTCGGCGCCGCCGCCGCGCTCGCCCTTCGGCATCGGCTTCCGCGAGGCCGCGCCGTCGGCGACCGGGCTCGGCGGCTGGCTCCTGGCGATCCAGTCGAGCTTTTCGCGCAGCCTTCAGGCCGCGCTCGCCGCGATCAAGGGCGGCGGCGACTGGATGCCGCTGGTCACGCTCGGTTTCGCCTACGGCATCTTCCACGCCGCCGGCCCCGGGCACGGCAAGGCCGTGATCGCCGGCTACCTGTTCGCCGGCGAGCGGGCCTTGCGCCGCGGCTTCGGCTTGAGCTTCGCCGCCGCGATCCTGCAGGCGCTGGTGGCGATCGCGATCGTCGGGATCGGCCGCCTCGTGCTCGGCGCCACCGCCGCCGGAATGACGCGGGCCGGCAACACCATCGAGATCGTCAGCTTCGCCCTCGTTGCCGCGATCGGGCTGGCGGTGACGTGGCGCAAGGCCGGGCGCCTCGCGGACCTCGGCGCGCCCGCCGCCTGCGGGCCCGAATGCGGCCATGCCCGCCTCGCCGACGCGCGGGCGCTCGAAACGCTCGACACCTGGCGGGAGCGCGCCGGCGTGGTCGCCGCCGCCGGTTCGCGACCATGCGCCGGAGCGGTGCTGATCCTGGTCTTCGCCGCCGCGCAGAACATGCTGGCTGCGGGCGTCCTCGCGGTCTTCGCCATGGCGCTCGGCACGGCGCTCACCACCGGCGCGCTGGCGAGCCTCGCGGTCTTCGCCAAGGGCGCCGCCCTGCGGATCGCCGGCGGTCGCGGACGCGCGGGCGTCGTGGCGATCGGCGCGCTCGAGCTGCTGGCCGGCGCCTTCGTGCTGGTGCTCGGGCTGGCGATGCTGTCGGGCCTCGCGCTCGACATCGGCGGCTGATCGCCCCTCGCCAACGGCACGCCGCCATGCCACGCTCCGGTCCGGGCGGGGAGCCCGGCACGCGAGGCGCCGCATGGCAGGGTTCGACCACATCCTGAACTGGCGGCTGCTCTCGGGCTCGCACCCGTTTCCGGGACCCGACGGCGGCACCTGCATCAACGAGGCGGCCCTCGTCGCCGCGGGGCTGCCCTACCGCGCGATCCGGTCGAGCGACGAATGCCCGCCCTGCTTCTCGCGCCCGCTCGCGGCCTACGCGCTCGGCCTCAACGACGGGATGCCGGACGGCGAGCGCCACCGCTTGATGGCCTTCGTCCTGCGCCTGTCCGGCTCCGCCGACACGCCGGCGGTCGAGGCGGAGCGGACGGCCTTTCTGGCCCTCGAAAGCATCCGCAGCCTTCTGCCGCCGCTGCTCGAGCGGGCCGGATTCGCCGACCTCGCCACCCGCTGCGCCGACGCGGCGGATCTCGACGAGGCGCTGGCGGCCGCGCGTTCGGCCGCCTGGGCGGGCGGAGCGCGAGCGCAGGCCGCATCGGGTCAGCGCGCCTGGGTCTCCGGAGCGTTGGCAGCCGCGGTCTCCCGCACCGCAAGCGCGGCGATCCGCGCAGCGGAGGATCCGCGCTGCGCGGCGGAGATCGCCGAGGGGGCAGCGCCGTTCGCCCCGGGCACGTGGGCGCGGGCGGCCGTGATCCTCGACGGCGCGCTGCGGATCGGGCGGCAGGCGCCCGACATCGACCTGTTCGCCGCGCGCGACCGCCTCGACGCCGCCCGATCGGCCGCGCACGCCTGAGCCGCGATCACGCGTTCGCGTCAGGCGGCGGCGGAAGCCGCGTCGAGATCGAGCTCGACGGTCTCGCAGTTGTCGAGCCAGACGCCGGTGAGGTGGAAGAAGAACGTGCCGTGGCCGACCACTGCGATCGTCCGCTCGGGCCGCGCGCGCAGCCATTCGCGAAACCCGGCGACGCGCTGGTCGAACAGGTGCCTCGGCTCGACCGGATGACCGCCGACGTCGGACCCCTCCTCGGCGTGCCACCACACCTCGGGCAGGTGCCCGACATCGAGATGCGGGAACTCCGCCGCGATCTCGGAGGCGACCCGGCCGACGTCGCAGCTGCTCTCCTGGCACTCCCGATGCAGCACCTCGACGAGGAGCTTCGGCTCGGCCGGATGGTCGGCGAAGACCAGCGCGGTCGTCTCGATCGCGCGGGTCAGCGGCGAGACCACCACGAGGTCGAACGGGATCTCGCAGAGCGCCGCCCGCGCCGCGCGCGCCTGCTCCCGGCCGCGCGGCGTCAGGCGCGCGTCGCGATGGTCGGGATCGCGGCCGGTCGCGCGGTGGGCGGCGTTGAAGGTCGATTCGCCGTGGCGGAGGCAGACGATGCGGGTCGGGCCGTTCATGCGGGTCATGGTCTCGTCGGTTCGTGTCGGGGTCAGGCGAAGCGGCCGCCGCGCTGGATCACCTCGATCTTGTAGCCGTCGGGGTCCGTGGCGAAGAAGAACCGCGCCAGCTCGGTGTCGCCGTGCTTGAGCGTCTTCATGTCCGTCGCCGGAAGCCCCTCGCGGGTGAAGCGGGCGTGCTCGGCGGCGAGATCCGCGACGGTGACGGCGACGTGGCCGTAGCCGTCGCCGAGGTCGTAGGCCTCGGTCCGGTCCTTGTTGACCGTCAGCTCGATCTCGAAGGGCGAGTCCGGCGCCCGCATGTACACCAGGGTGAAATCGGGAAAGTCGAAGCGGTCGGAGATGGCGAGCCCGAAGGCCGCCTCGTAATAGGCGACCGAGCGCGCCTCGTCGCGGACGCGGATCATCGCATGGAGGGGCTTGGCCATTCTTCCTCACAGGTTGGATCGAGGGAGTGAAGCCGATATCTGGCGCGAAGAACCGATCCGAAAAGGCCGGGAGCCCTGCGCCGAACCGCCGGCAGCTCCGCGCCGATGGCCACGGAGGCCCGTTCGAAGCCGATGCCGAGGCTATCAGCAACCCTGTCGACCGATCGAGGCGCCCTCATGCCTGAGCCCATCCTGCTCGCCACCAGCCAATCGCCCGCCGAGGAAGCGATCTGGCGCGACGCGCTCGCCCGCGCGATGCCGGGCGAGCGCATCGTGACGGCTGCCGACGAGTTCGATCGCTCGACGGTCGCGATCGCGATCGTCGCCAACCCGGTTCCGGGAGCGCTGGCCGGACTGCCGTCGCTCGCCTGGGTGCACAGCCTGTGGGCCGGCGTCGATCGCCTGCTGCAGGACGCGACGCTGCCGCCGGTCCCCGTCGTCCGTCTCGTCGATCCGACGCTGGCGCGAACGATGGCCGAGACCGTCGCGGCCTGCGTGCTCGCGCTGCACCGCGATCTCCCGCTCTACGCCGCGCAGCAACGCCGCCGCGAATGGCGCCAGCACCCAGCCCGCGCGGCCGGCGCGTGCCCGGTTGCGATCCTCGGGATGGGCGAGATGGGGCGGGCCTCGGTCGAGCTGCTGCTCGGGCTCGGCTTTCCCGTCCGCGGCTGGAGCCGATCGGGCACCGCGATTCCGGGGTTGATTGCGCATTCCGGCCGCGACGGCCTCGGCAGGGCGCTGGACGGCGCGGCCTACCTCGTCAACCTGCTGCCGCTCACCGCCGAGACACGCGGCATCCTCGATCGCGCCTGCTTCGCCCGGCTGGCGCCAAGTGCCGGCGTGATCAACTTCGGCCGCGGCGCCCACCTCGTCGAGGCCGACCTGTGGCAGGCGCTCGATGACGGACGGGTCGGGCACGCGGTGCTCGACGTGTTCGCGCAGGAGCCGCTGCCCCGCGACCACCCGGCCTGGGACCACCCGAACGTCACGGTCCTGCCCCACGTCGCGGCGCCGACCGACGAAGCCTCGGCGGCCGCGATCGTCGCCGGGGCCGTGGCGGCCTTCCGCAGCACCGGACGGGTGCCGGCGGGCGTGGACAGAGCCCGCGGGTACTGATCGCCGTCGCCGCAAGCTGTCGCGTGGTTTCGCGGACGCAACGTCTTGCGTCTTCGAGATGCCGCACACCGAAGCGCGCATGGGAAACACGCCGTTACAAATTTGCCGCCGCCCCCCATCTTCGATTGTCGCGCGTCTCGGGCCATAAGGAGCCGCGAAGTCCCGTCGGGACGCGACCGAAGACGACCGCCGATGAACGCGCCCGCCAGCCCGCATATCCTGATCGTCGAGGACGACCGCGAGATCGCGAACCTGGTCGCGCGCTACCTCCGCGGCAACGCCTGCCGCGTCACCCTCGCCGGCGACGGCGCGGAGATGGACCGGGCGCTGGCCGACGGCCGGGTCGACCTCATCGTCCTCGACCTGATGCTGCCGGGCGAGGACGGCCTCAGCCTGTGCCGGCGCCTGCGCGCGAGCTCGGCGATCCCGATCCTGATGCTCACCGCCAAGGCCGAGGAGATCGACCGCATCGTCGGCCTCGAGATCGGCGCCGACGACTATCTCGCCAAGCCGTTCAACCCACGCGAGCTGCTGGCCCGCATCCGCGCCGTCCTGCGCCGCACCGGCAACGAGGTGGCGGAGGAGGAGGGCGCGCGCCGGATGCACTTCGTCGGCTGGACGCTCGACGTCTCGCTGCGGCAGGTGCTGAGCGCGGAGGGCGCGCGCATCTCGATCACCGGCGCCGAGTTCGACCTGCTCCACGCCCTGTGCCTGCGCCCGGGCCGCGTGCTCTCGCGCGACCAGCTCCTCGACCTGACCCAGGGGCGCAGCGCCGGCCCGTTCGAGCGCAGCATCGACGTGCTCGTGAGCCGGATCCGCCAGAAGATCGAGCGCGATTCGCGCAACCCCGAGATCATCCGCACGATCCGCTCGGGCGGCTACCTGTTCACGCCGGAGGTGACGCGCTCATGAGGTTCGGCCGGATCCGGAGCCGCCTGCGCCCGCGCAGCGTCGCCGGGCAGATCGCCCTGCTCGTGGTGGCCGCGATCGTCGTCGCGCACGCGGTCGCGACCACGGCCTTCGTGCTCCTGCGCGAGCCCTGGAAGCCGGACGACCATCCCGGCGTCGCGGCAGGGCGCCTCGCGATCGTCGCCCGCCTCCTCGACAACGCTCCCGTGCCGGACCGCGACGCCCTGCTGGCGAATGCGGCACGCAGCGTGCCGAACCTTCAGATTGCGCCCTGGACCGGGACCGCTGCCGAGGGCGAAGGCCTCAACCGCCCGGTCGTCCGCCGCCTGCGCAACGGCTTCGGCCGGGCGCTGACCGTGGTCGAGATCGGCGGGCCGGAGATGCGCACCGACGGCTACCTCCGCCTCGGGATCGTCACGCCGAACGGCGCCCGGCTGCAGGCGAGCCTGCCCGACGACCCGCTCAGGCCGCCGCACGAGGGGGCGATCATCTTCACCGTGATCTTCCTCGCCCTGACGCTGGCCCTGCTCTCGCTCTGGGCGACGCGGGCGCTGACGGCGCCCCTGGCGCGGCTCGCGGGCGCCGCCGAGGCGTTCGGCACCGGGGACGACCACGTGGCGCTGCCCGAGGCCGGCCCGCGGGAGGTGATCGCGGTCTCCCGCGCCCTCGACCGGATGCGCAACCGCGTGCGGCGCCTGATCGACGACCGCACGCAGATGCTGGCCGCGATCAGCCACGACCTGCGCACGCCGATCACCCGGCTGCGGCTGCGCGCGGAGTTCATCGACGACGACCACACCCGCATCATGACGCTGCGCGATCTCGACCAGATGAACGCGCTCGTCGAGGCGGCCCTGTCCTTCGTCCGCGACGGCCAGGGCGGCGCGTCGAGCGCGCGGACGCTGATCGACCTCGCCTCGGTGGTGCAGACGGTCTGCGACGGGTTCAGCGACGTCGGCGCCGACGTCTTCATCACGCAGAGCCGCCACGTGCTCGTCCGCGGAAAGCCCGACGAGCTCGAGCGAGCGATCACCAACCTCGTCGACAACGCGGTCAAGTACGGCGGCGGCGCGCGCCTCTCGATGGAGCAGACGCCGCGGGGCGTCCGCATCGTGGTCGGCGACACCGGCCCCGGCATTCCCGAAGCCGAGCGCGACGCGATGCTGCAGCCGTTCGTTCGCGGCGACCGGGCCCGCAATCTCAACGACGCGAGCGGCTTCGGCCTCGGGCTGTCGATCGTGCTCGCCATCGTCGAAGCGCATGACGGCTGGCTCACCCTGACGAATCGCCCGGAAGGCGGCCTCTCCGCCGCGATCGAGCTGCAGCTGGCCGCCGCGATCCCGGCCGAACCCGCCGAGACCCGGATCGCCGCCGCGGCGGAATGAACGGCCGAGCCTTGCATCGGACCGGCGCGCTCGGCGTTGAGGCCGAGCGGGCATCGGAAGGCAGGAAGCGCATGGACGTCGGATTCATCGGGCTCGGGCGCATGGGGCGCGCCATGGCGGCCAAGCTGGTCGAGGCCGGGCACACCGTCCGCGTCTGGAACCGGACCCCGGATGCTGCGCACGGGATCTCCGGCGCGACGCCGGTGGCGAGCGCGGCCGAGGCGTTCGCGGGCGACGCGGCGATCACCATGCTGTCGGACGACGCGGCACTGCGCTCCGTCATCGTCGAGGGCGGGCTGCTCGACGGCGCAGGCCGGCCGGCGATCCACCTGTCGATGAGCACGATCTCCGTCGCCCTGGCGCAGGAACTGGCCGCGATCCATGCGCGCGCCGGCATCGCCTATGTCGGCGCCCCTGTGTTCGGGCGGCCGGACGCGGCCGCAGCGGGCGCCCTCAATATCATCGCCGCGGGCGATGCCGGCGCGATCGACCGCGCAGCCCCGCTCCTCGACGCGATGGGCACGAAGACATGGCGCTTCGGCACCGAGCCGCATCAGGCCAATGCCGTGAAGCTCGCCGGCAACTTCATGCTGGTCTCGGCGATCGAGGCGATGGGCGAGGCCGCCGCCTTCGCCGAAGGTCACGGGGTGGCCGGCGCCGACCTTCTGGACATGCTCACCGGCACGCTGTTCGCCTCGCCGGTCTACAAGGGCTACGGCGCGTCGATCGCCGCGAACCGCTACGAGCCGCCGGGCTTCGGCCTCCGCCTCGGCGCCAAGGATATCGGCCTCGCCCTCGGCGCCGCGGCGGCGGTGAACGTGCCGATGCCGTTCGCCAGCGTCCTGCGGGACAACCTCATCGACGCGATCGCGCATGGCGACGGCGACAAGGACCTGGCCGCGCTCGCCACCGTGGCGACCCGGCGCAGCGGGCGCTGAGCGCTTGGACGCGGCGACGGCCGGCGTTTGCACCGACGCGTGAAGTCGGTCGTCATGCGTTCCGTGCAACACCGCCGCTGCGCGCGCCTTGCGCCCCGCCCACGATGCCATACCTGAACCTCTCGGCCCGCGACCGGGCTCCCGCATCCTGAGGCCGGCGCGCGCGGCCTTCGAGGCACGCCGATGATCTCGACCGAAGCCGACATCCTGAACACCGCCGCGTCCTGGCGACGCGACGGCCGCGACGTGGCGCTCGCGACCGTGATCGAGACCTGGGGATCGGCGCCGCGTCCGGTCGGCAGCCACCTCGTCGTCGACGGCGAGGGCAACTTTCTCGGTTCGGTCTCCGGCGGTTGCGTCGAGGGCGCCGTCATCACGGAAGCCGCCGACGCCATCGCCGACGGCAAGCCGCGGGTGATCGAGTTCGGCGTCGCCGACGAGACCGCGTGGCGGGTCGGGCTCTCCTGCGGCGGCCGCATCCGAATCTTCGTCGAGCGGATCGACTGACATGCGCGCCGACATCCTCGAAGGCCTCAACGCCGAGCGCGCCGCCCGCCGCGCCGCGATCCTCGTCACCGACATCGCCGACGGCGGGCAGCGCCTGGTTCGGGAGTCCGATATCGCCGCCGACGCCCTCGCCGAACCGCTCGGTCGGCACCTCGCCGCAGGCCGGAGCGGCCTCGTCGAGGCGGACGGCCGGACGCTGTTTCTCACGGTCCAGGTGCCGCCGGTCCGGCTCGTTGTGGTCGGGGCCGTTCACATCACCCAGGCCCTGGTGCCGATGGCCGCTGCGCTCGACCTTGCGCTGACGGTGATCGACCCGCGCACCGCCTTCGCCAGCCCCGAGCGGTTTCCGGGCGTCGCACTGGTGGCGGATTGGCCGGACGCGGCCTTCGGCGGCGCGGTGCCGCCGCTGGATCGCTACTGCGCGCTCGCGGCGCTGACCCACGATCCCAAGATCGACGATCCGGCGCTGAAGGCCGCGCTCTCGGCGGAGTGCTTCTACATCGGCGCGCTCGGCTCGCGGAAAACCCACGCGGCGCGCGCGGTCCGGCTGATCGAGGCCGGCTATTCCGAGGCCCAGCTGGCGCGCATCCGCGCCCCGATCGGGCTCGCCATCGGCGCGGTCAGCCCGGCCGAGATCGCGCTGTCGGTGATGGCGCAGATCGTCGCCGCCCTGCGTCGGGCGCCGCGCGAGGCGGCTTCGTGAAGTTCGGGCCGGTTCCGGTCGGATCCGCGCTCGGCCTCATCGCCGCCCACACCATCAAGGCGGGCGGCGCGACCCTGCGCAAGGGCCGGGCGATCTCGCCCGAAACGATTGCAGGCCTCGCGGCCGAGGGCGTGCGCGATCTGGTGGCCGTCTCCCTGGAGCCGGGCGACGTCGGCGAGGACGAGGCCGCCGAGACCCTGGCGCGGCACCTCGCCGGGACCGGCCTGCGCTGCGAGCCGCCGTTCACCGGACGCTGCAACCTCTTCGCGGTCGGGCCCGGCGTTCTGGTCGTGGATCGAGCCGGCATCGATGCGGTCAACGGCGTCGACGAGGCGATCACCGCGGCGACGCTGCCGCCGTTCAAGCCCGTGGTGGCCGGCGAGATGGTCGCGACGATCAAGATCATCCCCTACGCGGTGCCGGGAACGGTCCTGGCGCATGCGTGCGCCGCCGCGCCGGCCGGCGCGTTGCGGGTCTCGCCCTATCGCCGCCGCCGGGTCGGCGTGGTCTCGACGCGGCTGCCGAGCCTGAAGGAGACCACCGTCGACGGGACCCTGGCCGCCCTCGCGGATCGGCTCGCGCCGACCGGCGCCGAGATCGTCGCCGACCGTCGCGTTCCGCACGCGGCCGGCGCGGTCGCCGAGGCGCTGGCCGCGGCGACCGCGCTGGACGGCGCCGACCTGGCGATCGTGTTCGGCGCCTCGGCCATCGCCGACCGCCGCGACGTGATCCCGGCCGGCATCGCGGCTGCGGGCGGCGCGGTGATCCATTTCGGCATGCCGGTCGATCCCGGGAACCTGCTGCTGCTCGGAGCGCTGGGGGACGTTCCGGTGATCGGCGCGCCGGGCTGCGCCCGCTCGCCCAAGGAGAACGGGTTCGACTGGGTGCTGCACCGCCTGCTCGCGGACCTGCCCGTCACCCGCGCCGACATCGTCGCGCTCGGTGTCGGCGGACTGCTGATGGAGATCGTCTCGCGGCCGCAGCCGCGATCGGGCGAACCGAGCGCCGCCGACGATGCTTGACATCGGAATCGGTGCCGTCCTGCTCGCCGCCGGCCGCGGCACCCGCTTCGGCACCGAACCGAAGCTGCTCGCGCGGCTCGACGGGACGCCGCTGGTGCGCCACGCCGCGGAAGCCGCCCTCGCGTCCAGGGCCCGTCCGGTCGTCGTCGTGCTCGGTGCCCATGCGGTGGCCGTGCGCGCCGTCCTTCACGATCTCGACCTCGTCTTCGTCGAGAACGCCGCGTTCGGTTCCGGCCTCTCGACCTCGCTGCGGGCGGGTCTCGCCGCGCTGCCGGCCGAGACCGATGCGGCGGTGATCCTGCTCGGCGACATGCCGCGGGTGACGCCGGCGCAGATCGATCGCCTCGCCGCCGCCTATCGGGCCGCGAAGCCGGCTCCGAGCGCCGTGGTGCCGACGATCGCGGGGCGCCGCGGCAACCCGGTGCTGCTCGATCGGCGCGTGCTCGGCGACGCCCTCGCCAGCCTGTCCGGCGATCACGGTGCCGGGCCGCTGCTGAAGGGTCGCGCCGACGTCCTGGAAATTCCGGGAGAGCCCGGGACCGCGCTCGACGTCGACACGCCGGAGATGCTGGCTCGGCTCTGAAGGCTCAGGCCTTCTTCGCCTCGCTTCTGCAGCGATCCGAGCAGAACCGGACCTCGTCCCAGACCCGCTCCCACTTCTTCCGCCAGGCGAACGGCCGCCCGCACTGCGCGCACAGCTTGGTCGGCAGGTCGCCCTTGCGGATCATCTTCCCCGATGTCCGGCCCGAACTCTTGTTTGCGGAATCGCCCCCGCTTCGCCTGGACATCCGGTCAGCGCCCGATCTGTCCGGCTTCGGCCAGCCCCACCGGCGACCACCGCGTGATCTGGATGTAGCCGTCGCGGGCCGCGACCACGACGTGGCGCCTGTGGCGATGGACGACGGTGCCGGGCAGATGCTTGTGCGCCTCGCGCCAGCCGCCGGCCTGCGCGACGTAGACGCGAGCGTCGCCGAGCCGCGCCAGCGTCTCGATCGATCCGAAAGCGCGGATCCGACGCAGGATCGCGGCGACGTCGGCGCGGAAGTCGAGGGTGCGGTCGACGTCGCTCGCGCGCGCCCAGTACGAGCCGTCGCCCTGCGGCTCGGGCCGCCGCCACCGCGCCGGCAGATCGCGGCCGATCGGCCCGGTCGCGAGCCGCCGCGCCGCCATCTGGCACTTGGCCAGCAGCGTCTCGTGGTCTTCCTGGGCGTCGAGCGGGAACAGGTCCTGCGCGAGGATGTCGCCGGTGTCGAAGCCCTCCTCGGCGAGCACGTGGGCGGTGACGCCCCAGGTCTCGTAGGCTTCCTCCACCGCCCGGAACAGCGGGTAGGGGCCGCGCCCGGTCGGCAGCGGCGAGGGGTGGATGTTCAAGCCGAAGGCCGCGCGGGTGCGCCATCCGGTGATCAGCCAAGGATAGCCCGCGACGACGAGCGCCCAGTCGCGGCCGTGGGCGGCGTTCAGCGCGTCGAGATCCTGGGCCTTCAGCCGCGAGAGCTGGATCGGCAGGCGCAGCTGGCGGGCACGCGCCACCACCACGTCGTTGTGATCGTAGAGCCCGTCGCAGGGGCGGGTGAACAGCTTGATCGGGGTCCAGCCGGCCTCGATCAGGCCCTCGAACACGCCGCCAAGGAAATCGATGCCGGCGAAGGCGAACTTCATGAACCTGGATTCTCCGGCGGTCCCGATGGGATGCGACCTTGTGGAACGGCCGCGCCGGCCTCGACCGACTCCTCCGTCCTCCACGACGCCTTAGCTTCATCTTGTCGAACCGTCTCCGCCGGCAAGGGGCGTTCGGCGGCGACGGGGGCGAGCATGCAACGGGTTCTGATCTACGGCGGCACGGGCGGCATCGGCCGGGCGACGGCGGAGGCGCTGCGCCACCGCGGCTACGGCCTCCACCTCGCGGCGCGCGACCGCGGCCGGCTCGAAGCCGCGGCGGCCGAACTCGGCGAGACCACCGTGACGGCCGGCGACGTCGCCGACCCCGACTTCTTCGCTCAGGCTACCGCGGAGGCAGGCGATCGCCTCGCCGGCCTCGTCTACGCGGTCGGCACCATCAACCTGCGCCCGCTCGCCCGCCTGACCCGGGCGGACGCCGAGACCGATTTCCGGATCAACGCGCTCGGCGCCTTCTCAGCGATCCAGGCGGCGGCCGGCGCGCTGAAGGCCGGTGCCGGCGAGGCCGGCGCGGGCGTCGTCCTGTTCTCCACCGTCGCGGTGGCACAGGGGTTTCCGGCCCACGCCTCGGTCGCCATGGCGAAGGGGGCGGTCGAAGGCCTCGGCCTCTCGCTGGCGGCCGAGCTCGCGCCGCACGTGCGCATCAACGTGGTGGCGCCCTCGCTGACCCGGACGCCGCTCGCCGCCGCGATCACCGGCAACGCCACCCTGGCCCAGGGCATCGCCGCGATGCATGCCCTGCAGCGCCTCGGCACGCCGGAGGACATCGCGGGGCTCGCCGCCTTCCTCGTCTCGGCCGAGGCCGGCTGGATCACCGGGCAGATCATCGGCGCCGACGGCGGCCGCTCGATGCTGCGCACCAAGGGCTGAGGCGCTTGGCAACGCGGAACACCGGGGGGCGGAAGACACTGCGCTTCGTGCTGGGCGACCAGCTCAACCGGCGCGTGTCGAGCCTCGTCGATCTCGATGCGCCCGACGTGGTGCTCATCGTCGAGGTGATGGCGGAGGCGACCTACGTCCGCCATCACAAGCAGAAGATCGCCTTCCTGTTCTCGGCCATGCGCCACTTCGCGGCGGAGCTCGAAGCCGAGGGCGTCACGGTGGATTACGTCCGCCTCGACGATCCCGGCAACAGCGGCAGCTTCACCGGCGAGCTCGCGCGCGCGGTAGCCCGGCACGCGCCGGACCGTGTCGTCGTGACCGAACCCGGCGAATGGCGGGTCTGGTCGATGATGCAGGCGTGGCGCGACGACCTCGCCGTCCCGGTGGAGATCCGCGACGACAACCGTTTCCTGTGCCCGCGCCGCGATTTCGCCGACTGGGCCGGGGACCGCCGGGCGCTGCGCATGGAGACGTTCTACCGCGGCATGCGCCGCCGCACCGGCCTGCTGATGGCTGGCAAGGATCCCGTCGGCGGCCAGTGGAACTTCGATGCCGACAACCGCAAGAAGCTGCCGCGGGGCCATGCCGTTCCGAGCCGCCTGCGCTTCGAGCCGGACGCGACGACGCGCGCGGTGCTCGACCTCGTCGCCCGGGCGTTCGCCGGGCATTTCGGCGACCTCGACGGCTTCGGCTGGCCGGTGACCCGCCGCGACGCGCTGGAGGCCCTGAAGCACTTCATCGCCGACGGCCTGCCGACCTTTGGCGACTACCAGGACGCGATGAAGACCGGCGCGCCGTTCCTGTACCACGCGCTGATCTCGCCGCCGCTCAATGCCGGCCTGCTCACCGCGGAGGAAGTCTGCCGCGCCGCCGAGCGCGCCTATCGCGAGGGCGCGGCCCCGCTGCACTGCGTCGAGGGCTTCATCCGCCAGATCCTCGGCTGGCGCGAATACGTGCGCGGCCTCTACTGGGCGCGGATGCCGGCTTATGCCGAGACCAACGCCCTCGACGCGCGGCGCGACCTGCCGTGGTTCTACTGGTCGGGCGAGACGGAGATGAACTGCCTCGCGCAGGTCGTCGCCGAGACGCGGGCTCATGCCTATGCCCACCACATCCAGCGCCTGATGGTCACCGGCAACTTCGCCCTGCTCGCAGGGCTTTCGCCGGCGCAGGTCGAGGAATGGTACCTGATCGTCTTCGCCGACGCCTACGAGTGGGTCGAGCTGCCGAACGTGCACGGCATGGTGCTGTGGGCCGATGGCGGCGTGATGGGATCGAAGCCGTACGCGGCCTCCGGTGCCTACATCAACCGGATGTCCGATTACTGCGCCGCCTGCCGCTACGACGTCGCGAAGAAGGCCGGCCCGGACGCCTGCCCGTTCAACTACCTGTACTGGAACTTCCTCATCGCCAACGCCGACCGCCTCGAAGGCAACCCGCGCCTGTCGATGCCCTATCGCACGCTCGCCGCGATGCCGCCCGCGCGCAAGGCCGAGATCGCGGCGGACGCGGCGTCGTTCCTCGATGGGCTGAGCGCCGATGCGCCGGCGGGCGAGATTAAACGATAACTGGAACGCTGCAGGCGGACGCGGCGCGAAGGAGCTTCGCATCGCGCGAGGCGAGGGGGCGTGAACACCGAATCGCCAATTCGAGATAGCTCGCATCGTACAGCGAGAGCCCGTGCTTGGCGGCGAGCGTCATCGTCGCCGACCAGGCATGTCGCGCGGTCTCGGTATCGATCGAGATCGGTAGGGCTGCGAGAAGCTCGAGAGCCTGAGTCCTCTCTGCCGTTACGATGCGGCGCTTCCGCTCAGCCGTAAGAAGGACGTGCCCGACCTCGAGAGCCCAGAGGCCAGGCACGATCGCACCTTTTGCCGCGACCTGTTCGAGAATATCGCTCGCATCGCTCTCGATCGGCAGGACCCAAGCGAGGGCCATCGACGCATCTAGGATGCAGAGGCTCACCGGCGGTCTTCGCTACGAAAAATCTCTATCTCATCTGGGCTGAACGTTTCACCGCGGGCGGCGATGCGATCGCGCAACGCGCGCAGCCCGCCAACCGTCAGGGCCGTGGTATCCTCACGGGTCGGCGGGACGAGCCGTGCGACGGGTTTGCCGTCGCGCAGGACGAGCACGTCCTGGCCAGCCTCGAGCGCATCGAGAAGTGAGCCGAGCGAACTTTCTGTGTCGAAGATGCTGATTGCGTCCATACGATCACCAACCGAACGACGTCGCGTTTCCGCTGCGTCTGCTGCTGGCAATCGTAGCATGGTTCGGCCAGCCGCGGATGGGTCGAGCATCGCTCACCACGGCGTCCAGACCGACAACGCGAGGTACGGGCTCGGCCTCCTTTCGGTACTCTCGACCTGTACGCCGCCCGACACGCGAAAACTGTAGCTGCCGACTGCGAAATCGGTGGCGTGGGCGCCGAAATTCCACTTCGTATAGCCGGTCCGGTCGGCGTAGAGGCTGACTTCGGGGCCGAGGTAGAAGCCCCAGGCGCGATAGCCGAGGGCGATCCGGGACCAGGCCGAATCGCGCGCCGAGCCCAGGACCAGGGTCGCCTGAACCAGGCTCTCGTCGGTCGGGCGCGCCCAGACCTCGCCGTGCAGGCGAAGGCCCCAACGCATCGGAAGCGTCGCCACGCTGCGCCCGTCCGTTAGGGCTTCGTACGCACCCTCCGGCCCAGCATAGAGCGCGACGACGCCCCAATCCGGGAACCACTGATAGCCCGCCAGCGCTGCGCCGAGCACGGTGTAGCGCGACAGGCGAGCGCTGCCCCACGAATCGCAGCCGCACGCCATCTCGTTGCGGCGCCCGCCGCCGAGGCTGGCGAGCGCGACGAAACCCGGCCGGTCGAGCTTGTCCAGCGCGATCTTGGCGCCGATGGACAGGAAATTCGCGGCGCCGGCATCCAGGCTGCCGAACAGCAGGGTGTCGAGATCGCCGGCCCGAGCCGTGGGGGATGCGGCTGGAACGGTGCAGAGCAGGCACGCCACCGCCGCCGCGAGACGGCGCCTTCGGTGCGGGGACGCGAGCCGTGCCAAGCCGATGACTCCTAATACAAGATGAAAATCTTATATCTCGAAGGCTCGCAACATGGGGCGATTCAGGAGAGATGTCGCGACAGTTTCAAAGACGGTCGTCGATTTTTCCACCATTCGGCCGTGAAACAATCAACCGCAACTCTGAGTATGTAACTTCAAGTTACGCATGAATCGTCTAGCCAACCTGAAGGAAATATGTCCTTTCTGAAGCTTCCAGGCTTGTCGGTTTCCCGCGGACGGTGCGCCGCCGGGGAGGGGGCGAGGCTCATGCTTGGCGGCGGTGCCGAACTCGGCTAGAGCCCGCGCCGGGACAGCAACCTGCGGCCACGTTTTGTATTCCGGTGCCCGAACGTCCGACGTCCTCACGGTTCTCGCCAGCCAAGAGGGAGACCGCCTGACCGTCGGCGACATCGTCGCGGTGCTGCGGGACCGTGCCTTCGCGCTGCTCGTGGTGCTGCTCGGCTTGCCGAACTGCCTGCCGATGCCGCCGCCGATCCCCCTGGTCTGCGGCCTGCTGCTGCTGCTCGTGGCCGTGCAGATCGCGATCGGCAAGTCGTCGCCCTGGCTGCCGAAGGCGCTGCTGGGACGGTCGGTCGCCCGGAAGGACGTCGAGCGGGCCGTCAAGCGCGCCGTGCCGGTGCTGCGGCGGCTGGAGCGCTGGTCGCGGCCACGGCTCAGCGTGTTCGAGACGGCGCTCGGCATGCGCGGCATGGGCATCGCCCTGCTGACGCTGTCGCTGGCGCTGATCGTCGCCGCGCCGGTGATCGGCCAGATCCCGCTCGGGCTCGCCGTCTGCCTCGTCGGCCTCGGGCTGGTCGAGCGCGACGGCATCCTGGTGCTGGTCGGTCTCGGGATCGGGAGCCTGGGCGTGCTGCTCAATGCCGGCTTCGCCTACGCGATCGTCGCCGGGATCATGAGCCTGTTCCACCTCTGAACCGCGATCGTGCGGCTCCGGCTCACGCCTCGAGATGCCGTGGCTTCACCAAGCGGTAGAGCAGCCCTCCGCGCGGGCCCGCCAGCATCGACACGAGATAGAGCGCGCCGGCCGCCAGCACGATCGCCGGCCCGGTCGGCAGGTCGAGATGGTAGGACAGGCTCAAGCCCGAGAAGCTCGCCACCACCGCGATCAGCATCGAGGCCGGGATCAGCGTGCCGAGCCCGCGCGCCCAGAACCGGGCGGCGATCGCCGGAAGCAGCATCAGCCCGACCGCGAGCAGGGTGCCGAGCGCCTGGAACCCGCCGACGAGGTTCATCACCACGAGGCCGAGGAAGGCGTAGTGCACCGGGCCGCCGCCGCGGCTCACCGTGCGCAGGAACAGCGGATCGACGCATTCCATCACCAGCGGGCGGTAGATCAGCGCGAGGCCGAACAGGGTCGCCGTCGCGATGCCGCCGAGCAGCAGCAACGCCGGGTCGTCGAGCGCCAGCACCGTGCCGAACAGGATGTGCAGCAGGTCGATCTGCGAGCCGCGCATCGACACCAGCAGCACGCCGGCGGCGAGCGAGATCAGGTAGAACGCGGCCAGGCTCGCATCCTCGCGGATCACGGTCGAGCGGGTGACGAGGCCGGCGAGCAGGGCGACCGCGAGCCCCGCGACGAGCCCGCCCAGCGTCATCGCCGGCAGCGACAGGCCCGCCACCAGGAAGCCGACG
This sequence comes from Methylobacterium sp. E-025, assembly GCF_022829705.1. Lineage (NCBI taxonomy): Bacteria > Pseudomonadati > Pseudomonadota > Alphaproteobacteria > Hyphomicrobiales > Methylobacteriaceae > Methylobacterium > Methylobacterium sp. E-025. The sequence continues at coordinate 63,239 of NZ_JAKSYR010000021.1, forward strand.
GCGGCGCCGGGCAGGATGGCATGGCTCATCGCCTCGCTCATCAGGCTCATGCGTCGGAGCATCAGGAACACGCCGACCGGCGGCGCCGAGATCGACAGCGCGAGGCAGCCGACCAACGCCCGGCGCATGAAGCCGAACTCGACGAACGGCGCGAAGGGATCGATCACGCCGCGGTCTCGTGCTGCTCGGGTGGGGCCGGGCGATGGTGATGCCCGTGCGTGTGATCGTGCCCATCGTCGTGCCCGGACCCGTCGGGTGCCGGGGCGACTAGGGCATGGTCGTGGGCGCAGATGGCGGCGTCCTCGTCCCAGGCCTCCGACAGGCGGGTGGCGCGGGCGAGGTTCTGCGGCGACAACACCGAGGCCGTCGCGCCCCAGGCGACCGGCTCCCGCGCGAGCAGGAGCGTCTTCGGGAAGTACGCATGGACCTGCGCCAGGTCGTGCAGAGCCGCGACGATGGTCCGGCCCTCGCCGTGCCACGTGCGGATCAGCGCGATCAGGTCGGCGGTGGTGCGGGCGTCGACTCCGGTGAACGGCTCGTCGAGCAGGAGCACCTGCGCGTCCTGGAGGATCAGGCGTGCGAACAGCGCGCGCTGGAACTGGCCGCCCGAGAGGGTGCCGATCGGCCGCGCCTCGAAGCCGGACAGCCCGACGGCGTCGAGCGCCTTCAGCACGGCGCCTCGATGCCCGAGCAGGCTCCGCCAGGCGCCGGATCGGCGCCACAGGCCCATGCTGGCGAGATCGAGGACGCTCAGGGGGAAGCTGCGGTCGATCTCGTCGGCCTGCGGCAGGTAGGCCAGCGTGCGGGCCGGCATGCCGCGGTGGATCTGCCCGTCGAGGCTGGGGATCTCGCCGATCAGCCCTTTCAGCAGGGTCGACTTGCCGGCGCCGTTCGGGCCGACCAGCGCCAGCAGGTCGCCGCGGCGGATGGTGCCGTCGAGGTGGTGCACCGCCGGATGCCGGTCGTAGCCGAGCGTCAGTCCGTCGAGGCGGATGTCGCCGGCGGCCACAGGCGTGCGCGCGGTCACGCGCCCAGCGTCCAGGCGATCGCCAGCCAGAGCGGCGCGGCGAGCGCGGCGGCGAGGCCGAGGCGGAACGCCAGGCCGCTCTGGAACAGCGATGCGGCCGAGGAAGCCGGCGGGCGGGATCTGGGTCTCAAGGGGACGATCTTCGTCGAGGGTGCGCGAGCGCCGAAGGCCGATCCGTTGCCCGGACCGGTGGCGCGGCCTATAATCCGTGGTGATACACTGTAACACCGGCGGCGTTCAATCGGGGCGCCCCGGCCGCAAGGATCGGGATGCACGATCACGTCGGGCACGAAGGGGAGGCGTGCGGCGCGGAGCACGCCGCCGCGACGATGGCGCGTGCCGAGAAGCTCTGCCGCGACAGGAGCCTGCACTTCACCAAGCTGCGGCACGACGTGCTGCAGGCCGTCGCGGAGACGGGCAAGCCGATGGGTGCCTACGACATCGCCGAGCGCCTGAGCGGGCCGGATCGCCGGGTGGCCGCCGTCTCGGTCTACCGCGCGCTCGACTTCCTGACCGAGAACGGCCTCGTCCACCGCATCGCCAGCCGCAACGCGTTCGTGTCCTGCGCGCACGAGCACGGCGCGGGGGAGGGGCTGGTGTTCCTGATCTGCCGGAGCTGCGGCGGCATCGACGAGACCACCTCGCCCGAGATCGAGGCCGGGCTCGGGCGCACCCTGGAGCGGGCGGGGTTCCGCCCGGCGAGCCGGATCCTCGAGGTCGAGGGCGAGTGCGGCGCCTGCCACGGGCGGCAAGCCGACGACGCCCACTGATCCCGGGACGTCGCTCGCGGAATCCGGCTCAGAACGCGTTGCGGTAGGCGCGGCGCGAGAACACCGTCTGGAATATGATCTGGATGTCGAACCAGATCGACCAGTTGTCGATGTAGTGCAGGTCGTGGTTGACCCGGCGCTCCATGTCGAGGTCGGTCAGGGTCTCGCCGCGCAGGCCGTTGACCTGCGCCCAGCCGGTGATGCCGGGGCGGACGTTGTGTCGGCGCGCGTAGAGGGCGATGCGCCGCTCGAAGCTGCGGTCGTGCGCGAGCGCGTGCGGGCGCGGCCCGACGAGCGACATCTCGCCCTTGAGCACGTTCAGGATCTGCGGCAGCTCGTCGAGGTTGGACCGGCGCAGGAAGGCACCGATGCGGGTGATGCGCGAATCGTTGCGCGAGGCCTGCTTGAACACCGCCTCCGCCTCGGCCTTCATGCTGCGGAACTTGAACACGCCGAAGGGTTGCTGATTGAAGCCGTAGCGCTTCTGCCGGAAGAACACAGGGCCGGGGCTGTCGAGCTTGATCGCCACGGCGATGGCCGCGAGCAGCGGGCTCAGCGCAACGAGGGCGATCGTGGCGAGCGTCACGTCGAGGAGGCGCTTCAGCAGCACCTCGGCCATGCTCAGCGGACGGCGGCCGATGTTGATGCCGGAGAGGCGGCCGACCCGGGACACCTGCATGTCGGGAAAGCGGTCGAGCACGGAACCGGGGCGCAGGTGCAGCGCCGCCGGCACCCGCAGGAAGGCGTCGATGCAGCGCTCCACCTCGGCGGTGTCGGCCCAGGGCACGAGGATGAAGACGTCGTCGGGGCGCAGGAACCGCACCACGGAGACCGCGAGGTCGAGATCCTCCGACATCTGCGCATGGCGGGTGGCCTCGTCCGCGCGGGCGTCGACCCGGCGGAGATAGCTGGTGCCGACGACGCGCAGGCCGAGCGAATCGGCCTCGTTGCTGGCGTAGAAGCGGGCGATGTCGTCCTCGAAGCCGACGAGGTGGACGCGGCTCACCGAGGCGGACGCCGGCGTTACGCTGCGGCGCACGAGCCCGATCATCGCCGCATGCGCCAGCATCAAGACCGGCAGGCCCGAGACGAACACGGTGAGGGCGACGACGCGCGAGACCTCGTTCGTCGTCTTGGTGATGAAGCCGACCACGAGCGCCGCAGCCCAGGCGACGACCCACCGGGCCGCGCTCTTCTGCAGCGACGCCTTCTGCGCCAGCATCGCCTCGATCGCGTATTCCTCGCGCAGGGCGGACGTCGCGACGATGACGATCGCCAGCAGACCGGAGAGCTGCAGGCCCCAGCTCGCCGAGAACGGCATCATCTCGCCGTTCAGAAGGAAGAAATAGCCGTATTCGACCACCATCGTCGTGATGACGATCGACAGGATGTCGGTCATCGCCACCGAGGCCGAGATGCCGATGCGGAACGCGCCGCGGCTCCGACGCGGGAGCAGCGCCGTCCATACATTGCGTCGCCGCTCCGCCGAAGTCGGCAGCGGCTGGAAAGTCTCAGGCAGGCGATCTTGAAACATCTGGCGCGCCATGTTCCGAACTGAACCGGACGGTGTCCCGAAACGACACGGATCGCGCGTCGTGAAGAGCACTCTTGGACTATGGAGCAAGCGTAGGGCCGCGATCACGACACCCGTCACCTTGCGCGAGATGACTCGGCCTTAAGGGTCCGATCAGCGCCTCGCAACGCGAGCAAACTACTGAGAGAGGGTTTCGTCAGGATCGCGTCGATCACGCGCAATCGAATCGCAGCGGCCGTCCTACGCCGTCGGGGGCCCGACGGCTTCACGGTCAAGCTTCACGTTCGAGTGATGGCGGTTCCGGTGCGGGTCGGAGGCACGCCCCTCGTGCCGACGCGGTGGGATGCAGCGATGCGTGCCGAAGACGCGCTCTGGCGTCCACGCGTCGGCGGCCCGCCACGCTTCGGCTTCGAGCGTGCCGGAACCGTTTTCGATGCGGGGGCGCCGATCGCGCTCCGTTCGCATCACGCCGGGGGAGACGAGCCGGCGGCCGGGATGGAGGAACCTCGGCCGTCCCGCCTTCGGGACGCCGAGGCCGTGTGATCAAGCCGCTGCGACGTCGCCGCTCGCCCCGCCGACGGTTTGGATCGTCTCGAAGCCCTCGAATTGCGGGTGGCCGAGATAGAGCGGCTTCGTCGTCGGCACGCGGCCGTGCGCCTTGCGGAACTGCTCGGAGCGGGTCCAGGCCTCGAAATCGGCCTTCGAGCGCCAGATCGTGTGCGAGGCGTAGAGCACGTGATCTTCCGCCTCGGGTCCGCGCAGAAGATGAAACTCGACGAAGCCCGGCATCTCGCCGAGATGACTGTCGCGGCCGAGCCAGACCTGCTCGAAATCCGTTGTCGATTCCTTAACCACTTTAAAACGATTCATCGCAATGAACATCAATGTCTCCATGATGTGGTGGGATCTCGCCACCATCCTGATTCCAACGCCCGAATCTGCGTAATTCGTACCGAGGACCGCTTCGGTAGGCCGACGCCACCTGTCGAACCAACATACTATAGTTTTAGCGCAGGCTCGTAGCGTCGCAGCGCAAACGTCGTGACAAGGCCTCGATCTGATCGATCTAAGCTTGCATTCAGATTTATTTCGTGTCCTAGTTGTCTTCAGTTGAGGCGCTCAGGTGGCTATCCCTTCGCTCTGACAAGACGTTGGCACGGCACCGTGACGGGCGCGAGGTAGGTGGCGGCCTCCGCAACCGGCTGTCAATCTCCCGGTCGGCGTGTCGACCGTCCGAGGATGACGGTCACCCACCCGGTCGCGACCGCGAAATGGGATTGTGTCTGACGATGATGCCCAAACAGACCACCGACGTCGACCGCCTCGTCGGTCTCCGCATCACCGCGCTCCGCAAGGCGCGAGGGCTGAGCCAGACGGCCCTCGGGACGGCGGTGGGCGTCACCTTCCAGCAGGTCCAGAAGTACGAGAAGGGGCAGAACCGCGTCGGCGCGGGGCGCCTGCGCGAGATCGCGCGCCTGCTCGAAGTTCCGGTCTCAGCCTTCTTCGAAGAGAAGGAGGAGGGCGCGGCGCCGAAGGAGGACGTGTTCGGCTTCCTCAGCGCCCACGGCGCGATCGAGCTGCTGCGGGCCTACGCGCTGATCGAGAACGACCAGATGCGCCGCGACGTGCTCGCGATCGTGCGGACGGTGGCCAAGCTCGGCCATGGCCAGGCGGACACGGCCGAGGCCGAAGCCGCCGAGTGAGCCGGGAGGGTCCGCCCCCGATCGGGACGGCGCTCGTCTCCGATCGCTGAGCGCTGCCGGCCCACCGTCGTCGTCTGTCAGTCGTCGAGCGCGATCAGGTGGAAGAACGTGCCGGTGACGCGGCCGCGCCGATGCCCGGCAAACCCGAGATCCGTCCCTTCCGCGTCGGCGACCCGACAGAACGCTTCGTCCTCGGAGGGCGGCGGGGTCGACTCGCTCGCGTAGTGGAACTCGTGGCCGACGAGGCGCAGCCCCGCCCGCCCCAGAAGCCCATCGGCGATGGGATGTGCGACGCGATACCCGAGATGCAACTTGCGCGACTTGTACGAGGTCGCGACCGGCAAAAGCCCGGCCATCGGATGCTGCATGCCGGCCGCATCCTCGAGGCTCTCGCCCAGAACCATGTAGCCGCCGCACTCGCCGTGCACCGGCCGTGTCTCGGCAAAGCTGCGCAGGCCGCCGAGGAAGGTCGTCGCCGCGGCGATCCGGCCGGCATGGAGCTCGGGATAGCCGCCGGGCAGCCAGCACACGTCGCACCCCTGGCTCGGTGCCTCGTCGGCGAGCGGCGAGAACGATACGATCTCCGCGCCCGCCGCCCGCCAGCCTGCCGCCTGGTGCGGATAGAGGAAGCTGAACGCGGCATCGGCCGCCACCGCGATGCGCTGCCCCGGCGGGCGGGGGAGGGCGCCCGCGCCGGCGGGAACCGCGCCGCCGGCCGCGGCCAGGATCGCATCGCAATCGAGACCTTCGACGGCGAGGTCGCCGAGGCGGTCGAGACGGGCGTCGAGGTCGGAGGTCTCCCGCGCCTGCACGAGGCCGAGATGGCGCTCCGGCAGGACCAGCGACGCATCCCGCATCAGCGCGCCGAGGACCGGGATCCCGACGCGGGCGAGCCCGGCTTCGACGAGGCGGCGATGGCGGGCGCTGGCCACCTTGTTCAGCACCACGCCGGCGATTCTGACGCGCGCATCGTAGAGCGAGCAGCCGAGCGCGATCGCCGCCGCCGACTGCGCCGCCCCCGACACGTCGAGCACCAACAGCACGGGCCAGCCGTAGCGGGCGGCGATGTCGGCATTCGCGCCGGTGCGGCCCTCGCCGGCTCGGACGCCGTCGAACAGGCCCATCGATCCTTCCGCCACGACGATGTCGGCGTCCCGCACGGCGAACCCGGCGACCGCGTCGAGGAGGGCAGGGCCCATCGCGAAGCTGTCGAGGTTGACGCTCGGAAAGCCGGTCGCCGCCTCGTGGAAGGCCGGGTCGATGTAATCGGGCCCGCACTTGACCCCGCGGACGCGCAAGCCGCGACGGGCGAGCGCGCGCATGAGCGCGAGCGTCACTGTGGTCTTGCCGGAACTCGACCGCGGCGCGGCGACGAGGATGCCGGGAACGCTCATGCGTTCGCGTCCTCGTTGTCGATGCCCGTGCTGCCGACCGCCCCGCCGGGCCGGAAGCGGCGGTCGTAGTCAGCCGCGTAGAGCGCGCTCTCGCGAAAATCCTCGGCGCCGAGCGCCGGCCCGACCAGGATCAGCGCAGTGCGCTCGATCCCGGAACCGGCGACCTGCCCCGCGATCGTCGCCAGCGTTCCGGTGATCACCCGCTCGTCCGGCCAGGAGGCGCGGAACACCACGGCGGCCGGGCAGGGCGCGCCGTAGAACGGCACGAGCTCGGCGACGACCTTGTCCAGAATGTGGATCGAGAGGTGCAGCGCCAGCGTCGCGCCGGTGGCGGCGAAGCCGGCCAGCGTCTCGCGCTCCGGCATCGCGCTCGCCCGCCCGGAGGTGCGGGTGAGGACGACCGACTGCGCCACGCCCGGCACGGTCAGCTCGCGCTTCAGCAGGGCCGCCGCCGCGGAGAAGGCCGGGACGCCCGGCGTGACGGTGTAGGCGATCCCGATCCGGTCGAGCCGCCGCATCTGCTCGGCGAGCGCGCTCCAGATCGACAGGTCGCCGGAATGCAGCCGGGCCACGTCCTCGCCGCGCGCATGCGCCGCCTCGATCTCCGCGACGATCGCGTCAAGGTCGAGCGCCGCGGTGTCGACGATCCGCGCGCCCGGGGGGCACCAGCCGAGGATCTCCGGCGCGACCAGGGAGCCGGCATAGAGGCAGACCGGACAGGCGGCGATCCGGTCGCGCCCGCGCACGGTGATGAGGTCGGGAGCGCCCGGCCCGGCGCCGATGAAATGGACGGTCATGCGGTCACGATCTGCGCCGCTCGGGCGCGCTGGGATATGGGAGTCTTCGATCGGCTAACGGCGCCCGCATCCTTCCCTACCCCCGCAGAGGGGGGACGGAAGAGGGCGCTGGCCTCATCGGCCTCGCGCATCGCCTCGTCGCTCGCTAGGCCCAGCGCCGCGAGCGCGCAGGTGGCGCGTCCGTCGTCGATGCGGGCGAGGATCAGGCGTCCGGTTTCGCCGGCGACGGCGAGCGCCGCCGCCTCGGCGAGCGAGCCGACGCCGCGCGACTTCTCGATCCGGGCCGAGCGCGTCGGCACGCGTGGGTCGACCGTGCGGAGCGCTTCGGCATCGACGGCGATGGGCATCAGGCCGAACGCGCCGGCGGCGTCCCGGATCGCCGGCTCATCGGCTCGGTCGGCGGCGGTGGCGATCGCGACGAGCGCCCCCTCGCATGCCGCCTGCGCGATCGCCCGCCGGATCAGCGCGACGATCGCGTCGGGGGGCACGCCGTGGCGGAAGCCGATGCCGGCGACGAGGCGGGTCCCCGTCACGGCTTGGTCCAGGCCCATTGCGTCACCGGCATCGCCGCACGCCAGCCGTGCAGCCCGCCGACCGGATCGGCGCGGGCGATCGACAGGCGCCGCAGCGTTCCGCCCCGGGTCGAGAAGGCGGCGAGCAGCACCGCCTCGGCCTCCAGCGTCACCGCGTTGGCGACGATCCGGCCGCCCGACCGCAGGCCGCCGAGCGCCGCCGGCAGAACGCCCGGCGCGGAGACGCCGCCGCCGATGAAGATCGCATCCGGCGCCGGCAACCCGGTCAGCGCATCCGGCGCCACCCCGTGGACGATGGTCAGCCCGGGGGCGCCGAGGGTCTGCGCGTTGCGGGCGATCCGCTCGACGCGAGACGGATGGGCTTCGATCGCGGTCGCCCGCATCGCGGGATGGCGCAGCATCCACTCGATGCCGATCGAGCCGGCGCCGGCGCCGACGTCCCACAGCAGCTGGCCGGCGAGCGGGCGGAGCGCCGCCAGCGTCACCGCGCGGATCTCGGCCTTGGTCAGCTGGCCGTCGTTCTCGAACCACGCATCGTCGAGCCCCGGGGCGAGGCCGACCGGCCGGCAGCCGGGCTCGCCCACCACCTCGATCGCCAGGGTGTTCAGGGCGTCGACGTCGCCGAGGTCGAAATCGCGCGCGCATCGGGTCCGCACGGTCTCGCGCGGGCCGCCCATCGCCTCGCATACGGTGATCGGCGATGCGCCGAAACCGTGCTCGGTCATCAGCGCGGCGACCGCCGCCGGCGTCGTGCCGTCCCAGGACAGCACCAGCAGGCGGGCGTTCGGCTGCAGGTGGCGGACGATCTGCGCGAGCGCCCGCCCGTGCAGCGTCAGGCAGGCGCACTCGGCGAGCGGCCAGCCGAGGCGGGCGCAGGCGAGGCTGAAGGCCGAGGGCTGCGGAAACGCCCGAATCTCGGCGGCCGGCACGATCCGGGCGATCTCGGCGCCGATGCCGTAGTGGAACGGGTCGCCGGTCGCTAGCAGGCAGGTCGGCGTCCCGCGCTGCGCCAGGATTTCAGGGTAGGCGTCGGAGATCGGGCTCGGCCATGTTCGCAGCTCCGCGTCGAGCGGGCCGGCGAGCGCGAGGTGACGACGGCCGCCATAGACCACGCGGGCGCCGTCGAGCGCCGCGCCGGCGGCGGGGGAGAGCCCGTCGCGGCCGTCCTCGCCGATGCCGACGATCGCGAGCCAGGGATCGGGCCTCGACACCGGTTCGGGCCTATCGGACAAGGCGGCCATGCGGATCCTCATCCTCGGGGGCACGACGGAGGCGAGCGCCCTCGTCCGCGGCCTTCTCCCCCATTCCGGCCTCTCCGTCACGTTGTCGCTGGCCGGGCGCACCGCGGCGCCGGTCGTCGACGCAATTCCGACCCGCATCGGCGGATTCGGCGGCCCGGAGGGCTTGGCTTGCTACCTGCGCGAGCAGGCGATCGACCGGCTTGTCGATGCCACCCACCCCTTCGCTGCACGCATCGGTAGGAACGCTCATGGGGCCGCGGAAGCTGCCGGCGTTCCGCTCCTGGCGATCCGCCGCCCGGCCTGGACGCGGAAGCCTGGAGACGCCTGGACCGAGGTCGACACCGTGGCCGGTTGCGTCGCGGCGCTGGGGGATGTTCCGCGCCGCGTCTTCCTCACGGTCGGCCGCATGGAAGTTGCGGCCTTCGCGGCCGCGCCGCAGCACGACTACGTCGTGCGCACGATCGAGCCGCTCGGGGATGCGCTGCCGGTCCCGCGCCTCACGGCGATCCGCGCGCGCGGACCGTTCGACGCAGCCGCCGAGGTCGCGCTGATGCGCGACGCGTCGGTCGACGTGCTCGTCACGAAGAATGCCGGGGGGGCGGCGACCTACGGAAAGATCGCCGCTGCGCGGACACTTGGCTTGCCGGTGGTGATCGTCCGCCAGCCGTGGAAGCCGATGGTCGACGCGGTCGCCGATGCCGCCGCGGCCGTTGAGCGGCTCGCCGGCGCGGGCCGCGATCATGCGACGCTGCGCGGCGTGTAGACGAACGGCCGCTCGCCCGGCCCGCGCTCGATCAGCCGGGTGGTCGAGGCACCGATGATGACCATCGTTGCCATGTCGGCGGTCGCGTCGCGGGCCTCGGCCAGCGTCATCACGCGGATCGCCTCGTCGGGCCGGGTGACGGCCCGGGCGAAGATCACCGGCGTGTCGGGGTCGCGGATCTCGGCGGCGATCTCGAGGGCCTTGCCGAGCTGCCAGAGCCGCGCCGACGAGATCGGGTTGTAGAGCGAGACCACGAAGTCGGCGCGCAGCACCGCGTCGAGCCGCGCCGTGATCACTTCCCACGGTTTGAGATTGTCCGAGAGCGAGAGCGCGCAGAAATCGCCGCCGAGCGGCGCGCCGAGGCGCGCGGCGGCCGCCAGCATCGCGGTGATGCCCGGCTCGACGGTGATCGCAAGGTGGCGCCAGGCCGGATCGCCGTGCTCCACCGCCTCGAAGACCGCCGCCGCCATCGCGAACACGCCGGGATCGCCACCCGAGACCACGGCCACCCGCCGGCCGGAGGCTGCGAGCCCCAGCGCATGGCGGGCGCGGTCGACCTCGACGCGGTTGTCGCTGGCGTGCCGCGTCAGGCCGGGCCGATCCGGCACGCGCGAGACGTAGGGAATGTAGCCGATCAGGTCCTCGGCCGCATCGAGCGCGGCCTGCGCCGAGGCGGTGAGCAACCCGGCATCGCCCGGCCCGAGGCCGATGACCGCGAGGCTTCCGCTCACGGCCGGCGGCCTTCGCCCGGCACCAGCACCATCGAGAAGTACGGGGCCGCGTCGTCCGGCTTGTCGGCCAGCGGCACGACGTGCTCGCCGGCCATGGTCCCGCGCTCGACGTAGACCGCACGCGCCAGAAGGCCGGCCTCGTGCAGGGCGGCGCGGACCTTCGGCAGGTGCCGGCCGAGCTTCATGATCACGGCGGCGTCGGTCGTGGCGAGGCGGGCCGCGAGGTCGGCGGCCGGCAGCGTCGCGGGCAGGATCGTGAGCACGTCGTCGCCCCAGGTGATCGGCGTCCCGGCCTTGGTCCAGCAGCCGGACATGCCGGTGACGCCGGGCACGACCTCGACCGGGAAGCGGTCCTTGAGCCGCCGCCACAGATGCATGAACGAGCCGTAGAAGAACGGGTCACCTTCCGACAGGATCGCCACGTCGCGACCCGCGCCGAGGTGGTCGGCGAGCTGCCCGGCCGCGTCGTCGTAGAAGGCGGCGAGCGCCGCGACGTAGTCCGGGTGATCGGGGTGGAGCTCTGTGGTGTAGGGGTAGGCCAGCGGGAACTCGCGGGTCGCGTCCGGCGGGAGCACGGCATCGGCGATGGTGCGGGCGTTGCCGCGCCGGCCCTTCTTGCAGAAGTGGACCAGCACCGGCGCGCGCTCGAGCACCCGCATCGCGCGAACGGTGAGGTAGTCCGGGTCGCCCGGCCCCATGCCGACGCCGAACAGCGTGCCGGTGACGACCGCGATCGGCCTGTCCGGCTGCTCTGCAGGCTCCTCCGCGAAGCGGTTCTCGGCCGAGTCCATCACTCGATCTCGTTGGCGAGCGCGTTGACGGCCGCCGCGGCCATGGCGCTGCCGCCGCGCCGCCCGTGCACGACGACGAACGGCACGCGCCCGTCGCGCGCGAGCGCCTCCTTCGACTCGGCCGCGCCGATGAAGCCGACCGGGATGCCGATCACCGCCGCCGGCGGCGCGACGCCCTCGTCGAGCAATTCGAGCAGGCGGAACAGCGAGGTCGGCGCGTTGCCCACCGCCACGACGCTGCCGGGCAGGTGCTCGCGCCACAGCTCCATCGCGGCGGCCGAGCGCGTGGTGCCCATCTCAGCCGCCATCGCCGGCACGCGCGGGTCGGTCAGCGTGCAGATCACGCGGTTCTCGGCCGGGAGCCGGGCGCGGGTGCAGCCGTCGGCGACCATCCGCACGTCGCACAGGATCGGCGCGCCAGCGCGCAGAGCCGCCTCGCCGGCCTGGGCGAAAGTCTCGGACATCTCCACGTCGGCCGGCAGGTCGGTCATGCCGCAGGCGTGGATCATCCGCACGACCACGCGCTCGGCCGCACCGGACCAGCGCGCGAGGTCGGCCTCGGCACGGATCATCGCGAAGGACCGGGCGTAGATCGCGCCGCCGTCGCGCAGGTATTCGTGGCGGGCGCTCATATCGTGGTCCCGATGGCTGGCTCGGCGAAGGCTTGCCGAGGGGAGGGGGAGGGGCCGAACGCCTGTGCCAGCGTACCGGATTTCGCCCTCCATACGCGCTCCAGCGCCGCGTCGAAAGTCAGTTCCAGAGCCGGCGCATCGCCGGGCGAGCCGTCGAGGACGACGCCGTATCGTCCGTCGCGGGCGACCAGCGTCAGGTCGGCGCGGGCCGGATGGGCGCAGCCCTTGGCGCAGCCGGAGACGTGCGCGGTCATCCCGCTCGCGGCGAACGGCCGGAATGCCTCGGCGAGCCGTGCGGCATCCGTGCCCGTCGGCGTCGAGCCCGAGGCGCAGGCCGGCGCGCCGGGGCAGGTCGCCACCGCCCGACGCGGATCGTCCGGTGCGGTGACGAAGCCGGCGGCGGCGAGGTCGGCAAGGGCCTCGCCGCGGCGATGTGACGGCACGCCACGCATCGGCAGCACGAAGCCGCGCGTCGGCGAGACGCGGACCTCGTCGGTGCCGAGACCGTCCGCGACCTCCGCCAGCCGATCCAGCATCGCCGCCGTGCTGCGGCCGAAGGGTGCCGCGATCTCAAGGTACGAAGATGCTGGGTCGGACAAAGCGGGTTTCCCGCCCCCCTCCGTGGGGGAGGGTGGGCCATACTCCCCCACGGAGGGGGGCGGGGGCTCGTCGGCGAGGATGGCGGGCAAGGCCCGCACGAGGCTCCCTCGTTCCGTATCGGCAAGGTCGCGGATGCGGCGTCGGCCGCTGGTGGCGAACGCCCGGAGCAGCCCCGCGACCGCCTCGGCGGTTCGCGCCTCGTCGCACGTCGCGATCCACGTCACGCCCGCTTCGTCCGCGAGGCCGACCGCCGCGATCCCCGGCCCGGTCGCGCGCACATGGATGTCGGCCGCGATTCCCGAAAGGTCGGTGCCGCCGCCCTCGATCAGCACCAGGGTCTTCGGCGGAAGCCCGGCGATCGCGAGGCCGTGCGCCTCGATCGCGGATGCCATGGCCCTGACATCCACGGCCTCCCCGGTCAGGCCGGCGAGCGGGCTGGTGAGGGTGAGGCGCTGCGGGCCGCCGTCGGCGCGCATGTCGCCGAGGCCCGCCCCGCCCAGCGCCGCGACGAGGGCCGGCCGGGTCGCCTCGGTGACACCGCGCAGCTGTAGGTTGGCGCGCGCCGTGACGTCGACATGGCCGTTGCCGAAAGCACGGGATGCCGCCGCCACGGCACGGATCTGCGCGCGCGTCAGGATGCCGAGGGGCGGGTGGATGCGGGCGAGCAGGCCGTCCCCGGTCGGCATCGGCCGCGCGAGGCTGGGGCACCAACCGCGGCGGTTCGCGGCATCCGGCAGGACGCGACGCGGCGCGCTCATTCCGCCGCCTGCGGCATCAATTCGTCGGCCGGCATCGCATTGCGCCGGCTGGTCCAGAGACCGCGGGCGCGGGCCTCGTCGAACCGCTCCAGGATCGCCCGCGTCGCCGCGGGATTGGCGGTGCGCAACGCGTCGAAGGTCTCGGCATCGGCGATCCAGGCGCCGTAGAGCCGGTCGAAGTCGGCATCCGTCACCGCGTCGGTGGTCGCGGCCAGCACGAACACCGCATCAAGCCCTTGAGCGAGTTCCTGGGCGCCGCGATAGCCGTGCCGCAGCTGTCCGGCGATCCAGCGCGGGTTCGCGAGCCGGGCGCGGACGAGGCGGGCGGCGTCCTCGCGGGCGGTGCGCACCTTCGGCGTCTCCGGCCTCGCGGCATCGAGGCTGTAGAGGGTCGGCGTGCCGCCCCCCAAGGCGGCCGCGGCGGCGAACCCGCCCATCGCATCGGCGGCGGCATCGCCGTCGAACAGGTCCCGTTCGGCCACGTCGAAGGCGTGGAGATAGGCGTCGGCCTGCGCCACCCGCTGAGCGAAGCCGGCATCCGCACCCTCCGCGTCGCCGTAGGCATGGGTGCTCGCCGCGAGATAGGCGCGCCCGAGATCGCCGCGCTCGGCCCATGCGCCGTCGAGCGCCGTCTCGGCGGCGCCGGCGCCATAGCGGCCGGGGGCGGCGCCGAAGATGCGAGCCTGGCCCTCGCCACGGCGGCGGGCTGCGGCAAGGGGGTTCTCGTCGTCCTCCTCCTCGCGCTGCGCCACGGCCCGTGCGGCGCGGTCGAGGAGGGCGAGGGTGTCCGGGAAGGTGTCGCGGAACGCGCCCGAGACGCGGCAGGTCACGTCGATGCGCGGCCGGTCGAGCAGGGCGAGCGGCAGCACCTCGAAGCCGGTGACGCGGGTGGTCGCGTGGTCCCAGGTCGGGCGGACGCCCATGAGAGCGAGGGCATGTGCCACGTCCTCGCCGCCGGTGCGCAGCGTCGGCGAGGCCCACAGGTCCATGACGATCCGGGCGGGATACTCGCCCTCGTCCTGAAGGTGGCGCAGGACGATGGCGGCAGCGGCCTTCTCGCCGAGCAGCGTCGCCGCGCGGGTCGGCAGCGAACGCGGATCGAGCGTCGTCAGGTTGCGGCCGGTCGGCATCACGTCGGTGCGCCCGCGCGAGGGCGATCCGGATGGGCCCGGCGGCACGAATCGGCCGTCGAGGGCGGCGAGCACCCCCGCCCGTTCGGCCTGCGCGCTCGCGACGACCGCGCTCGGCGCGCCGTCCGGTGCGCGGCCGAAGACATGGAGCCCGTCGCGGAACGCGGTCTCGCCGAGGTCGCACAGGTGCGCGTCGAGCGCCGCGAGCGCGTCCGGCATCGGCGTGTCGGCGTCGATTCCGGCGCCCGCCAGCAGCCCGGCCGCCTCGGCATCGTCGAGGATGGCGCGCGCGATCAGCGTCGCGCGGCGCGGGTCGAGGACGCTCGCGGCACTGTACTCCTCGACGAGCTCGCGCAGGCGCGCCGCCTCCGGCTCGAGGCCGCCGGCCTCGATCGCCGGCGTCAGGTGCCCCAGGGCGACGCCGCCGAGGCGGCGCTTCAGCGGGGCCGCCTCGCCGGGATCGTCGACGATGAACGGATAGACCACGGGCAGGGCGCCGATCGCCCGCGCGGGCCAGCATGCGGGCGCGAGCGCGACGGCCTTGCCGGGCAGCCATTCGGTGGTGCCGTGGGTGCCGAGATGGACCAGGGCGTCGAAATGCCGGCGCAGGCCGAGATGGAACGCGAGGTAGGCGTGCGTCGGCGGCTCGTCGGGATCGTGGTACCCGGCCTTGCGGTCGTCCGACCGGCCGCGGTCGGGCTGGAGGAAGATCGCGATACGGCCTGACGCGTCGTCTTCCCCTTCCCCCGCTGCGGGGGGAGGGGGCGTGTCGCCCCCGGCATCCACCATCCGAAAGCGGAACGCGCCGTCGCGGCACGTCGGGTCGGCTTCGGGTTCGCCCCAGCGTTCGATCAGCGCCTCGCGCGAATCTTCCGGTAGCGTCGCGAGCCAATCCGCGTAATCGGGCAGCGGGATCGCGAAGTCCGGCGCACCGTCCGTCAACGCCTGCATGAGGGCGGCGGCCTCCGGCAGCGATGGGCCCGCGTAGCCGGCCGCCGCGAGGTCCGACACGATCGCGCGCGCGCTTTCCGGCGTGTCGAGGCCGACGGCGAAGCCGGCGCGGCCGCCGCGGGACGGGTAGTCGGAGAGGACCAAGGCGATCCGGCGATGCGCGCGCGGCGTCGCGGCCAGGCGCAGCCAAGCGGCGGCACGGTCGGCGAGCGCCGCGATGCCGGCCGCGTAGGGCACCGCGCGGCGCTCGGCGTAGCCGTCGGCCGCGTCCGTTTCCTGCTTGAACGAGATCGGGAAGCCCGAGAGGCGGCCGTCGAATTCCGGCAGGGCCACCTGCATGGCGAGGTCGGCCGCGTTCATGCCCCGTGCCGACGCCTCCCAGGCCTCCTGCAGGCTGCCGACGGTGAAGGCCTGCAGCACCGGGCAATCGGCCGCGTCGAGGACGAACCCGGCATCCTCGCGCGCCGAAAAGGCGGTGGCGGCGACGATCAGGTCGGGTTTCCGCGCGTGGATCGCCGCGCGCACCGCGTCGACCGCCTCCGCATCCTTGAGGCTCGCCACCGCCAGGGTCAGCGTTCCGATGCCCCGCTCACGGAGGGCGGCCGCCAGCGCGTTGGCGGGTGCGCCGTCGCCGCCGAGAGCCGCCGAGCGGTAGACCAGGATCAGCGCGTGCGGCGCAGCCGCGCCGGGCGCGCCGAGGCCGAGCGGCGAGGCGCCGAGCGAGAGCGCCGCGTCGAGGCCGAGCGGTCCGCAGCCCGGGCACCATGCGAAGCCGCGCGGCAAGGTCTCGGGCGGCTCGACGGTGGTCGGGACGCCGATCTCGGCCGCGAGGCGCCCGAGCATGCGGCGCAGGTTCTCGGGGCCTCCGGCGCGGAAATATCCGTCGAGCACCGGCGCGAGGTCGGGCGCGGTCGAGAGCTCGGCGAGCCGCGGGTCGGGCCGGTCGCAGCCGGGCAGGATCACCAGCGGGATGCCGGCGGCCCGTGCGACGGCGGCGCAGCGCTCGACGCCGTAGCGCCAGTAGTCGAGGCCGCCGAGGCAGCGGATCACGACGATCCTCGCCTTCGCCACCACGGTCTCGACGTAGAGATCGACCGACATCGGGTGGCGCAGGCGCGACAGCTTGGCCAGGCGCAGCGACGGGAAGCCCGGGCCGCAGGCCGCGTGGGCATTGGCGACGCCGAGCAGGTCGGAATCCGTAAACGACAGGAACACGACGTCGCCAGGCTGTTGCCCGAGATCGACCGCCGCCTCGCCGTCGTCGAGGCTCACCGTATCGATGCGGATCAGGTGCATGCGATGGTCAGCCTGCGGAGCCGCCCGGCTCGTCGGGGACGAGGCGGGGCCGGCTCGGAAACGCGACGCCGTCGTAGATCTCGGCCGCGGGCATGGCGATCCCGAACGCCAAGAGCGGGACCGTCGCGTCGAGCCCGAGAAGACGGGTCTCAGCCCAATGCCGGTCCGGATCACGCGTCCAGAGGCGGAGTTCCGCCGCATTGGGTTCCACCAGCAGGATATGCTCCAGGTCGGCCATCGTGCGGTACTCGCCGAGCTTCTCGAACGCATCGAAGTCGCGCGTGCTCGGCGACAGCACCTCGACGACCAGCCGCGGCTGCGCCGCCTTCAGCGCGTTCGGATCGCGGGATCCGCAATCGACCCCGATATCGGGGCGCCGGATCTGGCCGGGCAGCGTTTCGACGCTGCCGTCCCCGGTGAACGGACGGCATCCGCTTCCGCGTAGGGCCGTGCGCAACCATGCGAGGATGTTCACGACGATGTCGTCGTGAACGTTGCGCGCCCCGGCCATCATCCGCACCGGCACGCCGCCGACGAGCTCGTACCGCTCCGCTTGGGCTTCCTGCCAGGCGAAGAACGCATCGATGCTCATCGGCTCAAGTCGGCGGTCCAGCATCCCGGAATCTGCGGTGATCGTGAAAACGCGCAGTGTAGCCTGTGCGGCGGACAACCCCTAGCCGGCGAGCGCTTCGGCGACCGCGCCCTGGTCGAAGCCCTTCAGGCCGATCACCACCAGCGTGCCGTCGCGGGGCTCGGCCGCCGTCCAGGGACGGTCGAAATGATGGGTGATGCGGCGGCCGACGCCCTGCACCACGAGGCGCATCGGCTTGCCCTCGACGGCGCAGAAGCCCTTGATGCGCAGGACGCCCTCGGTCTCGGCCGCCTTCTCGACGCGGGCGGCGAGGTCGGCGGCGGTGATCGCCGTGCGGACCGGGAGCGCCACGGTCTCGAAGTCGTCGTGGTCGTGATCCTCGCCCGCGCCGTGATGCGAGGGGCGCGCGTCGAGGTCGTCCTCGGCGGCGGCCTGGAGGCCGAGCAGCACCCGCGGGTCGATCTTGCCGTGGGCGGTCTCGACCACCTTCACCGCGCGGGGAAGCTGGCGCTTCACCTCGGCCCGCACCTGCGCGAGGCCGGCGGCGTCGAGAAGATCCGCCTTGTTGAGCACGACGAGGTCGGCGCAGAGGAGCTGGTCCTCGAACACCTCCTCGAGCGGGTTGTCGTGGTCCACCGCCGTATCGGCGGCGCGCTGGTTGGCCAGAGCCTCGGGGTCCTCGGCGAAGGCGCCCGACGCGACCGCCGGCCCGTCCACGACCGCGACGACGCCGTCGACGGTCACTCGCGAGCGGATCGCCGGCCACTGGAACGCCTGGACCAGGGGCTTGGGCAGGGCGAGGCCGGACGTCTCGATCAGGATGTGCTCGGGCGGGTTCGGGCGATCGAGAAGAGCCGTCATCGCCGGCACGAAGTCGTCCGCGACGGTGCAGCAGATGCAGCCGTTGGGAAGCTCGACGATCGAATCCTCGGTGCAGCCCTCGATGCCGCAGGCGGCGAGGAACGACTTGTCGAAGCCGATGTCGCCGAACTCGTTGACGAGGATCGCGAGCCGGCGCCCGCCGGCATTCTCGACCGCGTGGCGCACCAGCGTTGTCTTGCCGGCCCCGAGGAAGCCGGTGACGATGGTGCAGGGGATCTTCTGGACGATGCTCATGGGGATCTCGCCGATGGCTCAGGCCGCGCGCGGCGGAAACGGAGGGATGCGGGCGACGACGCCCTTGCGGAATTCCTGCGGCCTCTGCTTCCACGGCACGATCCCGTCAGGCGTGCCGGCGTAGAGGCCGACGCCGTCGAGAATGATGCGTGCGGAATCCGCCGGGTCGAGGTCGCCGTAGACGTAGGTCCAGCGATCCTCCGCCGCCACGGCGACGGTGCAGGGCCGCTTGCAGACCGACAGGCACTCGACCGCTTCGATCGTCACGCCGTCGGGGGCGGGAAGCGCACGCAACGCGTCGAAGAGGCGGGCGCCCGCGCGCGGGCCGTCCGGTGCATCGCTCTCCATCCGGCAGGTGGTGCAGACGTAGAGGATCGTGTCAGCCACGGGCGCCTGCCGCGGCCTTCGGGCCGAAGGTCTGCCAGGCGCGCCCGAAGGCCAAGCCGATCACCGCCCAGAACACGAAGGCGATGGCGAGCGAGCGCGCGGCGAACTGCGCGGCGAGGCCGGCGGGAAGCTCGGACGGCGTCGCCGCCACCTCCGGCGCACCGGCCAGATGCGGAGCGACGATGAGCACGATTCCGCCGAGGATGGTGATCGGCACCCGGCGGATCGCGATGAGATAGATCCCCATCGCGGTGGCCGACGCCGTCATCACCCACCAGACCTGGCGGGCGGCCAGCGGGGCCGCCTCGCTGCCGGGCAGCTCGGGCGGCAGGCCCAGAGCCGGCGCGAGCGCCACGGCGAGGAAGCCGGCGACCGCGAAGGCGAGCCCGCGCTCGGGCGACGGCTCGCGGCCGGTGGCCAGCATCACCGCGCCAAGGAGCAGGGCGTAGCCGATCCCGCCGACGAGGGTCGCGAGCCCGGTGAACAGCATGCGCGGCAGGCCGGCGGCCGGCTGCCATTCCGGCTCGGCCTTGGTGTCGTGGTCGTGCCCGGCATGGGCGAGCACGATCGGCAGGCGCCCGGCCAGCGGGGCCGCCGAGGCGGCGGCGCCGGGAGCGGCCTGGGTCTCGTAGCGCTCGGCGGCGATGATCAGCGGCGAGGTGAGCGCGAGCTCGAGCCCCGTCACGAGGACGGCCGCGAGGAAGCCGGCGGCGAGCGCCGCCGACAGGAGCCGGATGAGCATGGGAACGCCTGGGTTCAGGCGGTCAATGGCAGGGGAAGTTCTGCGTGTGCCGGAAGTCGTGCGCCGCGTTGTGCAGCGCCGAGGCCGGCGAGAAGCCGGCGAGGAACACGAGCCCGAGGCCGAGCATGGCGGCGGCGACGATGGCGACGAAGCCCTCGTTCGCGCGGGTGCCGGTCTGGGTGAGGGTCTGGGTGGTCATGTCGACAACATCTCCGGCCGCCCCGCCGGCGGCGTTCGAGAAAGCGCGGGGGACGGCAGGTCTCCTGGCTCGCGGATCGCAGCGCCTGCCGCCTTCCCGAAACATCGGTGGCCGAGGGCAGGAGCTGAGGGCTCCCACGGCGATCCGGGCTTCGATCCGCAACGCAGTCCCATCTTGGACAGGTCGGTTCAACGAAGCCTGGATCGCTGTGGGGACCCTGGCCGCTTACAGTTGCGGGGGCAGCCGCGGCATCGGGTTTCCCCTCACCGCATTCCCTTTTCACCCCGTCTCCGGGGCACCGTCGCGTCCAGCCATAGCCTGTCCGGTCTCCCCGCACAACGGAGGCTTTGACGGGCGCACAGGGGTTGGGGCATGGGTTCCAGCCATGCAGCAGGCCGCGCCTCGGACGACCCTCGTGCTCGGCGGTGCGCGCTCGGGCAAGAGCGCCTACGCCGAGAGGTTGATCGAGGCGGTGCCGGGCCCGTGGCTCTACCTCGCCACGGCACAGGCCTGGGACGACGAGATGCGCGCGCGCATCGCCCGCCACAGAGCGCGGCGCTCCGGCGACTGGATCACTCGGGACGTGCCGAACGCTTTGGCCGCCGCGATCGCCGAGGCGCCGGGGCCGGTGCTGGTCGATTGCCTGACCTTGTGGCTGACGAACCTGCTGCTTGCCGATGCCGACCTCGACGCCGAGACGGCGGCGCTCCGCAGTGCCTGCCGGGAAGCGCGCGGGCCGCTCGTCCTCGTGTCGAACGAGGTGGGCCTCGGGATCGTGCCCGACAATGCGCTCGCCCGCCGCTTCCGCGATGCGGCCGGACGCCTCCACCAGAGCCTCGCGGCCGAGTGCGACCGCGTCGTGCTGACGGTCGCCGGGCTGCCGCTCGTTATCAAACCGCAGGGAACGCCATGACCGACGACGCCGAACGCCATCGCGAGAAGATGGAGAAGCGCAAGGCGGTGCAGGACGCCGAGGTCGCGGCCAAGACGATCGAGAAGGGCCTGCTCATCGTCAACACCGGACCCGGCAAGGGCAAGACCACGGCGGCGCTGGGCCTGGCGCTGCGCATGCTGGGGCGCGGACACCGGGTCGGCGTGGTGCAGTTCATCAAGGGCGCGTGGGACACCGGCGAGGCGCATGCGCTGAGGACGTTCGGCGACCGGGTCGCGTGGCACGCGATGGGCGAAGGCTTCACCTGGGAGACGCAGGACAAGGCCCGCGACATTGCCGCCTGCCTCAACGCCTGGAACCGGGCGACCGACCTGATGGCCGACCCAAGCCTCCGTCTCCTGATCCTCGACGAGCTCAACATCGCGCTGCGCTACGACTACCTCGATCTCGACGCGGTGGTGGCCACCCTGAAAAGCCGTCGCCCGGACCTGCACGTCGTCGTCACCGGCCGCAACGCCAAGCCGGCGCTGATCGAGGCGGCTGACCTCGTCACCGAGATGGGCAGCGTGAAGCACCACTTCGCGGCCGGCGTGAAGGCGCAGGAGGGGATCGAGTTTTGATGGAATGGTCCCTTCAGCCGTGACCCGAAGCCTAATGATCCAGGGCACCGGCTCGGACGTCGGCAAGTCGCTGATCGTTGCCGGGCTCGCGCGCGCCTTCACCCGACGCGGGCTTCGGGTGCGCCCGTTCAAGCCGCAGAACATGTCGAACAACGCCGCCGTCACAGCGGATGGCGGCGAGATCGGGCGGGCGCAGGCGCTGCAGGCGCGGGCGGCCGGCGTCGCGCCGTCGATCCACATGAACCCGGTGCTGCTCAAGCCCCAGACCGAGGTCGGCGCCCAGGTGGTGGTGCAGGGCCGCATGGTCGCGACGGTGAAGGCGCGCGACTACCAGGCGTGGAAACCGCGCCTGCTGGAGGCGGTGCTCGACAGCTTCAACCGCCTGAGGACGCAGGCCGACCTGATTCTCGTCGAGGGTGCGGGCTCGGCATCCGAGGTCAACCTGCGCGCCGGCGACATCGCCAACATGGGGTTCGCCCGCGCGACGGATACGCCGGTGGTGCTGCTCGGCGACATCGACCGCGGCGGGGTCATCGCCAGCCTCGTCGGCACCAAGGCGGTGATCGATCCCGACGACGCCGCGATGATCGTCGGCTTCCTGGTCAACCGCTTCCGCGGCGACCCGAGCCTGTTCTCCGACGGCATGGACCTGATCGCGCGCCACACCGGCTGGGCCAGCCTCGGCCTGATCCCGCACTTTCCCGAGGCGGCGCGCCTGCCGGCCGAGGACGTGCTCGGGCTCGTCGGGTCCGCCGGCCCGGCGGCGACGCGCATCGCGGTGCCGGTGTTTCCGCGGATCGCCAACTTCGACGACCTCGATCCGCTGCGGGCCGAGCCCGCGGTGGAGGTGGTGCTGGTCCGCCCGGGCGAGGCGATCCCGGGCGATGCCGCCCTGGTGCTGCTGCCGGGCTCGAAGACCACGATCGACGATCTCGAATTCGTCCGGGCGCAGGGCTGGGACGTGGACCTGCATGCGCATCTACGCCGCGGCGGCCGGGTGCTCGGCCTGTGCGGCGGATACCAGATGCTCGGGCGGACGCTGTCCGATCCGGACGGCATCGAGGGCGAGGCGCGGACCGTGCCCGGCCTCGGGCTGCTCGCCGTCGACACGGTGATGACGCCGTTGAAGCGGCTCGAAGCCGTCTCCGGCACCAGTCTGCCCGACGGCATGCCGTTCACCGGCTACGAGATGCATGTCGGCGACACCACCGGCGCCGACGCGGAACGGCCGCTGCTGCGCCTCGCCGACGGACGCGCCGACGGTGCGGTGTCCGCCGACGGCCTGGTGTCCGGCACCTACGTCCACGGCCTGTTCGCCGACGACCGCCAGCGTGCCGCATGGCTCGCCCGCCTCGGCGCACGATCCGACGGCGCCTCCTACGAGGCCGGCATCGAGCGGGTGCTCGATGCCCTTGCGGCGCATCTCGAGCAGCATGTCGACTGCGACCGGCTGCTGGCCATGGCGCGATGAGGCGCACCGGGGATGAGGCGCATCGGGCATGACACCCGGGCGGGTCCTGTCCGCGAGCAGGCATCCCGGGCGGTCGGGGATCGCTGCGGGCCGATAGGCACGCGCCGCCGCGGAGCCTAGTCTCGTGCGAAAGCGCGGCCGGTCGCGATCGACCGCCGGGACGCGAGGAACGCCCGATGACGCCCACCGAGACCGCGGCCGACGACGCGCTCGCCCGACGCACGATCGCGACGGTGACTTGGCGGCTGATGCCCCTGCTCGGGGTGATGTACCTGATCGCCTATATCGACCGGCAGAACATCTCCTATGCCAAATTGCAGATGGTCGGCGACCTCGGGCTGAGCGAGAGCGTCTTCGGGCTCGGGGCGTCGCTGTTCTTCCTCGGCTACTTCCTGTGCGAGGTCCCGGCCAACGTCATCCTGGAACGCGTCGGCGCGCGCCTGTGGTTCGCCCGGATCATGGCGACCTGGGGCCTGGTCACGGTGCTGCTCGGCTTCACCCGGAACACGGCGATGTTCTACGGGCTGCGCTTCCTTCTCGGCGTCGCCGAGGCCGGGTTCTTCCCCGGCGTGCTGTTCGTGCTGACCCTGTGGTTCCCGCAGAAGCACCGCGCGGCGATGATCGCCTGGTTCATGATCGCGAGCGCGGTGGCCAACGCCGTCGGCGCGGCGATCGGCGGCGCGCTGCTCGACCTCGACGGCGCGCTCGGGCTCAAGGGCTGGCAGTGGGTGTTCGTCAGCACCGGCGTGCCGGCGCTGCTGCTGGCCGTGATCGTGCTGGTGGTCATGCCGGACGGGCCGGAGAAGGCGCCCTGGCTCGATCGCGCCGGCCGCGACTGGCTCGGCCGGACGCTGCGGGAGGAGCGCGAGACCGGCGGCAAGGTCGAGCACGGCAACCCGTTCGCCGCGCTCCTCGACCGGCGCGTGTGGATGCTCGCCAGCGTCTACGTCGCGTTTCCGCTGGCCGCCTATGGCCTGAGCTACTGGCTGCCGACGGTGGTGCGCAGCTTCGGCGTTACCAACACCGTCAACGGCTTCATCAACATCATCCCGTGGGTCGTCACCGGGCTGGCGCTGTGGTGGGTGCCGCGGCATTCCGCGCGCACGGGCGAGCAGACCTGGCACGTCGTCGGCCCGGGGCTCGTCGCCGCGTCGGCGCTGGCGCTGAGCGTGGTGGTGCCGGGCTCGATCCCGAAGTTCGCCTGCCTGTGCGTGGCGGCGGCCGGCATCTTCTCGGCCCAGCCGGTATTCTGGTCGCTGCCGCCGACCTTCCTCAAGGGCGCGTCGGCCGCGGCCGGAATCGCGGCGATCAACTCGGTGGGCAATCTCGGCGGCTTCATCGCCCAGAACGCCGTGCCGATCATCCGCGACCGAAGCGGCAGCGACCTCGTGCCGATGATCTTCCTCTCGGCCTGCCTCGTGGTCGGCTCGTGCCTCGCCTTCGTCGTGCTCGGCGCCCTGCGGCGCGATGCCGGCCGCCGCGCCGCCGATCAGAGCATGGCGAGCCCGGTCGCGCCGGTGGCGAGCCCCCACAGCAGCACGCAGGCGGTTCGATAGAGGCGCAGGGCCCGCTCGATGTCGTCGGCCGCCGCCGCCTCGCGGCCGTCGCCCATCCAGGCATCCTCGACCGCGACGCCGGCATAGACCCGCGGGCCGGCGAGCCGAAGGCCGAGCGCGCCGGCCATCGCGGCCTCGGGCCAGCCGGCATTCGGCGAGCGGTGGCGGCCGGCGTCGCGCCGGATCGCGAGCCAGGCGCCGCCCGGCGAGGCGCCGTGATGGATCGCGGCGGCGGCGACGATCAGCAGGGCGGTGAGCCGCGAGGCGGGCAGGTTCACGAGGTCGTCGAGCCGGGCCGAAGCCCAGCCGAAGGCCTCGTGGCGCGGGGTGCGGTGGCCGATCATGCTGTCGGCGGTGTTGATCGCCTTGTAGAGCGCGCCGCCCGGCAGGCCGCCGAGCCCGATCCAGAAGGCCGGCGCGACGATACCGTCGGAGAAGTTCTCCGCCAGGCTCTCGATCGCGGCGCGGCAGATCCCGGCTTCGTCCAGCGTCTCGGGATCGCGCCCGACGATCATCGACACCGCGCGCCGGCCGCCCGGCAGGCCCTCGCCGCGCAGCCCCTCCGCGACCCGGGCGACGTGCTGGTACAGGCTGCGCTGGGCCGGCAGGCTGGCGCAGAGGATGGCGATGAGCGAGATCGCCGGGAGCGGGCCGGCCAGCCCCGCCGCGAGGGTGAGACCGAGGGCGGTCGCGCCGACGCAGGAGAGGAGGACGGCGAGCGCGAGAATCCCGCCGAGCCGCCGCGCGGTGCGGCCGCCGCGGTTGAGGCCGCGGTCGAGGACGGCGATCACCCGGCCGATCCAGGTGACAGGGTGGCCGAGCGCCCTGTAGAGCGCGTCCGGATAGCCGAAGGCCGCCTCGATCGCGAGGGCGAGGGCGAGGATGGCGAGCGTATCGGGCGGATGAGCGAGCGCGGTGGACATGGCGTCTGGGGTCCGGGGAGGCCCGAGGCGGAGCCGATCGCCCATGGCGGCGACCTCGATGCGGCGCGGCGGATGTTTCCCGATGCGCCGGAGCCTTGGATCGACCTCTCGACCGGGATCAATCCGGTCCCCTATCCCTGCCCGGCGATCGACGCCAGCCTGTTCCACCGGCTGCCCTCCGCCGCGGACCATGCCGCGCTCCGCGAGGCGGCGTCCCGAGCCTACGGGGCGGCGCCCGATCGCATCGTGCCGGCGCCGGGCACGCAGATCCTGATCGAGACGATCCCCCGCCTGGTTTCGACGCGCGCGGTCGCCGTCGTCGGGCCGACCTATGCCGAGCACGCGGCGGCGTGGCGTCGGGCCGGGCACGCCGTCTCGACGGTGCCATGCCTCGAAGCAGTCGGCACCGCGCAGGTCGTGGTCGTGGTGAACCCCAACAACCCCGACGGGCGGACGTGGCCGGCGTCCCCGCTGCTCGCCCTCGCCGAAGTCCTCTCCGCCCGCAACGGCCTGCTTGTCGTGGACGAGGCCTTCACCGATCTCGAAGCCGTCGAGAGCCTGTGCCCACGGCTGCGGCCGGGGCTCGTGATCCTGCGCTCGTTCGGCAAGACCTACGGGCTCGCCGGCCTCAGGCTCGGTTTCGCCGTGGCGGAAGCCGGGATCGCGCGCCGGATCGCGGGGGCGCTCGGGCCCTGGGCCGTCGCCGGGCCGGCGCTCGCGATCGGCCGCGCCGCCCTCGACGATGCCGCGTGGCGCCGCGACGCCGCAGCCGCCCGCGCCGCCGATGCGGGGCGCCTCGACCGCATGATCGCCCGGGCCGGCGGGACGCCGGTCGGTGGAACCGTCCTGTTCCGCACGGCCGATTTTGCCGATGCGCTGGGCCTGTTCCGGCGGCTCGGGGCGGCCGGACTCCACGTCCGGCGCTTCGCCGAGGCGCCGGCGCGCCTGCGCTTCGGGCTGCCCGCCGACAGGAACGCCTGGTGCCGCCTGTCGCGGATCCTCAGATGATCGTCGGGCGCCGGTCGAGCACGGCGACGAGCAGGGCGGCGACGGCGAAGGCGATGCCGACCGCGCAGACCCCGCCCCAGCCGGCGAGCAGGAAGGCCTGCGATCCGGCATAGGCGCCGATCGCTCCGAAGACGAACATCGCCGTGAACAGCACGGTGTTGATCCGTCCGCGCGCGCCCGGGACGAGCGCGTAGGCGCGCGTCTGGTTCGCGATCAGCGCGCCGTTCATGCCGATGTCGATCAGCAGCACGCCGACGGCGACGGCGGCGAGCGACCACGTGCCGCCGGCCCAGAGCACCGCGAACGCCGCCACGACCAGCAGGCTTCCGCCCACGACCACCGGTCGCGCGCCGCGCAGATCGGTGAAGCGGCCCGAGACCGGCGCGACGAGGGCGCCGCAGACGCCGATCACGCCGAACAGCCCGGCGCCGGCCGCGGTCAGGTTGAACGGCTCGGCCTCCACCAGCAGGGCGAGGGTGACCCAGAACGCGTTGAACGCGGCGAACAGCAGCGCCTGCGACAGGCTGGCGTTGCGCAGCACGGGCTGGGTCTTGGCAAGGTGCAGGATCGACAGCATCAGCGCCCGGTAGCGCAGGCGCTTCGCCGCGGTCCGGGGCAGTGTCGCGGCCGCGACCGCCGCCATCGCGAGCGAGACCACGGCGGCGGCGAAGAACACCGCCCGCCATCCGAGATGCGCGCCGACGAAGCCGCTGACCGTCCGCGCGAGCAGGATGCCGGAAAGCAACCCGGTCATCACCTGCCCGACGATGCGGCCGCGGGTGGCGTCCGGCGCCAGCTCGGCCGCGAACGGCACCGCCTGCTGCGCCGCCGACGACAGGAAGCCGATCAGGAGGCTCGCGAGCGCCAGGATCGGCAGGTTCGGGCTGAGCGCGGCGACGACGAGCACGAGGCTCAGCGCGAGAAGCTGCGCGATGATCAGCTGGCGCCGCGGCCAGGCATCCCCCAGCGGCACCAGCCCGACGATGCCGAGGCCGTAGCCGACGAGGCAGCCGGTCGGCACCCACAAGGCGGCGCGCGGCCCGAAATCGGCAACCAGCAGCCCGAGCAGCGGCTGGTTGTAGTAGATGTTGGCCACCGCCCCGCCCGCGATCAGCGTCAGCCCGAGCCGCGCCTTCGTGCTCAGGTCGGGATGCGGCACCGGGATGTCGCTCACGAGCGGGGCTCCGTGGCGCGCGAGCGGTTCGGCTCTGTGAGCATGAGACTCGTATCTCTGGTTGCGAGGGATCGCGGTCGGCCTAGGCGCCGACCGGGCGGGTGACAACGGCGGCGCGCGCAGGGCACGGCCGCGTAGGAGTGGCGCACCCGGTTTCGATTCCGCTGCGCCTGCATATGTTTCGTCCACGGACGATGTTCCACGCGCGGGTCGATTGCTGGCAATCGATTTGGCGATCGCGGCGATTCAGGTTCTGATGCCGTTCATAGGATTGGTGGCACCGATTCGTGCGGCGGAGCGTGACCGACACGACGAGAGAGGGTTGCATGCCGAATTATCGGGTGGATTTCGAGAAGCAGATCTTCGGCCTTCCGTTCACCATCGGATCCGTCGAGATCCAGCGTGCCCGCGACCCCGATCGCGCGCGGCGGGCGGCCGAGCTGAAGTTCGCCCGGCAATACGGCCTCGGCGATTGGCGCGAGCGCGCCGACAGCGCCGTCGTGGCCCAGGCCGGCGACGAGCGCCGCTGAGCGCCCTTCACGGCGGAGCCGGCCACGACGTCCCTGAGTTCCGCTTCGGCCTTCGCGGCCTCACGGGGGGTCTGGCCCTGCGCGCGGTCACGCCGTAAACGATGGGGCCGCCGGCATCGCCGTGCGGGACGACCGGAGCCTCCGCGGCGGCCGGTTTCGAGGCGAGACGCGGACGGCGATCCATGGCGGCGATCTCTTTCTTCGGCGATCTCCTTCAGACCATCAGCGACCGCGGTCGCGACCTCATCAGCTTCGGCCGCGGCGATCTCGCTGCACGGGCCAACGCCGCCGAGCTGGTCAAGCTTTGCGACGACCTGATCTCGCGCCGCGGCGAGGCATCGGGCGTCGCCCTCGCGCGGCTGATCCTCGACCGCTACGCGACGCTCGGCACCGACGAGCGCCACGCCTTCCTGCGCCTGATCGCCGTCGAGTTCGATGCCGACCACGACGCGGTCGACGCCGCGATCCAGGCCTATCGCTCGGACCCGACGCGGGCACGCCTCGGGCACCTGCACGAGGCGGCCGAGCCGCGTTCCCAGGAACTGATTCGCCGCCTCAACCTCGCCCGCGACGGGACGCTGAGCCTTGTCCGGATGCGCGAGGACTTGTTCGACCTGCGCCGCATCCTGCGCGACGAGGGCGAGCCCAACCTGATCGACGCCGCCGACAGCCTCGATTCGGACTTCGAGCACCTGTTCGCCTCGTGGTTCAACCGCGGCTTCCTGGTGCTGCGCCACATCGACTGGACGACGCCGGCTCACATCCTCGAGAAGATCATCCGCTACGAGGCAGTCCACGAGATCGCCGGCTGGGACGACCTTCGCCGCCGGATCGAGCCGGCGGACCGGCGCTGCTTCGCGTTCTTCCACCCGGCACTCGTCGACGAGCCGCTGATCTTCGTCGAGGTCGCGTTGACCAGCGCGATCGCGCCGGCGATCGCGCCGATCCTGTCGCAGGCGCGCGATCCGCTCCCGCTGAAATCCGCCACGACCGCGATCTTCTACTCGATCTCGAACTGCCAGAAGGGCCTGGCCGGCGTCACCTTCGGCAATTTCCTGATCAAGCAGGTGGTCGAGGACCTCGCCCGCGAGATCCCGACCCTGAAGACCTTCGTCACGCTCTCGCCAGTTCCGGGTTTCGCGCGCTGGCTCGATCGCGAGCGCCGAGCGGAAGCGCCGCAGGGCCTGACCCGCGACGATGTCGAGGCGCTTCGCCTGCTGGACGAGCCGGATTGGGCGACCGACAAGGCGAAGTCCGATGCCGTGCGCAAGGCGCTGCTACCGGCGGCGGCCGCCTACTTCCTCCGCGCGAAGAACGAGCGGGGTCGCCCGCTCGACCCGGTGGCGCGCTTCCATCTCGGCAACGGCGCGCGCCTCGAGCGGATCAACTTCCTCGGCGACGTCTCCGGCAAGGGGTTGCGGCAATCCCATGGCCTGATGGTCAACTACCTCTACGACCTGTCGGCGATCGAGAAGAACCACGAGACCTATGCCAACCTCGGCACGGTCTCGGCGTCCGGCGCGGTCTCACGCGAGTTGCGCGCCAACCTGCCTCCGCCGCGTTCCGTCGCGCTCGCCGAGGCCTGAGGCGGGTGGACCGCCGCCGATCATCCGTTTCGCTGAGCGTTGTGTCATGACGAATCATCTCTTCGCGTTGATCCGCGAGGCCCTGCCGGCGGATCCGGCGGCCAGCAGCTTCATCGAGACGTCCGACGGGCGCCGCTACAGCTACGCCGACATGCTCGCGCGCAGCGGGGCCTACGCGAACGCGCTGGTGTCCGCGGGCGTCCGCCCCGGCGACCGGGTCGCGGTGCAGGTGGAGAAGAGCGCCGAGGTGGTGTTCCTCTATCTCGGCGCGGTGCGCGCCGGCGCGGTGTTCCTGCCGCTCAACACCGCCTACACCGCCCCGGAGGTCGCCTACTTCCTCGGCGACGCCGAGCCCGCCCTGTTCGTCTGCGACCCGGCCAAGCGCGAGGCGCTGGTGCCGGTCGCCGGGGACGCCGGGACCACCCGCGTGCTCACCCTCGATGCCGCCGGCCGGGGCAGCGCCGCCGAGGCCGCGGACGCGCAGGGCTCGGAGTGCTCCGACGTGCCGCGGGATCCGGAGGATCTCGCCGCGATCCTCTACACCTCCGGCACCACCGGGCGCTCGAAGGGCGCCATGCTCAGCCACGACAACCTCGCCTCGAACGCGCGCACGCTGGTCGAGGCCTGGCGCTTCACCGCCGACGACGTGCTGATCCACGCCCTGCCGGTGTTCCACACCCATGGCCTGTTCGTCGCGATCAACACCGTGCTGGCGTCGGGGGGCAGCATGCTGTTCCTGCCGCGCCTCGACGCCGGGCTGATCCTCAAGCTGATGCCGCGGGCGACCAGCATGATGGGCGTCCCGACCTTCTACACCCGCCTGCTCAAGGATCCGGGGCTGACGCAGGCGGCGACCGTGCACATGCGGCTGTTCACCTCCGGCTCGGCCCCATTGCTGGCCGAGACGCATGCCGCGTGGCGGGCACGGACCGGTCACGCCATCCTCGAGCGCTACGGCATGACCGAGACCAACATGAGCACCTCGAACCCCTATGAGGGCGAGCGCATCGCCGGCACCGTCGGGTTCCCGCTGCCCGGCGTGGCCCTGCGCGTCGTCGACCCGGACACCGGCGCGCCGCTCGGCTCCGAGCAGGTCGGGATGATCGAGGTGAAGGGCCCGAACGTGTTCAAGGGCTACTGGCGCATGCCCGAGAAGACCGCGGCCGAGTTCAAGGTCGACGGCTTCTTCGTCACCGGCGATCTCGGCAAGGTCGACGCCCGCGGCTACGTCCACATCGTCGGCCGCGGCAAGGACCTGATCATCACCGGCGGCTTCAACGTCTACCCGAAGGAGGTCGAGGCCGAGATCGACGCGATGCCGGGCGTCTTCGAATCGGCGGTGATCGGCCTGCCGCACGCCGATTTCGGCGAGGGCGTCACCGCCATCGTGGTGGGTTCGAAGGACGCTCCGGACGAGGCGGCGGTGCTCGCCCATCTCGAAGGGCGCCTCGCCCGGTT
Source organism: Methylobacterium sp. E-025 (assembly GCF_022829705.1). Lineage (NCBI taxonomy): Bacteria > Pseudomonadati > Pseudomonadota > Alphaproteobacteria > Hyphomicrobiales > Methylobacteriaceae > Methylobacterium > Methylobacterium sp. E-025. The sequence goes on from NZ_JAKSYR010000021.1 coordinate 94,144, forward strand.
CAAATGCCCGAAGCGGGTTCTCTTCGCCGACGACCTGCCGCGCAACGCCATGGGCAAGGTCCAGAAGAACGCCCTGCGGGATCGCCACGCCGATTTGTATCGCGACGCGTCGAAGACGTCCTGACCAGCGGGCCTCAGCCGGCCACCGAGGCGCGCGCGGCCTCGATCAGGTCGTTCGCCAGCGCCTCGTCGTCCACGGCTCGAGCCAAGACGACGGCGCCGACGAGGGTCGACAGCGTCGCCAGCGAACGCTGCCGGCGGCGCTCGCGCGAGGCCCTCGGCGTCAGGTCGGCAAGGATGGCGGCGAGGCGTTCGACCCCGTGGGTGAACCGCGCGCGCACCGGGCTACCCGATGGCTCCCGCGCGACGTCGTTGGCCAGGGCCGCGAGCGGGCACCCCTTCTCGGGCGCCTGGACGTGCCCGAGCGACAGGTAGTTCCCGACCAGGCTGTCGAGGTTGCCGCGGTATTCCTCCTTGATCGCGCATTCGAAGGCTTCGGCCGCCAGGGCGTCCTTGTTGGCGAATTGGCCATAGAACCCGCCATGCGTCAGGCCGGCCGCCCCCATGATGTCGGCGACCCCGACGCCGTGAAGGCCGCGCTGGCGGAACAGCGCCGACGCCACCTCGACGACGCGCTGCCGGTTCAGCCGCGCCTGCTCCTGAGACACCCTCGGCATCTTCGTCTCCTCGTTTCACGAGCGGCCGCCGCGCGGTCCGGCGGACGATGCGCTAACGCATCGCATCCGATGTGGATGCGACCTGTCATCTAAATCAGTCTACGGTCGCGCTGTCGCCGGACGCTTTCGCCGCCTCGGCCGTTGCCGCCAGCACGAAGCGTCGCCCGTTCGACCGTTCAGGGGCATGGGCTCGGGCTGGTCGATCGATCGGGCACTTGCCGCGTCGCATGCGCGGCGGCGAGCGCCCAGCCGCACCAGCCCTCAGGATGGAACAGCGCCCGTCGTCGCAGTCGCTCCGTCTCGTCCGGAAACGACCGCGGGGCTCCGCGCATCCGCAGGCGTTCGGGCGACGCGGAACCACAGCGCATAGAGGGCCGGCAGGAACAGCAGCGTCAGCAGGGTGCCGACGCCGACGCCGCCGATCAGGACGTAGGCCAGCGCCCCCCAGAACACCGAGTGGGTGAGCGGGATGAAGGCGAGCATCGCCGCGGCCGCCGTCAGGATCACGGGCCGCGCGCGGCGCACGGTCGATTCCACCACGGCCTCGTAATCCGACAGGCCCGAGGCGCGATCGTGATGGATCTGATCTACCAGGATCAGCGTGTTGCGCATCAGGATGCCCGACAGCGCGATCAATCCGAGGATCGCGTTGAAGCCGAAGGGCTGGTGGAAGATCAGCAGGGTCGGCACCGCGCCGACGAGGCCGAGCGGCGCGGTCGCGAACACCATGAACATGGTGGTGAACGAGCGCACCTGGATCATGATCACCGTCAGCGTGACGATCAGCATGATCGGGAACACGGCGATCAAAGCCGACATCGCCTTGGCGCTCTCCTCGACGGCGCCGGCCGTGTCGATGCGGTAGCCCGGCGGCAGCCTCGCCCGGATCGGATCCAGCAGCGGGAAGATCTGCGCATGGACGTCCGGCGGCTGCTTGCCGTCGAGCACGTCGCCCTGCACCCGGATGTAGCTCTCGCGGTTGTAGCGCTTGAGCACCGCATCCTCGTTCCGGCTTTCCAGCCGTGCGACCTGCGAGACCGGCACCTGCCGGCCGTCCTTCGTCGCGAGCGTCAGGTCGCCGATCTCGCCGAGCGAGCGTCGCTCCGGGCCGGGGCTGCGCAGCAGCACGTCGACCGAGCGCAGGTTCTCGCGGACCTGGGTGGCGGGCGTGCCGTTGAGGTAGCTCTGCAGCTGCTGTCCGGCCTCCTTCGGTGTCAGGCCGATCAGGCGCAGGCGTTCCTGGTCGAGGACGAGGTGAAGGCCCGGCGTCCGGTCGCCCCAGTCGAGATGGACGAGCCGCATGTCGGGATTGCCCGCCATGACCTCGGCGACCTCGGCCGCGATGCGGCGGATGACGTCGAGGTCGGGGCCGACCACCCGGAACGCGACCGGGAATCGGATCGGCGGCCCGAACACGATCTGCAGCACCCGCACGCGCGCCTCGGGGAAGCGGCCGTCCTCGACGAGCTTGCGCACCTTCGCCCGGAGGGCGTCGCGGGCCTCAGCGTCCGCGGTCTGCACCACGATCTGCGCGAAGGCCGGGTCCGGCAGCTCGGGATCGAACGACAGCACGAAGCGCGGCATGCCCTGGCCGATATAGCTCGTGATCTCCTTGGCCTCCGGCAGGTCGCGCACCGCCGCCTCGACGCGCTGCACGGTGGCCTCGGTGGTGGCGAAGGCCGACCCGGTCGGCAGCGTGACCTCGACGATCAATTCGGGCCGCTCGGAGTTCGGGAAGAACTGCTTCTCGACGCGGCCCATCCCGATGACCGCGACCACGAACAGCGCCACGGTGATGCCGGCTGCCGCCCATTTGTGATCGACCGAGGCCCGCACGATCCGACGCAGGCGCTGGTAGTTCTTCGTCGCGTAGATCGCCGCGTGGCCGCCCGCGACCGGCTCGATGTTCGGCAGCAGCTTGACGCCGAGATAGGGCGTGAAGGTCACGGCCACGATCCACGAGACGACGAGAGAAAACGCCACCACCCAGAAGATGTTGCCGGCATATTCGCCGGCCGTGGAGGCGGCGAAGCCCACCGGCAGGAACCCGGCGATGGTCACCAGCGTGCCGGTGAGCATCGGCGCGGCGGTGGCGCTCCAGGCATGGGTCGCGGCCTCGATCCGGCCGGCGCCTTCCTCCATGCGCACCACCATCATCTCGATGGCGATGATCGCGTCGTCGACGAGCAGCCCGAGCGAGATGATCAGCGCGCCCAGCGTGATGCGATCGAAGTCGCGCCCCGTCAGCATCATCACCACGAACACCGCCGACAGGGTCAACGGCACGGCCAGCGCCACGACGATGCCGACGCGGAAGCCGAGCGCCACCAGGGACACGAAGATCACCACAGACAGCGCGGTGAAGAACTTGACCATGAACTCGTGGATCGCCGCGTCGATGACCTTGGCCTGATCGGTGATCTTGGTGAAGCCGATTCCGAGGGCGAGGTCGTGATGGATCGCGACCTCCTCGGCATTGAGCGCCTCGCCGAGCTTGAGGCCGTTGAAGCCGGGCTTCATCACCAGGCCGAGCATCAGGGCCGGCTCGCCGTCGTTGTGGATCGCGAAGCTTCTGGGGTCCTCGTAGCCGCGCTTCACCTCCGCGATGTCGCCGAGCTTGAGGCTGCGGTCGCCCGCCGCCACCGGCAGGCCGCGGATCGCGTCGAGCCCGTCGATGGCGCCGTCCAGGCGAAGGTAGACCCGCGGCCCGGCTGTCTCGACGAAGCCGGCCGGCGTCACGTCGTTCTGGTTGGCGAGCGACGCCAGCAGCTGCTGGCCGGTGATCCCGAGCGTGGCCAGGCGCTGGTACGAGATCTCGACGAAGATCTTCTGCGCCTGCTCCCCGAGGATGTTGATCTTCTCGACGCCGGGCAGCCGCAGCAGGCGCTGGCGCAGGGCCTCGGCCTGGAGCACGAGCTGACGGTGCGGCAGCCCCTTGGCCTGGAGCGCGTAGAGCGCGAAGTAGACGTCCGAGAACTCGTCGTTGAACAGCGGCCCCATCACCCCGCGGGGCAGGCTGGAGGCCTGATCGGACAATTTCTTGCGCGCCTGGTAGAACTCCGACTGCACCTTCCCCGGGGGCATGTTGTCCTTGAGGTAGACCTTCGTCACCATCAGGCCCGGGCGCACGGTGGTCTCGGCGCGGTCGTAGTAGACGAGCTCCTGCAGCCGCTTCTCGAGCGGGTCGGCGACCTGGCGCTGCATCTCCTCGGCGGTGGCGCCCGGCCACGCCGCCGAGACCGTCATGGTCTTGACGGTGAAGGCCGGGTCCTCGCCGCGGCCGAGCTTCTGGAAGGCGAAGATGCCGGCGACCGTCACGGCGATCAGCAGGAACAGCGTGACCGCCCGCTCGCGGACGGCGAGCGCCGAGAGGTTGAAGCCGCTCATCGCTTCGCCCCCGTCAGGTTCGCGTCCGCCTGGCGCACCTTCTCGCCGGGCTTGAGCAGGTGGGCGCCGAGCGCCACGATGCGATCGCCCGGGCTCAGGCCCGCGACGACCTCGGCGCGCTCCTCGCCCATGCGTGCGACCCGCACGGCCTGCTCCCGCACCGTTTCGGTTTCGGCGTCGTAGCGCCAGACGGCGGTGCCGTCGCCCCGGTCGAACAGGGCCGCGAGCGGCACCTCCACCGCGGGCTCGCGCCGGACGTCGTGGTCGGCGAGCCGAAGGGTGACCGTCGCCCCGAGCGGCGCAGCCTCGCCGCCGCCCGACAGGATGTAGCGCGCCCGGTAGGTGCGGGTCGCGGGGTCGGCCGTCGCCGACAGCTCGCGCAGGCGCGCCGGATAGGTCGCCTCGCCCTCGGCGTAGAGGGTGGCCGAAGCGTTCCCCTGCGCCGCGCGCCGGCTGCCCTCGGGCAGGAACACCTCCGCCTCCCGCGATCCGTCGCGGGCGAGCTTCACCACGGTCTGGCCGGCGGCGACGACCTGTCCCGGCTCGGTCGGCACCTCCATCACCACGCTGTCGGCATCGGCCTGGAGCTCGGCGTAGCCCGCCTGGTTGGCGATCTGGCTCGCCTGCGCCTCCGCGTTGGCGAACTGCGCGATGGCGGCATCGGCCGCGCCCTTGTTCTGGTCGTAGGCCTGGATCGAGGTCCAGCCGTCGGCCACGAGCTTGCGGCTGCGCGCCTCGTCGGCCTTGGCCTTGATCATCTGCGCGCGGGCCGCCTCGACGGACGCCTTGGCGGCGTTCAGCGCGAGCCCGAAATCGGTTGGATCGAGGCGCATCAGCGGCTGCCCGAGGCGGACACAGTCCCCCGGATCGACGAGCCGCTCGAAGATCTTGCCGCCGACGCGGAAGCCGAGATTGCTCTCCGTCCGCGCCCGAACGACCCCGGTGTAGCGCGAGACCGCCCCCTCGGCCGGGGCGACCGCGACGGTCTGAACGAGCGGTGGTTTCTCAGGCACCGCCGTCTCGGCCGGCGAGCACGCCGCCAAAGCGAGGCTCGTCAGCAACATGACCATACCGACGTTCATCACAGCCTCTCAGCCTCTGACATGCCTTTAAAATTATGTACATCATATATTTTGGTCCGTCGATACCAAAATTGATCGGCATCTGGAAAGATGGCCGACACGGGGTTCGGCAAACACGCTTCAACGAAGCGAAAAGAGAAGGGGACGCAGCCCTTTACGTCCAATCGGCATTATGACGATAGCGTGCGCACCAGCACGCTGCCAGAAGACCGCGATCTGGTGACATCGGAGTGCGAGGGGATTTTCTAAGCGGCTTGCCAAACAAACTGCGTGTGCAGATTAATCTCAGAACACTATAATCCCGCCTTAACATGTCATTATTAATCGTATTCGCCGTTGTTATAGAATATCATATTTCTAATACTATGTATTAGGGCGGACATTTATGGTTTTATTTTCTGAAAGATCTTTTGCGCTCCAAGCCTTGACAACTTGCGGGAATGTTTGGAAGCCCCGTCGCGATGGGCGGGACAGGCGCCGAGGCTCGGTCCGGGGCGGTGTCCGGCGCGAGCGCGGCGCATTCGGGGAGCGTGCGATGGATGTGATCGAGACCCGGGTTCC
>NZ_JAKSYR010000023.1:0-2963 GCF_022829705.1 Methylobacterium sp. E-025
CGGCGTCGCGGTGATGAGCGGCGTGGTGAACGTGCTGTACCTCACCGGCTCGTTCTTCATGCTGGAGGTATACGACCGGGTGATCCCGAGCCGTTCGGTGCCGACGCTGATCGGGCTGATGGCGCTGGCGCTGACGCTGTACGCGTTCCAGGGGGCGCTCGAGGCGATCCGCTCGCGCATCCTCGCCCGCGTCGGGGCGGCGCTCGACGAGGCGCTGTCGGGCCGCGTGTTCGACCTCGTGGTGCGTGCGCCGCTCAAGGGGGCCGCCCCCGGCGACGGGCTGCTGCCGCTGCGCGACCTCGACCAGATCCGCGCGTTCCTGTCGGGTACCGGCCCGTCGGCGTTCTTCGACCTGCCGTGGCTGCCGATCTACCTGGCCGTCTGCTTCCTGTTCCACCCGCTGATCGGCGTCGCCGCGCTCTGCGGCGCCCTCTTCCTCGCGGCGGTGACGTGGCTGACCGACCGCGCCACCCGCAGGCCGGCCCAGGCCGCCACCGGGCACGGCCTGCGCCGCAACGGCCTGGCGGAGGCCGGGCGCCGCAACGCCGAGGTGCTCGCCGCGCTCGGCATGCAGGGCCGCTTCCAGGCGCGCTGGGCCGGGGCCAACCGCGACTACATGGACGCCCAGCAGCGCAACGCCGACGTGGCCGGGGGCCTCGGCGCCGTGTCGAAGGTGTTCCGCATGGCGCTGCAATCGGGCGTGCTGGCGCTCGGCGCCTGGCTGGTGATCCAGGGCCAGGCCACCGCCGGCATCATCATCGCGAGCTCGATCCTGGTGTCGCGGGCGCTGGCCCCGGCGGAACTCGCCATCGCCAACTGGAAGGGCTTCGTCCAGGCGCGCCAGAGCTGGGCCCGGCTCTCGGACCTGCTCGCGCGCATCCCGGCCGGGCAGCCGCGCCACGGCCTGCCGGCGCCGTCGCGGACGCTGACGGTGGAGGCGGTCACGATCGCCCCGCCCGGCTCGCAGCGTCCGGTGGTCGGCGAGGTCAGCTTCGCGCTGAAGGCCGGGCAGGGCCTCGGGGTGATCGGCCCCTCGGCCTCCGGCAAGTCGAGCCTGATCCGCGCGCTGATCGGCGTGTGGCCGCCCCTGCGCGGCAAGGTGCGCCTCGACGGGGCGGCCCTCGACCAGTGGGAACCGGCCGACCTCGGCCCCCATCTCGGCTACCTGCCGCAGGAGGCGGAGCTGTTCGCCGGCACCATCGGCGAGAACATCGCCCGCTTCGACCCGGCGGCCTCGGCCGAGGCGGTGATCGCGGCGGCGCAGGCGGCGGGCATCCACGAGATGGTGCTGCGGCTGACCGACGGCTACGACACCCGGATCGGCGAGGGCGGGGCGGGCCTGTCCTCCGGCCAGCGCCAGCGCATCGGCCTGGCGCGGGCGCTCTACGGCGACCCGTTCCTGGTGATCCTCGACGAGCCCAACGCCAACCTCGACGCCGAGGGCGAGAACGCGCTGACCCGGGCGATCCTCGGCGTGCGGGCGCGGGGCGGCATCTGCATCGTCGTGGCGCACCGCCCCTCGGCCCTGGCCGCGCTCGACCTCGTGCTGATGATGGCCGACGGCCGCGCCCAGGCCTTCGGCCCGAAGGACGAGGTGTTCAAGCGCGTGCTGCGCGCCGCCCCCGAACCGGCCCCGGCGGGGCTGCCCGCGCAAGGGCCCGCGAAGCCGACCCTGCAGGAAAGCGCCTGACCATGGCCGACCCCGTGATCCTCGCAGGCCCGATCGCCGCCGTCCCGGCCGCCCCCCTGCCGCCGCGCCCCCGCGCCCGGGCCTCGATCCGGCGCCACCTCGCGCTGAGCCTGGGGCTCGGCACCGTGCTGGTGGTCGGCGTCGGCGGCTGGGCCACCTTCACCGAGATCGCCGGCGCGGTGATCGCGCCGGGCCAGCTCGTGGTCGAGTCCGACGTCAAGAAGGTGCAGCACCCCACCGGCGGGGTGGTCGGGGAGCTGCGCGTGCGCGAGGGCGACCGGGTCAAGGCCGGCGACGTGCTGATCCGCCTCGACGAGACGCAGACCCGGGCCAACCTCGACATCGTGCTGCGGGCGCTGGACGAGCTCGACGCGCGCCATGCCCGCGACGAGGCCGAGCGCGACGACGCCCCGACGATCGCCTTCCCCGCCGAGCTGCTGGGCCGCCGGGACGCCGACCCCTCGGTCGCCCGCCTCGTCGACGGCGAGACCCGCCTGTTCGCCGCCCGCCGCGCCGGCCGCGCCGGGCAGAAGGCGCAGCTCTCCGAGCGCATCGAGCAGCTGCGCCAGGAGATCGGCGGCCTGACCCAGCAGGCCAACGCCAAGGAGCGCGAGATCGCGCTGATCCTCACCGAGCTGACGGGGGTGCGCGAGCTCTACGCCAAGAACCTGGTGCCGCTCTCGCGCGTCACGGCGCTCGAGCGCGAGACCGCCCGGCTCCAGGGCGAGCGCGGCCAGCTCGTCGCGCAGACCGCCTCGGCCAAGGGCAAGATCACCGAGACCGAGCTGCAGATCCTGCAGGTCGACGGCGACATGCGCACCGAGGTCGGCAAGGATCTCGCCGAGATCCGCGGCAAGCGCTCGGAGCTGCGCGAGAAGCGGGTCGCGGCCGAGGACCAGCTCAAGCGCATCGACCTGCGCAGCCCGCAGGACGGCACCGTCCACCAGATGACGGTCCACACCGTGGGCGGGCTGGTGACGCCGTCCGAGCCGGCGATGCTGATCGTGCCCACGGCCGACCAGCTCGCCGTCGAGGTCAAGATCCCGCCCCAGGACATCGACAGCGTGCGCCGCGAGCAGCGCGCGGTGCTGCGGTTCTCCGCCTTCAACAGCCGCACCACGCCCGAGATCGACGGCACGGTGAGCCGCGTCTCGGCCGACGTCTCGACCGATCCCAAGACCGGACAGAGCTACTACACCGCCCGCATCCGCGTGCCCGAGACCCAGCGCGAGCGCCTGGGCGAGGTCCAGCTCGTGCCCGGCATGCCGGTCGA
>NZ_JAKSYR010000024.1:0-1043 GCF_022829705.1 Methylobacterium sp. E-025
TCCCGGAAGGCATCCTGCCAGGCACGGGCGTGCTGGGGGACCGAATCGATGAGGGTACCATCGACGTCGAAAATCACCGCGGTGGGCATGAGACGCTTTCTTGTCTGTTGTTGGCGGCGGCGACCCATCAGGAGCCGGCCGTGCCCCGTCCTTGGAGATGAACGTGCTTCAGCTCCGTGGTCGTCCTTCAGCCGTGAGGCTTGAACACCACCTTGGTGCAGGCATCCTTCTTGTCCCGGAACATGTCGTACAGCGCCGGGCCGTCCTCCAGGTTCGTGGAGCGATGGCTGATGATGAAGGACGGGTCGATGTCGCCGTTTTGGATGCGCTCCATCAGCGGCTTCATGTAGCGGACCATGTGGGTCTGGCCGGTCTTCAGGGTCAGGCCCTTGTTCATCAGGACGCCCAAGGCGACGGGACCGACCGGGCCCGCGAAGACGCCGGGCATCGAGACGTTGCCGCCCGGACGACAGGCCAGGATCGCCTGGTTCAGGGCGAAGGGACGCTCCAGGCTGACGGTGTGCTCCATGATGGCGGAGGACACCTTCTGCAGCGTGGTGTCGGCCCCGTGCGACTCCATGCCGACCGCCTCGATGACCGAGTCCGGTCCGAGGCCGTGGGTCATCTCCATGAGCGTGTCCTGCACGTTCTCCTTGGAGTGGTCGATGGTCTCGGCGCCGGCTTCGCGTGCCAATGCGAGGCGCTCGGGAACGCTGTCGATGGAGATGACGCGCTTGGCGCCCAGCATCAGGCAGCACTTCACCGCGAGCACGCCGACTGGGCCGCAGCCCCAGATCGCCACCGTGTCCTCCGGACCGATGTCGCAATGCTCGGCGGCCTGGTAGGCGGTCGGGAAGATGTCGCTAAGGAACAGCACCTGCTCGTCGGTGAGACCCTCGGGCACGACGATGGGGCCGACGTCGGCGTAGGGCACCCGCAGGTACTCAGCCTGGCCGCCGGGGATGCCACCGGTAAGGTGCGAGAAGCCGAACAGTCCGGCGAGCGGATAGCCAAACACCTTGGCCTGCATCGCTCCATTTGGA
>NZ_JAKSYR010000027.1:0-23260 GCF_022829705.1 Methylobacterium sp. E-025
GGAGAAGTTCGCGAAGGAGTACAAGGCGCTTCAGCAGTCCCTCGGGGTTAACGGCAATGAAGTCGCATCGAATGCAGCCAAGATCTCACAGGCTTATGGTTCGTTCAGCGCCGTCATCGAAGTTGTGGGCCAGAGGATCACGCAGACCTTCGCTCCTGCTATTGAGCGAGTGGTGAAAGGCTTCCGAGACTGGATTGACGCTCACTCGGAAACGCTCACCGGGATTATGCAGAGCTTGGCGAAAGCCCTCGAATGGGTCGGCGATAAGCTCGTCGTGATCGCGGATTGGACGACCGACAAAGGCAAGCTATTTGGAGACTTCTGGCTCAAGACCTACGGCTACATCCAAAAGATCGTGGACGTGGTGAAGGTTCTGCTCAACCTGCTGTTTAAGCTCAACGCCGCAATGATGGCGGGGCCGGTGGGCAAGTACATGGACTTCATGTTCGGTGGCGGCTTGGCCGGTAAGCTGCTGGGCGGATCGGCGCAGGCTGCGGAGGGTGCCGCGATCGGTGGTGCGAGCTACCTGGGGCAGGAACCGGCGAACGACACAGGAAAGGCTAAGCCCGGACTTTTGCGTCGCGGTATCGATGCAATGAAGCGAGCCGTTGGTTTAGGCCCGAAGCAGGATAAGTCGGATTACAACTTCACCGGCGAGAATGTCGACGTTTTGCGGCAGGCGGCGAAGGAACTCGGCACTAGTCCAAAGGATCTCGCCACGGTCATATCATACGAGAGTAAGTTCAGCCCGAGCGTGCATGGGGGAACAGGCAATCGGTATCATGGCCTCATCCAGTTTGGTGGTCCTGAAAGAGCGATGTATGGCGCCAATGATAAGCAGACGTTCAAGGAGCAGATGCCTGCGGTCGTGCGGTATCTGAAAAGCCGTGGGTTTAAGCCTGGTATGGGGCTGTTGGATCTCTACTCCACGATCAACGCGGGGCGCCCTGGGCGCTACGATGCCAGCGATGGGCATGGGACGGTTCGATCCCACGTTGCTAAAATGGAGCGCGACGAGGCCGCGCGGGTCGCTCGCTTCCTGTCGAGCGGATCAGGTACCACCGCAGCACCGGTTGCCCCCCGGCCGATCGCCGGCGGCTTCAATCCCGGCAGCTTTGACGTGAATGCCTACCTTCGTTCCACTCCACTCGGCGCAACCTCGACCACGAACAATCAGTCGAGCATGAACGTGAACTCGCCGACCAACGTGACGATCCACGGTGTGACGGACCCGCAAAAGGCGGCCGAGCATTTCGAGCGCGCCGCGAACCGGAGCAACAACGAGATGCTGCGCAACGTCCAAACAGCGGCGCGTTAGCGGGAGCAGCGCAGGTAGAGGGACGCGGCCCTTGCATCGCCGATCGTCTCGGCGAGGATGCTGCCGTCTCTCAGTTCGTAGACCATTGGGACGCCAGCAATTTCACTGCCGCTGGCCTGGAATGATGCCGGCCCGGTGACGTTCAGCACCGTGCCGGTCGTCGCCCCGGAAATGCGATCAGCGGCGATGCGCAACACGGCTGTGCCTTTAACCGAGCGACTTAGGATTGGCTCGATACGCTTCGCATTCAAGCGCCGTGCCGGTCCAGACGCCTTGCATGGCCTTCGGCGCATTTGCTGCGCTAGCGACCGTGACGGAACCGACAAGGGCGAGGGCGACGAGGGCAGCGCGCATCCCAGCAATGTATGCACCGGGGTGCGCTTGTCGAGGCGGTCTAGGCCGACTTCGGCCGCTTCATAGTGAGCAGCCTGGAGCCCGATTTTTTGCCAGAAGGCGTGCCTTCACCTGATAGAACCGATGCTGCAAGCGCCGACATACCAGGGGCAACTTTGCCGGCCCGGCGCGCCTTCAGTGTCCGCTCAGCCTTACGGATCATCCTGGCCGCCTCGTCCGCATCCGAAAGCGCATCGAGGCCCGCAGCCAAGGCATCGTGCATCCGCACCTGCCAGCCGCTTCCGGTTGCCCTGTAGGCAGCCAATAGCGCCGGATCGATCCGCAGGGTGAGATTGACCTTGGCATCAGCGAGCTTCGGCCGCCCGCGCTTCGGCAGCAGGTTGTAGACCTCTGGCACTTCCTGCGCGGGGCGCATCTCCCCAAGCTCCGCATCCGTCATCGACGGCGTGTCGGAGACCTCATCCCAATCCTCTTGCGAGTAGCCGGGGGCGGGACGCTCAGGCTTCGGCGAGATGTCGTGCATAGGCTTCCCTTTCACGAGGATCGGCAGTGCGAAGGCTGACCAGGCTCAACGCCTCATTGCCGAGAGGCGACGCGACGACGACCACGACCCGCTCACCGTTCCAATCGCCGATCAGCATGTAGCGTGCGCGGCCGGTGCTGCTGGGGCGGGTCGGACGGATCAGTGCGGTTTCGCCGTCGAACGACGTGTCGAAGTCGGCGAAGTCGTAGCCATGCTTGGCTAGGTTCGCGAGCCGCTTCGGTTCGTCCCACGTCGTCGTCATTGGAATTATGGTAGTAGCGGAAAAGGCGGTGCGCAAGCTGCATTCCCGCCACTGCGTAAATTACCGCCGTAGGCATGCGCGACGCGGTGCTGACGTGCGGGCGGTTCTTATCGGGCTCGCGCCTTACCCGTGTTCGCGTCCTCGTAGGCCGCTACGACTGCGGCCGATATGCGAAGCAGCTTCCCCCCAAGCAGGCTCCCTGCCAGGTCGCCCCGCTTGATCATGTTGCGGACGTGCTGTCCGCTGCACGACCACCGCTCGCCCAGCGTTTCGGGCGTGTACGCGTTGTGGTAGCCCGGCCATTCCTTCGACATCAGAGGCGTACCCCTCTGTTTCTGCGGAGGCTTCCCGTTGGGCTGCACCTCATCAGCCGAGGCCGCCTCGAACGCTGCATCAAGGGCCATTCTGTCCCAGACGGCGGTCACGCCGATTTGCCGGGCAGACGGAAGCTGGCCGACCCGCACGAGGGCGCTGAAGGCGGTTGGGGTGAGCCCGAGGTATCGAGCAGCAGCAGCGAGATCGAGGCCCCGCGGCGGGTAGGCGTAGGAGTCGATGATGTCTGGCACCTGCCTGGCTCCCGTCATGGTGGATAGATCCCCCGAAACAGATCCCCCATCGCCCGGCGTCGGAACAGCGTTCCCCACCGCCGCCGCTGATGCTCCGGCCGGTCGTGGTTCACATGGCAGCGCTGGCAGAACGCGGCGAGGTTGGCGCCCGTGTTGTTGGCGGTGTCGTGGTCCCGATGCGCCGTCGCGAGCACCACGCGCGTCGTGCGCAGGCTTCCCGTCAGGTCATCCAGGGTCGGCAGTTCGGCGAGGCTCTTACCCTTCCCGTCGCGCCAGGCGCCGATCTGAGCGTCCCACCAGCGCCCATCGCCGAGATGGTAGACGATACGCCCGTGCGGGCGTCCGCAGCCCTCGCAGGCGCTGCCAGCGCGCCGGAACCGGATCTCGGCTGATAGTTCGCGCCAGTCGATGGGGTAGAAATAGCGGTGCTCGGGACGGATCGGCACTCGCGGCTGTCCAGTGCGGGTGGGCTCCGAGTCCAACCATAGCGGTAAAAACCTGACGGATGGCAGTCCTTCAAAGCGTCTGAGAAGGGTGGATTTCTGCCGGTCCGCTTTTGACCGCAGGCTCGCTGAAGCGGCCATTCCCACCCTTTGTGCACTACCCTCTTTAGGTGGTTGCGCCTTCAAATACGGCCTGCAATCCAAGCGACGCATACGGCAGCAGGTAGAAATAAAGCCTGTGCCAGACATGTTCCCAGTAAACGGCTTAGAGATATCCAGACGACAGTTCGCCTAAATTCTGCTTCGCTTATCGTGCCTTCGACGGCGTCATCAGTCATGACTGAAAGTTGTGGATCGATCAACGCAAAAAGAAGTATCGTGGCAACGCCATTTATGATCGCAGACAATTGAGAAGCCGTGACGCGTAATGACGGCTCTAGGAACCCAGCATACAACGACGCTAGAACTCCTACCGTTAACAGGGCTTGAACAATCACATTCGCAACGAGGATGGTCCAACTCACGCCGGTCGGCTGTGGTCTGTGAGGAACATTGGCTATTCTTGGCACTGCGAAAGATCCCGCCACAGCGTGAGCGCCGGTAGGGGTTAGCGTTTGGGCGAGCAACTTCATCGTCGAGCGCGAACGCTGGAAGTGGCTGATTGCTCTGGTAAATAGCCGCTGGCTAGTTGGTATCAGCACAATACCAATGAGAACCGCTATCGTTGCGCTCGCAATGATAATTCTAAAATCGCGCGATAGCCCTTCTCCTCCACCATGAGACAAGTGATTTTCAATTCTCTTTGCTATAAGAGGCCCGAGAAATCCGTTGGATGTTCGGCTCACAAGGACTAATATATTGAATAAGGCGAAGCTTATAGCGATCCGCTTGGTTCTAACTCCCGCGATCCTGGCGGCATAGGCCATCGTTCCGATCAGATTGATCGCGCCGGTTAGCAGGCAGATGATCAGCAGTTGCTGGTCCATTCGGCCTTATACCGCTGAAGGTGCGACTTTCCATCCCGGGCCCAGTTCCCGGACGGGTGACGAACTACCGCTTTGGAGAAGCGCCGACGGCGGTGCGAGTGGCTGGGTTGGGTCGATAACAGACGATCAATCTTGAACGACCAACATTTTAGACATCCAGATGAACGAGTGCCCTGGCGGAACATCAGGCACACGGCACACCTCAACATAACCAAGTTTTTTGTAAAAATTCGGGGCTTGGAATGTTATCGTTGCTAAACGCATTCTGATGCATCCATTTTTGCGTGCTGCATCCTCAGCTTCGGCCATTAACCTGGTTCCGACCCCACTCCGGCGATGATCCTCACGCACCCAAAGTATTGCTATATAGAACCAATCCCACTGAACGAAACCTTGAATACCACCTATAACATTTTCGTTCTCATCTCGGCATACAATCCACATTGGCCTCGATGGGTCTGGGCCAACGCATGCCTCATTATATTGAGTGAGCCCGTGTTCGATGGTTTTTGAGGTCGTTTCATCGACCTCATCACTTACTACGATACGCTCAATCATTTCTATCGTCCGCCGCGTTGGCTGCGGTAGAAACCAATGATGCTACAGATACATGCGCCGCAACCAACAGCATAACACCGTGAAACGGCAAGTACGCAACGGGTCGGAAGCGGTAGCGAATTGGCGGCGAGTGCAAGGCCAGTGTGGCGGCGAAGGCGCTCGACGTAGGGGGCGATCATGACGCTTGCCGCCTTGCACGGATCATCCAGGCGTCGCGATCGGTACGCGTAACGGCCAACTCCCGCTGCATCTCCTCAAGCCGGGCATGCATCTCGCCGGCATCGACGGCGGTCTCAATCAGGAGTTCCTGCGCCTCAGCGAGGGCCGCGCGCAACTCGGCGATCTCGGTGGCGAGCGTCAGGATCAGGGCTGCCGTGTCGTCGCTCATCCTTCAGCAACCCATCTGATCCACCGTGAACGGCGCCGCATCCGCGGCCAGCAGGTCGCCCGATCTGTTGCGGCGGTCCTGCTTGCCCCTTCAGGCAGGGCCGCCACCCCTTCGAGGCTTCGAACGGGCCATAAGCCGGCGTCGGCGGTTCCTGTTCCCCGCAGCACCGACCTTCACGCAATCACCCGGCCCAAGGCTTCACGGGCACGGCGCAGGGAGCTGGCCCGCACCGACCTGTCATCACGTACTCTGTCTGCTCGGCAAGCTACCGGCGTTCGCGACCGCCGACAGCGCGTGCGTCGAGAGGCCGGCGGCATAGCACCCTGCGAAGTCTGAGACGCGTCCGGCATGTCGAACGCTCGTGTGCGGCTACCGCATAGCTCGGCCCGCTCTACCCGTCTCGCGAATTCCAGATGTGGCTCTGACGGCAGGGTCGCCCGCCGCTTGTCGGCAGCCCTTTTGAGGGTTCCGATCCCCTAAATTCACAAGGTATGGAACATTAGTATGCGTGCGCCTCGCTGATTTGCACCCACCCCCCTGTGCCGAAGGGGGGTGGTGATCAGCCACCCCTTTCCGCGCCAGCCGCAGCCAGGCCGTCCACTCAGCCGAGACGATGCGGACCACGTTCGTGTCGTTGCGGAAGCCCGTCACACGCCGCTCCTCGACCGTGACTATCCCGAGCTTGCGGGCTTCGCGGATCGCGTTGCGCACCGTCGTCTCGGCGACGCCAACGATCGCCGCGAGATGCCCGACCGCGAGCCGGCAATCGTTCCGCCGGACGGTCTCGGCCGCGACGAGCGAGAGCACCGCCTGCTCGGCCAGTGTGAACCGGGCCGCGATGGCCGGTGGAAGCCGCCCAGAGGCCGCCCAGCGGCGACGGCGGGCCATCGAGGCATCCGTGCGCGGTCGAGACCCGGTGCGGCTCCTAGGTACCCCTGTGAGGCCGGCGGAAGGGATGGGGGAAATCGCCATACCCTGCCCGGCCGGCAAGTTCTTTCCAGATCCGGAAGAAACTTGCCGCGCCTCGATCAGGCTGGATAGCGCCTCGGCCTCGGCCTCGGACAGGTGCCCCGCTCCGAACGCCTTCCACATCGCGGACGCGACAGCCGGCAACGCGGCGCGCGGAGCCGCCTCCGCCTGCCGGCGGATCTCGTAGGCATAGTCCATCGTTCACGGTCCCTCACGGGCCGCGGTCCAGGGTCCAGGCAAAGCCTTCCCGTTGACGGAAACACGTTCCGTCTTGACTCCCACCGGGAGCGTGTGGCTTGTGAGGGGCATCGACTCCGGCCTCACAAGGCCTCTGGGTTTTCAGCAGCCTCTTCCTTGCCGGGAAGGGGCTGTTGGCTTTTTAGGGTCTATCTCGCGGCTTCGATCTCCTGATGCCGGCTCACGACTCGCCACAGGGCGCGCACAGGCCGGACATGGCATGTCGGCCAGCCCGCACGGTTAAGTCAACGCTGAGTGTGTCAGGCGGCGGGGTTGTCGTCCCTCGCGCGATGCGCATTCTGCGCCGCCATGATCCGATCCGAACTGGTCCAGCGCCTCGCTGCTGCGAACCCGCAACTCTACGCGAAGGACTGCGAGGCCGTGGTCGATGCCATCATAGGGCGGATCGCAGACGCCATCGCGGTCGGCGATCGTGTCGAGCTGCGCGGGTTCGGGTCTTTCACCATCGTTGAGCAGCAGGCAAGGATGGGCCGCAATCCGAGATCCGGTGCGCTCGTCTCGGTCCAGGCGAAGTCGAAGCTGGTCTTCAAGACCGGCAAAGAGATGCGAGACCGGCTCAACCCGAAGGCGCGGGCAACGACACCGTGACCGACGACCCCTTCCACGAAGCCGTCGAAGCTCTCCGCGCGCTCGGCCTGTATGTCGAGCCAACCGGCGACGACCTTAGCCTGTGGCTCGTGAATGGCGAGGAGATGACCGATGCGGGCCTGATGAAGCTTGCCGCGCTGCTGGGCCCCGTATCCGGCTCCGCGACGATCCAATGACCGGCATTCCGAGGCACCTGCGCAACCCGCGCCGCTGGTACGACTCCGACGGCATCGAGCAGCCGCCGGCCACCATCGCCAACAGCAAGGCGAACGGCGCGCGCGGGCTGCTGGTGTTCTGCGAGTGCGGGCGCAGCGGCACCATGTCGTTCGACGGCCTGCCCGATGACTTCCCCGTGCCGGATGTCGCGCTACGGCTGGTGTGCTCGGCCTGCAAGCGGAAGGACCGGATCAGCACGCGGCCGAACTTCGCGGGCGTGCACACCGGGGCGGGGCCGAAGCTGCGGTCGGTGGGGTAGAAACAAGAAGGCCCGCCGCAGCTGGTGCCGGGCGGGCCGACCATATATGGCTAGAAGCCCCTACTTGCCACCACCGCTACCGGTCGAACCCATACGCGAAGGCTGGCCCGCGTTGCCAGAAGCCGCGGAGTCGTTCGAGATGCTATCGGCAGCCCGACCGGTCGGCGAGTAGGTCCCAGCCCCTTCTTCACCGGTTGACCCAGGCTGACGCGTCACAACACCTGGTGCACCCGGGGGAACAATTACGGTCGTGCTCGTGGGAGTCTCGATGACCTAAGCAAACGCGGAGGATGTGAGCACTACCGCAACGATGGCAGCGCTGATGAGAGTCTTGGTCATGGTCATTCCTGACGAAGGAGATGCGGTAGGAAAATCCTGTGGCCCCCGACAACACAAATTGTGGGCAATCGATCCCGCGACAGTTCGGCGGACGATACCGATCGCACTGAAGCGTTCTGCCGCCCTGCGCACGCTCTAATCCCCGCCGGCCCACATCCGGCGAGACCCATGGCATCACGTTGGTGTGAGCCAGCCTATCCCCGGCGCGCCTTACGCATTCCCGAAACAAAATGATGTAGCACCTTGCCGGTGTAGCGTGAGCCCTGAGGACTGCAATTGAAGGTTGAGAGCTTCGACGCGTACCACCGCCTCTATAGTGGTGTCGCCGATCTGTCGCGGATCGGCGAGAGCTTCAAGGCTAGCCTCAACGTCATCCGACTCCCGCGCATGATCCTGCACGAGAGGCGCGTTGAGGGAGTCGTGCAAAACAGGACCTGGGCATGTGTTGGTCGTCACGGGTTCGACCACATCACGCTCCATCTCCTGCGAGCCGGCGATTTCGTATCTGGTCCACCAGGCGCCGAACGTCGGCTACAGCCCGGTGAAATAGCCGTGCTGGATACGAGCTTCCCCCATGTATCTCAGTTAAGAACCCATGCAGACATTGTGACGGTGCAGCTTGCGCGCGTCGATGTGCAGGAGGTGCTACCTGATCTGACTGGGATCCATGGTGCCGTCCTATCCGCGGATGCCAGCCGTCTGGTTGCCGGTTTGCTGGGTTCGTTGACCCAGACTCCTACGCCCTTGCCAGCCGATCCGACGGGGCACATCGCCTCTGCCACTATCAACCTGCTCGGGCTGGCTCTCAAAAGCGTACCGGCATCGAGCCGAACTCTCTCGACAGAGGCTGCGGATATCCTACGTCGTAGACGGGCTCAGGCATTCATCACGGCGCAGCTATCGGATCCAAGACTTGACGCGGAGACGATAGCCGCCGGGATTGGCTCCTCGCGTTCAGTCCTCTACCGCCTGTTCAGCGCAGATGGTGGAGTCAGACGCTTCATTCAACAGCAGCGCCTGAATGGCCTACGTCGTGCACTATCAAACCCGGATGAGGAACGCGGAATTAGCAGGTTAGTTTATGAGTACGGCTTCAGTAGCGACAGTCATTGCAACCGCGCTTTCGCCGCAACATTTGGCCTCCCGCCCGGTCAATTTCGGGTTGAGCTAAGGCGGGCGCGCACCAACGACAATATGCAGGCCGGCGTGGAGGATATTCTCCTTCGATCGACGAGGACGCTTTACTGATACTCGTTCGACAATACCGCCCACTGCACAGCGGATGTCATAGCACGCTGATAATCAAAACTCGGCGCGTAGAAGCGATCGGCGACACCTGGATCCGGTACGGCAATCAGATGTTCCGGCGGAACCGACCGGGGCGTCCTGTTGGCGTTCCAGTGTGGCAGGCCGTACGATAAGGCAGCAGGCCCGCCCCCCCGATCTGATCACGGGGTAACGGGTGCGTCGTTCATCTCACCAGCGAACCGATCCTGATCTCGGCTTGAAGGCACGGTGCCTCGGGTTGGTTACTAGCAGGTCAACGGGGCCGAGCTTTGAAACGCCTCGTGGCACACTGCTATTCCCTCGCGGCCGGCTTGCCCTTCGCCTGCATCTGCGTCTGAACCCTGCGCGCCATAGCCCTGATCCGGTCCTTGCTAGCGTGCCGGTCGTACCCTCGTGCAACCAGCCCATCGACCAAGCGGCGGGAGATTACCACGACCGCCTCGCTATCGAGCACGAGCACGTCGAGGTAGGCCGCCATCAGCACGGCCGACACGTCATCGCGCTCGGGCGTCTTGGCCTCAGCCAGCTTCGCCCGATAATTGGCTTGGTAGTCCTGCTGCTTCCGCTTCCGGCGCCGGTATCGCGCCAGGTCCTGCTGATCGTGCCAGTCCATCGCACAAGGCTCCTCTGCCGCTTGTGCTAATGGATCATCGCCAGAACGTAGAAAGTCGGGAGCGAAAAAGGTGGTTCTACGTAGTTTGACCCCAAGCTGACTACAGGACCCCGGCACGCTCCTGGCCGGCTCCCGAAAACCCGGTGAGCACACCCGGTTTCGGTCTTGGTATCTTATAGGGGGTGATCGGGTGAGATCACGGGGTGAGCATAGGCGGTGAGATTGACGCTGGGCATGGTTCACGAACAGGCAGGCGGTTACCCCAACAGCGCAAGGAGCTCGTCGTCGGTTGAAGGCTGCTTCGGTTCATGCCGCAGGCCATCGATCCACTCATCGATTTCGGAGCGGTCCCATCGCAGCAGGCCGTTGCCGAGGTCGATCGGCTGGACCGGGTATACCCGCGTGAAGCTCGGGACGGAGAAGCTGCAATAGGCAGCAGCCCGCGATCGGCGCATGAGCCGCGGCCAGTTGGGGAGTGGGGGGCGCTCGCGCCTCATCAAATCGAGTAGTGAGGGCCGATAGAATGATCCGCTGAAGAGCAGACGGCCACGGGAGCCAGAACCGAGTGCGCGTACATCCGGCGTCGCCCTGTCCCGGCATCATGGCCGCATCCGATCAAACGACGAGGTCACAATCGGCATACTGATCAAATGAAGTCGATGTGGTTAATGATTAATGAACCGTTTATCGGATGCGCGGTTCAGAGGATAACCGGTCGATTGCGACCGCGTCAGCGCGGAAGCCATCACATGTCTCGTATTGCTATCTGGGCCGTTGCGGCCTGCCTGACTGGCATCCTCCTCGTCCCAGCCGAGGCTGCAAGAAAGCGGGTTCAAGTGCCCGATAAATACGATGGCAGTTGGAGCATCACGGCCGTCACCGAGAACGGACCGTGCTCGGCCAGCACAAGCTATCAGGTTCAGATCCAGGACAGCCACGCTTCGATCCCTGGCGACGACATGAACATCGACGGGGGCGTCTCGATGGCCGGAGCGGTTGAAGCCACGATCACGCAGGGCTCGAACAAAGTGCCGATCACCGGAAGCCTCACTGCGAAAGGCAGCGGCAGTGGAACGTGGCGCGCTTCGGGTGGACTCGTGGAATGCAGTGGGAACTGGAGCGCGCGGCGCGCAGGATAGTCGCTCACTACTTCGTTCAAAAAGCGAGAGCGGTTGGCCACGAGGGATGCCGGCCGCCCGATCTGGTTACAAGCTAGCGGGCGCGTCGGCTATCTATGTCCCGGCGTTGCACGAAGAACCCGCTCTATCATTCCCGGGTTGTCGAAACGTGATCCTGCTGCCGATCGACCTCGACCCGAATGCCGCGTCCGGCCAACAGGATCTCCGTCAGGAACGCGCTGAGTGCGCAAACCGTGAAAATGAGCCCGGCCCCGAAGCAGGCGAACAGGACCGAGGCGGCAGCGGCATCACGCAGCGCGCCCACGAACAGCGTCAGGATTGAGCCGAGGATCATCACCGCACTGAGACACGCCATCACCACAGCCACGTCGAGCAGGAACGAGCGCCGCCGCAGGAAAGATAGCTGCCGCGAGAGGTGGCGTGCTTCGGTAGCGTCAGCCTTGTCCAACTCCTTGGCAGTTGTGTTCACTTTGTCCGCGATCCGGGCGAGACGGGTCGAGAAAACGTTAAGCATTTGAGCAAGAGCTGTAAGTACGAAAGCCGGCGCCAAGGAAACCTGAATGATATGAGCAATGTCGTCGGGTGAATTTCCGCTGAGCGTAATGTCGAACAAGGCCATGGATCAGCTCTCAACCCCTTGTGCCTTCCGCTCTTGGAACCGGATACCAGCCCTTTCCCTGTTGTCAGGGATGAATTTAAGGCCAGCAGTCATGACTTGAGATCCGCTACTGCGACGACGGCTGCGGCCACAAACGCTGCAACGGCACAATCCTCGAACGCATATTCCAGGCCTGCCATCTCAAGCAGCCGAACCGAGATGATGAGCACGACAGCCACTGCGATCGCTACCAATCGGCTCATGACGCGGTTCATCCGATGTGCTCGGCATACTGCATCAGTCGGCTCCCCGCTTCGCTCCGTGAACGATCTGTTGCAGCAGCGAAGGAAGCGGAAGGCCGTACTCATCCAGGAGGAAGGCGGCGCTGAGCAGCGTCCGGATGTGCTGGTCCGGGACCGGCCGGTTCATGATCTGCGCGTCCAGCACCTGATCGGCTAGGAGGCCAGCGAGGCGCGCGACTTCGGACAGGCGCGCGGACGAGGCGATCATGCTTTTCGCTCACGCATCCGAACCCCGGCGCCCCCGCCATTCTCAGGGATAAATTCTAGGCCCGCACGCTCCAGAGCGTCTCGTATCTTATCGACGCTGCTGATCCGGGCATCTTGCCCGGCTTCAAACCGATTGATCGTGTTAGCCCCGACATCAGCTTCACGGGCTAGGTCCGCCGTGCTCCACCCCAAGGCAGCACGACCCATCCGGCATTGAAATGGCTTCATGAGGTGAATTTATCACCATATGAGGTTGACATCAAACCGGTGTGGGTTACACCTCTAGTGGTGAGATTATCACCACGGAGGCCAGCCCCGATGCGCTACGCCAACCTCATCCCCGCCTCGCACATCGCTCGCAGCGCCGACCCGCGCCTGACCGCCGATGCCCGCCGCGCCTTCATCATCACGAAGGCCGCCGTCGTCGCCGCCACCGAGAACGCCAAGCGCTTCGCCGCCACGGTCGCCCCCCTGGTCAACCGTGACGGCTCGTTCGACCGCTCGGCGATCATGCGCGCCGCGATCCGTTCGGCTCAGGCCCGCATGGAAGTGACCGGCGACGCCTGGGGCGTGTGCATGTCCTACGCGCTCAAGGGCGCCTGGGCTGCCGCCAAGTCTCTCCGCGCCTACCGCGCGCACTGAGGGGACCGCTATGCTCGCCACCGCTCACGCCGTCGTCGCGCCCGCCATGTCGGCCGACCCTGTGTTCGCCGCGATAGAGACGCACCGCGAAGCGCTCCACGTCTACGAGGCCGAAATTCACTACGCGGTGAAGAAGCGGAAGGGCCGGTTTTGCACGCGGGAGCACTTCCGCGAGGCGGCCGAAGCATACGACGCGGCCACGTCTGCTCTCGTCCTGGCTCCTATCACCACTTTCTCCGGCTTGCGGGCGTTCGCGGCTTACGTCGCCGACCTCAGGGCCTACGGCGGGTGCGGCGTCGCGCCCAAGTCGCTGCAGTACGCAATTCAGGTCTGGGATCTGTCGGACGCGATGACAACGATCGCCGAAGCGATGGCACGGCTACTGCCGGCCGACGCCCCGACCTCGACGCACTGAGGCCGGACCGATGGCCGACCTCTCCCGCCGCGCCGTCCTCGGCGCCTTCCTCGCCCTCGCGGCCTCGCGGGTGCCGGCCATGGCCTCCGACCGGGTGCTGCCGGCGATCCGCTGGGCCGAGACCGCCGATGCCGCCTATTCCGCATCGGGCCGTGTCGCGGCGGATCTCGCCGCCGCAGGGCTGCCGATGCCCGCCGGGTGGCGCGCCTACCGCACGTCCCTGGCCCATGTCCGCAGGCTGGCCCGCCTCGACCTCTACGCCCTGACGCCGACGACCCCGGAGTCTGCCGAGGCGCTGGCCGTCTACCACACCGCCCGCGGCGAACGTGCCGGGAGCGCAGGCGCCCGGCGAGCTGCCCGCCGCCGGCTCCGCAAGGTGTTTGCCCGCCCCGGCGCCGTGCTGCCGCCTAGACCGACCTGAACGCCCGAACCACCGAACACCCGCCTTCCGTAATTCCTGAAATCACGAGCCCTTTGGAGCCCGACCGATGACGCACGCCCGTATCCTCGCCCTCGACACCGCCGCTGCCGATCCGATCCACGCCGCCATCCAGCGCCACCGCGCCGCCTACGACGCTTATCAGGTCGCTCCCGAGGGCAAGGCGTCCATGATCGCGAGCGACGACTACGACGCCGCGACGGAGGCCCTGACGACCACGCCCTGCGCCTCCCGGTTCGGCGCGCTCGCCCTGCTCGGGCACCTGCGCTGGTGGCTCGGGGAGGAAGCCGAGTTCTCGGCGGCGCATCAGCCCGGTTTCGGCATCGCGCAGGCCCGCGTCGCCGACCTGACGCTGTTCCTGGGCACGAACCTGCCGCCGGTCGCGATCTCGCACGCCTTCCCCTCGGGCCGCCTGCTGCCGGGCGTCGATCGCTACAACCAGCACGCGGCGCTTGCCCCGCCGAACGAAGCCCTGCCCGGCGAGGACGAGACCTGGCAGGCCGTGGCCGCGATCCGTCCCGACACCGCGTTCGTCCGCTCCCGCCGCTTCATCAGCGCGGCCGGCGAGTTCCTGGCCGCCATAGCGATCATCGGCGGCGGCTGCGTCCTCACGGGGCTCGCCTCGCTACTCTGAACTCCCGAACTGCCGATACGCGGAAACCCTGAAACGTTGAAACAACGAGAGCCTGACATGCGCAATCCCTTCAAACGTTCCCTGAATGTCGATCCGAAGATGGTCCTGCGCGAGCGGATCGCCGGCATCAAGGCCAAGGCTTCGGGCCTCACGGCCGAGACAAGCCAGGGCCGCCGCGCCATGCTGGCCGGGTCTGTGGCCGCTGCCATGCCGTTGCCGGCGCTCGCCGCCACCGTCCAGGCCAGCGACCGCGAGACGGAGTTCTTGGCGCTCGCCCCCAAACTCCTGCCCCTGATCCGCCGCGTCGGCCCCGCGCAGGCCGAGGCCCATCGCCTCTACAGCGCCGGGGATGCTGCGGCCGGGGATTATCCGGGCTGGACCCGTGAGGACACCAGTGCAGCCGATGCCTGGAGTGAGAAGGCCAAGGCAACACGGGACGCCAACGGATATTCGGAGGCGTGGACCTCGGCGAACCAACTCTGCATCGCCCTCGCGCGTCTGGCCGACCCCTACATCAATGAGCCGATGCAGCTCCTTCCGGGCATCATGCTCAAGGTCGCGCTCGCCGACTTGGGGGAATGGTGGAGCGAAAGCGCCCTAGCCGACGTGTCCCGGCTCGCAGCCCAGCACTTCGGCCTGCCCGCCCCCGAGCCGTTTTTTCAGGAGCTTGTCGAGGCCGGTGTGGAGCCGGATGACGAAGACGAGGACACCGCCGCTGCTTCTGCTGTTCCGACGATCGCCTGAGGAGAGCGCGCATTATGACCAAGCACAACACCGCTCGTCCGCAAGTTCAGCCGGCAGCCGTACACGCTGACCAGCGCGACCGTGCCGCCCGTCTCCGCGATGCCAGCGGGCGGTTCACCAAAAGCCGGGATGCCACCCCTGCGTCGTCGGCGACAGGCGGCTTGCCGGCCCAGAGCGCTACCATCCCGGCCCCAGCCGGCGCCCCTGACGATGCCTATGCTCTATCCGTTAACGATGACAGCCTTGGGCTGCACGCAGCCCCCGGCTCTGCCATCGTGGTCGCTCCAACCATGCCGACCGGGGCGGGGCTGGCCGTGTTCTACCTCAAAGGGCGAAGCGGAAACGTCGTCTACGATCTGACGCATGGGTTTCGCCCGGAGCGCACAATCGCTTTCGCTCCAGGCTCGGAACTGATGCCACTGATTGAGGTGGTCGTGCCAGGAACGGGCCAGACCGGAGGACTACGCGCCGAGATCGTTGAAAAAATCCACCGCGTTGTCGGGGTCTACACGCCCGTCGAGGTCGCTGATAATGCTCCGTCGCTTCCGTCCAAGCTGCCCGTTCTCCGCGAGTGCCCCGAGGGCATGGGCGAGCAGTATGCCTATGATGCAGCGGCCTACCCTCTCGTTCGGAAGGGCGAGACCGTTGTCTACGACCCGTCTCAGCGCGAGCCGACGCACGGCGCCTTGTACGTGATGCAGTGGGACAACGGCAGCACTCGTGACGTAATGCTGACCAATCTCCGCAAGGTCGGGGGGCAGGGCGAGCCGCGGTGGTGGGTCGATCCGGTCAATCGCATCGGAGTTGGGACGCGCTACGCGAGCGACGGTCCCTACGATCCCGACCACTTGCGCGGAAAGATCGTCGGCGCCGTCGTCGGCGTGCTGGTGCCTCAGCGGGTGAGTGATCTGGTACAACCCAAAACGGCAGATGAGATCTACGCGGCTGCGGAGCGGGAGCGCGAAGCGGCGGAACGCGCGGCCCTGAACACCGTGGGCCTCACGAGCGGAGTATCGGCTGAGGTGCGAGCCGCGATCATGCGGCATGGCGAGGTCATGCGGGAAACCGAGCTTCAAGGCGATGAGACGGACGAGGAGTTCAACCTAGACGCAGATATGCAGAACGAGGCCGAGCACGCGGTAGCGCATACACCCGCTCAGAACCTCGCCGACCTTCGCGCCAAGCTGACGTATCTGCTGCCGATCATGGCGCCTGACATGCTGGACCGATGGCACGTCGAGTACCTTACCGCGATCCGAGACGATGCGGACCGGCTGTGTCGCGAGGGTGAAATCTCGGTCGTCATAACGGAGGGCGATCAAGCGTCCGACAACGGTGTGGAGGTCTGACCGATGGGCGAGGTGCTCACATTCACCCCGCGCCCCAGCGTAGTTGTTCCTGCCGAGCCAGTGCCGATGACGGAGGCGGAAATCCGCACCCGTCTCGGCGAGGCTTTACAAACCGCCCTTGATGCCGCCGACCACATCATCGCGGTTCTGGATCGCATCGACGGCGATGTAGACCGCGAGGATGGCCGAGATGCAGAACCTGCCCTCACCACTCCCGAGAGCCACCACGGCAACCAGGTCGCGTGGCTGCGTGGGAACGACGAGGACCGTAAGGCCGAGGCGGCAGAGGTTGTTGTGCCGGATGTGGTCGCGCACACCCGGTTGTTATGCTCGCGGTTCTGCCCTGGCGCGGATCTGGCAACGTCGTGACCGCAGCCGGCGTGGCGCTGTTTGAGGTGGTGGCGGGGCTGTGAAGACGCCGATCCGAACTCCTGAAACATCCGAGATCACCGACGAGACCCCGCTACTTCTCGACGTTGCCGCGCGCCTCGCCTTTCCCGATGGTTCGGTCTCAGCGCTCACATTGCGCAACGCGGCCAAGCGCGGCGATCTCGGGTACGAGCGGATTGGTCGCCGGATTTACACCACTCTCGCGGCGATCAGGGATATGCGCGCGGCGTATCGGCAGAAGGCAAAGCCCCGGAATGCTGAGGCATCAGTGCCGCAGACGATCGGCGACCAAAAGCCTGAACCATCACCGATAGAGGAGGATTTCGAAGCTGCGCGGGCATCCGTGCGACTCGCCGCGGAAAAGCTTCTGGCTCAGTACAAAACTAAATCACCAAGCGGTCGGCGCAAGGCTATTCGCTCGGGTTGAGCACGCCCGAACCGCGCTGCGGTTGATGACCCGGAAACGCCGAACAACGGAACTCCTGCAACATCGAACCATGCTATTCGGTGTTTCAGGCATTCAGTGGTTCGGCGTTTGAGGATCGAATGCGGGGGATGGCCCCGATGGGGCCGCCCTTCGTCGTTCACTCCCCGCCTTCAGTCCCACGCTCGCCAGTCCGTCGCTGCACGATCGGCGGTTGCTTGTGCTTCAACAGGTGGTCGTTGAGGGCATCGACCATCAGGGCCTCAAGGCTGACCTCGCGATCAGCGGCGAGGTCGCGCAGCGCCTTCCAGCCCTGCTTGTTGATGCGAGCCTGAACCGTCTTCACGTCGCCCGGTGCCCGACGCGGTGTCGGAGACTTCGGGCTCGGTGCGCCCTTCGGGCTTTCAGCCGGCGCCTGAGCGGTCTCGGGCTCGGGAGCCGTGATGGCCTTCGGGACCGCCATGCTGGCGAGCGATCCTCTGCGGACGGGTGTCGTCATGGGTCGTCCCTCAATCCTTACGGGGGAATGCTTTGGCGAGCGCCGTCACGGCTGACCACATCGCGGAGACTTCGGCGGCGGCTCGGCCATCCGGCTCGTACTCATTCACGCTCTGCCCGGTGATGAGAGCGTGCGAGAAGCTAGCGCGTTGGGACACCTGGCCGGGCAACACCGGGGCACCCATGCTGGTGAGCACGGCGCGCGCCTCGGCGACGATCGAGGTCTCGTTCTCGCGCGTGATCGGCGGGGCAGCGTTGATGATGCACGCGATCGGCGCCTTGAGGCTTCGAGCCATGGCGAGAGTCGCACCAGCCGCCCTCAAATCAAATGGGCCTGGGCGGACCGGAACAACGGTCACACTCGCCCGAGACATGAGCGAGGCCATGAGCGGCGCATTGTGCGGAGCGCTATCGATGATGACCCATTCGACATCCTCGGCCAGTGCCGCGTCGAGAACGTCGCCGATGCTGTCCGCGTCAGCCTCGACCAGAAGCGGGCTCGCGGTCTCGCGGCTCTGATACCAGCCGGACAGTGAGCCCTGCGGATCGGCGTCCACCAGAAGCGTCTTACCCTGACGATCGGCAAGCGACCCGAAGTGAGCGCAGAGCGTGCTTTTGCCGGCGCCACCCTTCTGCGTCGCGACGAGGATGACATGCATGGGCGCGGCGTCCGGCGGTTCAGGCGTTCGAGCACTCTGCGGTTCCGTGGTTAAGGGATCGCTGATGCGCTGAAGCTCCGAAACCACGGAAGCCCGGTCTCACGCAACCCGGAATGATCGAACCGATGAAGCACAGCGTTCGCGCTTTCAGAATTTCAGGAAACGCGGTTTTCAGGTTGCACGACGTACAAAATCGCTGTAGCTTTCGATAAACGTCATTCTCGAAAGTTTGCAGCGTGGATCGACGACGGCAGCTCCTGGTGTCGATTGGCGTGTTCGGAGGCTTCCTCGGCTTCCTGGCCTACGCCTTCGCACCGGCCGACGGGCTGCTACCGCTCAATCGCATGCTGCTCGGCCTGGTCTGCGGACTCATCGTGATTTGGACCCTGGTGTTCGTGATCCAGGCCTGGGGGGATAAACCGTGATCTTCGAAGATGGTCCTGCGCAGCTGGTCCAGGCCGAAACATCGCTTCCCGCCGAGACCGCGGCGATCGTCCGCGCCTATCAGCGGGCGAGCAAGGCTGATGCGACGGTGCGCGCCTACACGGGCGACGCGAAGGTGTTCCAGAAATGGTGTGCCCAGTACGAGTTCCGGTCTCTGCCGGCGACGCCCGAGGCCGTGGCGGGGTTTCTCGTCCACGAGGCCGAGGCGGGACGGTCCGCGTCCACGATCGGCCGGCGATGTGCCGCGATCCGGTACGCACATAAGCTCGCCGGCCAGCCAGACCCGACCGACAACGAGGGCGTGCGGGCGGCGTCCAAGGGCATTCGACGGCGGATCGGCACGGCTCGTGTCCAGAAGGCAGCCGCTACCGCCGACATCATGGCCGCGATCCTGATGCGCACGCCCGACACCCTAACCGGCAAGCGCGACCGGGCGCTGCTGGCGCTTGGGTTTGCCGGGGCTTTCCGCCGATCCGAACTGGTCGCCCTCAACGTGGCGGACCTCCGCGACGATGCGGAAGGGCTGCGCGTCATGGTGCGCCGGTCCAAAGTCGATCAGGAAGGGCAGGGGTTCGAGAAGGCGATACCGCATGGCCGCTTCATTCGGCCGGTAGCCCTGGTACGGGAATGGCTCGATGCCGCTGGGATCACGGAAGGTCCCCTGTTCCGGCCCGTGTCGCGGTCGGGGAACGTGCGGAAGGCTAAGTTGAACTTAGGGCGTCGGGGTTCGGCGGAGGACGTGGGAACCGAACTCTCTGAGCCGCGCCTGACCACTCAGGCCGTCGCCGACATCGTGAAGCGGTACTGCACGGCCGCTGGGCTCGATGCCTCGACGTTCGGGGCGCACTCGCTGCGGGCCGGCTACATCACGTCGGCTGCCGAGCGGGGTGCCGACCTCGCCAGGATCATGGATCAGTCTGGGCACCGCGATCCGCGCACGGTGGTCGGCTACATCCGGCGCGCGAACGCCTTCAAGGGGCACTCGGGGAGCGGGTTTCTGTGATGCGGGATATGCCAGACCTGAGAGAGCTTTTTTGGCTCAATGATATTCAGTGGAGTGTCATCTCGACTTATCTCCCAGCCGACAAGCAGCCAAGATTGGATGACCGTCACACACTCTCAGGTATTATTTATGTATCTCTGAGCGGATGCCGATGGACAGATTGCCCAAAGCTTTATGGTTCACACAGCACGATCTATCAACGATTTCGCCGTTGGCGTCACAGGCCATTTTGGACGCGGATGCTCTTAGCTATGGCAAAAGAAGGTTGGCACGAGGAAGCTCGCGCCTTGGATCCTCTCGCAATAACTTTGGTTCGATCGACGCGGGGCCGCAAGCCAGATAGAGCATGGCGTCATGCGCGGATACGAAGCTTGGCTAATCGAACCAACGATAAGGCGCATATCAACAATAAATAGATCCCGTCTGCTCCACATCACAGTCTGAAGCAGACGGGCGTCTGAACTTACCTCACCATTTATATGCGACGCTTGCGAGGACTCGGCGAGCGTCGCCGTAGAAGCATGAGAGGCCCGACTGACAGGAAGATACGAAGCGCCGGTCGGCGATGTTCGTCGCGTTGACCGCAAACCTCCACCTGTCCCAGTTGTAATGTACCTGAGCGTCAAACAACACGTATTCTGGCACGCGCAGCGTGTTGAGCGTGTCAGCGTAGGAACGACCGATATAGCGAACGCCACCGCCGAAGCCAAACCCTCGCAGGTCACCCGTGGGAATTGTGTAGTCGAGAAACAGAGAAGCGAAATCCTCGGGGATGCTGACAGGCACTTTGCCGATGGTGGATGGATCAGCACTTTTTTCCACGGTCAATCCGTAGATCGTGTAGGCGGCGACGACATTTAGGCCTTCCGCGAGCGTCGCAGTGAACTGGGCTTCGAAGCCAGTCGAGCGGACCTGACCGATCTGAGACTGGAAGAAGGTGTTCGGGACCGGGGTCAGGACGTTGTCGCGATGAATATCAAAGCCCGCCAACGTCAGAAAGTAGCCGGCACCCGGCGGTTCGAACTTCACGCCGCCTTCGATCTGGTCGCCGGTCTCTGGCTTGAAGGCAATGTTATTAGCATCCGAACCAATCTGCGGCTGGAACGAGGTCGAGTAGCTGATGTATGGCGCAAGGCCAAAATCGTAGTTGTATATGAACGCCGTACGATAGGTGAAGGCGTTGTCGCTGCGGCCGTTGCTGTTGGCGGGGGTGAGCCGATCCTGCACGCGGTTGTCGGCGAAGTCCTGGCGCCCGCCAACGACGAGGGTAAGACGATCGGTCAGCTTAATTTGGTCCTGTGCGTAGAGACCGAGCTGAGTGAAGGAGTCCGCATTGACCAAATAGGGGGTCGGACTGGCGACGCGCATGCCGTAGACAGGGGCGGTGATACTGATATCCGGCCCCGGAAAGGTCGAAGCCTGATTGTCGTGTAGCTGATAGTTCTTGTAGTCAACGCCAAGCAGCAGATCGTGCTTGAAGAAGCCGTCGAAGAAACGTGCCTCGGCCTGATTGTCGACCTGGAACAGGCCAACCTTGGCGCTATCACGGAACTGATAGCGGGCAAGACGCGTCTCGGTGGCGGGGTCGCTATAGCCGAGCTGGCCGATATACGAGTTTTGAAAGCTTTCGAGGAAAGAGTACCGCAGGTTCTGCCGAATAGTCCACGTCTCGTCGAAGGCGTGCTCGAATTCGTACCCCGCGTAAGCCTGATCGCGCGTGAAGGTATTGAGGCCGATATCGCCCACATTGAGTGCACGTGAGATGCGCAGGCCGCCGAGGTTCGGCCGTACAGTACCGGAATAGGGTAGGAAGTTCGACGTCACCGCCGTGTTGTCGTGCTGGTAGCTAGACAGGAAGGTGATCTTCGTCGCCCCGTCCGGCTTATAGGTGAAAGCGGGCGCTATATAGACGCGGTCATCCGGCGCGCCGTCGACCTGCGTCCCACCAGTATGGCCAATACCGGTCAGGCGGTAGAACCAATGCCCGGAGTCGTCGGCTGGCCCACCGATGTCGAAGGCGCCGTAGACCTGTCCGAAGGAGCCGCCGCCGACCTCGACGTAGCCGAACGGATCAAGCGTCGGACGCTTGGTGACCTGATTGATAAGACCGCCGGGCGTACCTGCACCGAATAGCACTGCGGCCGGCCCACGCAGGATCTCGATCCGCTCCAGTCCAAAAGTGTCAACTTTGAAGTAGCCAAAGCCAAAATTGAGCAGCTGTAAGCCATCCCGGTAGAGGCCGTAATCGCTCGCGACGAAGCCGCGCAAAGTGAAGTAGTCGATGCGGGAGTCTGCACCAAAAGTACCTGAGTAGAGACCGGGAACGTACTGCGTTGCCTGGGTCAGGGTCTGGGCCTTCTGCGCATCGATCTGCTCGCGACCGATAACAGTGATAGACTGGGGCGTCTCGATTAGCGGTGTGTTGGTCTTGGTGGCGGTAGCCGAGCGGGTTGCGACGTAGCCATCCACTGGACCAGTCGGACTCTCGATCCGGCGCACGGCAGCAGCAGCGGAGGGTGCGACCGATGCGGCAGGCCCACCCTGGCCTTCGACAGTCAGCGTCTCAAGCTGCACGCTTGCCTCGGCCGGAGGATTGGTGATGCCTCGGCGCGGCGACGTAGCTTCCTGGGCGAACGCACTCACGCTCAAGGTTGCAAGCGAGACGCCGGCCAAAGCGATACGAGCGACTACGTTGCGCTGCTTCCAGCAAGTGATTGGCAGATGGTCACACATGATGCCGCCCCAGAAACATACGCCAGCGCCGGCCCACCAATCAGTGGGTCGTAGTTTATAACAATACTAAAGTGCTGATTTAACTAGCGTTTCTGGTTTCTGGCTACGGCTAAGCCCTGCGAGAGACAAGGGGGGTTCAGAGCTACCGCGAGAACGTGTGACGGTTCTGCAACGCATGGGTTGCGGTCGACCAGCACATGTTGAGCGCAAATCCGAGCTGAAGATCCCCACAAGCTTGATTTGGCTGCTGATTTGGCTGACTGCGCTCGCGATGGCGATTGCCGCAAGGCAGTGTCCGTAGGTCTGCGTAGGAACGCTCGAAAATGCCGAACACGTTTGGCCTCAACCGCACGCTTGGAGGTGCAATTGGCGTCATCGCGCTGGTGTCAGTCCTCAGCAGCGGGGCGATCTTAGCCACACGCAACCACCTGCAGGATGCGACCGACGCCCTCAACCGCTCGACCCAAGTGGTTCGGGGGCTCGATGCCTTCCGAACCGCCATGCTCAACCAGGAGACCGGCCTACGCGGCTATCTGATCACCGGGCGCGAGAGCAGCCTGGAGCCCTACCAGGCGGGGCGGCCGGCCCTGGACCAGACGATCACACATTTGAGGACCTTGATCGGCAACGATGCCGAGCGTTCGCGTCTGTTTGCCGATGCCGTGACAGCAGCGCGCGCTTGGCAAACCGACATCGGCGAAACCGCGATACGT
>NZ_JAKSYR010000028.1:0-1098 GCF_022829705.1 Methylobacterium sp. E-025
AGCCTTGACAACTTGCGGGAATGTTTGGAAGCCCCGTCGCGATGGGCGGGACAGGCGCCGAGGCTCGGTCCGGGGCGGTGTCCGGCGCGAGCGCGGCGCATTCGGGGAGCGTGCGATGGATGTGATCGAGACCCGGGTTCCGGGGGTGATGCGGGTTGTCCCGAAGCGGTTCGGGGACGCGCGCGGGTGGTTCTCGGAGACGTTTCGCGTCGACGCGCTGGCGCGGGCGGGGATCGCCTGCGCCTTCGTGCAGGACAACCAGTCGTTCTCGGCGCCCAAGGGGACGATCCGCGGGCTGCACTTCCAGGTCGCGCCGCAGGCCCAGGCCAAGCTCGTGCGGGTGCTGGCCGGGGCGATCCTCGACGTGGCGGTCGACCTGCGCCGTGATTCCGCCACCTACGGGCAGCATGTGGCCGTCACGCTCGATGCCGAGGGCGGCGAGCAATTGTTCATCCCGCACGGCTTCGCCCACGGCTTCTGCACCCTGACGCCGGACACGATGGTGGCCTACAAGGTCGACGCCTACTACAGCCCGACCCACGACCGCGCCCTGGTCTGGAACGACCCGGACGTCGGCATCGACTGGCCGGTCCTGGCCGCGGAGGCGATCCTGTCCGACAAGGACCGGGCGGCGCCGCGCCTGTCCGAGCTCGGGCCGGTGTTCTGAAGCCCCGGCGCGCGAGCGCCATCGACGACGTGAAGGAAAGGCCCGACATGCGCATCCTGGTGACCGGCGGCTGCGGCTTCATCGGCTCCGCCCTCGTGCTCCACCTGGTGCGCGACCTCGGCCACGACGTGCTGACGCTGGACGCGCGCACCGCGTCGGCGTCGCGGATGTCGTCCTCGACCAGGCGGTGGCGGGGAGCCTCGGCGAGGGGCGCCAGCGACACCGGGTTGGCCGCGTCGGTCAGCGCGTCCAGCGTCAGCACGTCGTGGCCGAGGTCGCGCACCAGGTGCAGCACGAGGGCGGAGCCGATGACGCCGCAGCCGCCGGTCACCAGGATGCGCATGTCGGGCCTTTCCTTCACGTCGTCGATGGCGCTCGCGCGCCGGGGCTTCAGAACACCGGCCCGAGCTCGGACAGGCGCGGCGCCGCCC
>NZ_JAKSYR010000029.1:0-2508 GCF_022829705.1 Methylobacterium sp. E-025
CGGCCGCGAACACCGCGAAGCCTCATCCCGCTTCACCGGCACGGGCTTCCTACATGCTAGCATTCAGATCCAGAAGGTTGGTTTGTCCGGCGATGGTGGAGATTACGCCGACCACGTCGCCGATGCGCGAGACCGCCGTGCTCAATTCCTGCACCAGCGTTCCGGTTTGATCGCCCTCGGTGACAGACTGCTGTGCGAGGGCAGCAGAGCCATCGACCTATCCACTGTTCTCCTGCGCAGATGAGCCACGCTCCTCGGCCGCCGCGGCGACCGTGTTGACGTTGGTGGCGGCCTCCTCGGCGGCGGCGGCCACGGTCGTGGATTGGCTCGCCGTTTCCGTCGCCGTCGCGGTCATGGTCTGGGCCGTGGCCTGCAGCTCGGTCGCCGATGATGACACCATGCCGATGATCCCCCCAACTGCGGCCTCGAAGCCGTCAGCCATCTGGCGCATCCCGGCCTTGCGCTGCTCCTCGGCAGCCAGACGGGCCTGCGCGGTCTCCTCTTCCAGAGACCGCATCCGGATCAGACCGTCCTTGAACACCTGCACGGCATCGGCGATCGCACCCATCTCAGTGCGGACGCCTTGATAAGGAATGTCGGCAGCGAGATCCCCTGAGGCGAGACGGCCCATAGGAGCGAGCACGGTGCGGATGCCCTTCCCAATGCTCCAAATTATGAGTCCTGCGAGCACCGCGGCGAAGGCGACGCTCGCGAGACCGATCACAATCATTAGAGCTTGGACCCGTTGGGCGGTCGCCTCGCCCTGCGCTACAACGGCATAACCCGCCGCATTGTTAAGTGCCAGAATGTCATCCAGCGCCTTGGCTGCTACCTTGATGCGTGGACGCACACGCTCGGTCATCTCGTTCTGTGCGATGTCCTTCTTCCCGGCGCGTGAATGCGCAAGGACACCATCGACCGCCGCGATGAAAGATTTCCATTCTTGCCTAAAGGTATCAAACATCGCCTGCTCGCCCGGTAGGCTGACGAGCGGCGCATAGGCATCGGCAGCCCGTTCGACCAGTCTCATCTTTTCCGACAAAGCTTGCTCCTCAGCGGCCATGCGGCTGGGCTCAGCGTAGAGTACGTGATTGACGACGCTAACCCGCACATCGATGACGTTGCCACGTAACTCGCCCGCGTAGCGCACGCTCGGAACAGTGTTGCGCCCAAGATTAGCGTTCTCCCGGCTCAGATCTATAATACCCCATAACCCAACAGCACCTACACCCAGCATCAAGGCACAAAGCGTAGCAAAGGCGGCGATAAGTTTCGCCTTGATCGAGATTGAAGTTAAGCGCACGAACGACGTCCGATCGATCTAAAGATAGTATGGGCCAATCTCGACGCTAAGCGTGATATGGTTAATAATCTAACTACTAGATCTTTGCTCAAATAGGCGCCATCAGCCCCTTTTCAGGTCTAGCTGCATAGCACCAAGGGTTATTGTTATGGCAATGCAGCGGCAGTAATGCGGACCAAGCTCTTTATCGGTTATCATCGTTATGGCTTGGTATCGCCGGACAGACGCGCGTGGGTAAAGCGCGACTAGACAGCTAAGTTCTACAGGAACCCGCTCCCCGAGTGCCCTTTGAAGGCGTTCGCTCGCCGGATGTAGCCGACCACCGTGCGCGGATCGCGGTGCCCAGACTGATCCATGATGGGAGCGAGATCGCCCACAGCGGGTTCCTTGCGTTGTAGGAATGGCAGGGTATCAACCACAGGTAGGAGGATGTCGGGTTTAAACAGCTATGCTCGGTGAGCGGCAATTCGTCGTTCACGAGGAACTCATGCAGTGTGCATGGAACAAACAGCGGAACGAAAACGGGCCCTACTTCAGAACCTTGCCCACCATGCGAGACCGGCGCGTGCCAAGCTATGTTTGGATCTGATCACCGCTGCACGCCTCCTGGGGACCGATCCGAGCGTTATCGACGCGATCGAACAAGGCACCAGCAACGATCTTTCACTGGAGGCTGCGATCGGTTTGGCGCGGGGGCTTGGTTTGACGGATCTGGGGCTGCCCCGGTCAAAGCCATCGGGATCAATTTAACAGGCACGTGATGAAACCGAGTGCTCTCGACCTGCGTAGGCCGGCCTATGAGCATTTCGAACGATCCTCCCTCGGACTATCACCAACGCCTGGCATCGCAGGTGCGCGCTGCCCGCCTGCGATGCGCTTACTCCGTCGAGGCCTTGGCCGAACTCGCCAGCGTCGACCCATCCATGATCGTTCGCTTAGAAAAGGGTGACCTCAGCGAGGATGACGCCTCCTACCGTAAGCGCGTCCTTGATACGCTCGGCTTAGGTGCCGTCGCACGTCGCTGAGATGCTCACTTATGCCTGCCCAGGGGTAAGGGGCCTCCACTAGAGCGTTTTCGGGCTGCGCTGAATCGGGCAGGTGGGGTTCACGCGGCGCTGTTGGACTGATTCACTGATCGCTCTTGAGAAGGAGCGAAGCATGGGCCGACCCTACAGCCAGGATCTGCGCGAGCGCGTGGTGAAGGC
>NZ_JAKSYR010000030.1:0-1070 GCF_022829705.1 Methylobacterium sp. E-025
GTGCGCACCCGTGCCGAACTGGCCCGTGAGGGTGATGTCCTGCGTCTGGCCTGCCGCATGCGACGCGCTGGTGGTGAGTGTGCCGCCGATCTGATGGCCGTCCACCAGCACCTGGAAGTGCGGATCACCCTGGTAGCTGTCGCCCGACACGCGGAACACAAAGGTGTCGCCCGCGACCGGAGATGCAGCCGAGGTCAGGTGAGCCGCTGGTGCGGCAGCCGGGGTGGTATCCGTCAGGCTGCTGACCGCCGTCTTGTAGGCGGCGCCCGCATTGGGATTGTGACCATTGCTGAGCACGCCATCGTAGTCATTCGTCTCGGCGTTCCAGTAGTTGCCGTAGACCATGTTGTGGTCCGCCATCCACTTGGTCACCCCCTTGATATAATCACCGGCATTGTCGGAGGCGATACCCCATTCGCTGAGGGCAGTTGGCTTGCCGTGGGCGGCGGCAAAATCCTGCTGCCACTGCAGCCCGTAATCTCGTGCCACATCGTGCTGGAAGCCAGCCTTGGCATCCCAGGAGTCGTACTCCGGTGAGTAGTAAACGTCTGTCCCGATGACGTCGACATACTTGTCGCCTGGATAGGCTTTAGCGGGATCCATGTTGCCGCCGTCGTTGGTGGTATCCCAGACGAACTTAAAGTTGCTGGACACCGAACGGAACGTCGTCACGAGTTCTTGGAACGCCTTGACGAACGCATCCTCATGGCCGGCGGCGGCCCAGGGCATCCAGCCGCCGTTGAACTCCCAGCCGACCCGGATGTAAAGATTGCCGTCACTGCTCGGATGCGTCTGGGCGAGCGCCTGAGCGGCCTTGAGGAAGTGATCGTTGTAGGCGCCCGTGGCGACCTGCTCGAGCGAGGTGCCCCAAACGGTGAGCGGCACGCCCCAGATGTTGCCGACCGCGGCCCCCTTCCACAGGCCAGCAGCCCACGGGACGGAACTGTCAAAGCCGGCCCAGCTGTCATTGTTCAGGAAGTGGAGGACGTTGCTGGGGGTGTTGCCAGCCCACTTCGTGTAGGATGCTAAAACCGAAGGATCATCGCCGACATAAACACCGGTCTGAGTCA
>NZ_JAKSYR010000032.1:0-450 GCF_022829705.1 Methylobacterium sp. E-025
GTGGCCGATGCAATCCGCGCGCTCGGCGTGAGTTCGGTGACATACTACCGGTGGCGGCGTGAATTTGGCGGACTGAAATCAGATCAGGTTCGACGGATGAAGAGTCTTGAGACCGAGAATGCTTGGCTTCGAAAGGCAATCGCCGATCTCACCCTCGACAAGCTGATCCTGCAGGAGGCGTCCCGGGGAAGACGTCTCGAGCCCTGCGCGCCGACGCGCCTGTGTCGTGCACATCCAGCTGACGATGAACATCTCCGAGCGCCGCGCCTGTCGGGCGCTCGGCCAGCATCGCTCGACACAGCGCAAGGTACCGCGGGGCCGCGATGATGACGAGGCGCTGACGGCCGATCTCTTGGCGTTGGCTGAGAAGTATGGACGCTATGGCTACCGCAAGATCAGCGCGCTGCTGAAGGCGACCGGATGGTCGGTCAACGACAAGCGCGTCGAGCG
>NZ_JAKSYR010000033.1:0-311 GCF_022829705.1 Methylobacterium sp. E-025
GAGGCATGACCGTTCCCATTCGTGGCGTGAGGTGTTTTCAGATAGCCCCTCGTTCAGCACCCTTCCCTCCCCCCTCTGCGGGGGAGGGTGGCCCGCGAATCGGGTCGGGAGAGGGGAGCGCCGCCTCCGGCACTGTCGCTCCCCTCCTCCGACCCCCGCTGACGCGAGGCCCACCCTCCCCCGCAGAGCGGGGAGGGAAACGCGCGTCTTCGGAGCGGTATCACACCAGCATCCTTGACTATGCCTGGCGCACCGCATGGGCCCGCATCGCCCGAGGGCTCCTCACATCCCCTCGCCATGCCACCGCCTTC
>NZ_JAKSYR010000045.1:0-66983 GCF_022829705.1 Methylobacterium sp. E-025
GCTCTGGCGCAGCGCCGTCTCGGCCTTCTTGCGCAGCTCGAGGTCGGCGAAGGTGAACAGCATGCACGGCTCGTCGCCCAGCTCCATCGGCTGGCCGGCGACGATCACGAACCGTGTGCCGCCGTCCGGCAGCCCGAGGCAGGCTTCCATCTGCGGGACCGTGGTGCCGGCGTTGAGGCGGGCGATCGCGAGGTCGCGGCTGCGCGCGCCGGCGAGCACGTCGACCTCGTAGACGCTGCGGCCGATCACGGCGTCGCGGGTGTAGCCGGTCATCTCGAGGAAGCCAGTGTTGACCTTGACGTGGCGCAGGTCGGACAGGCGGGTGATCACCGCCGGGGCCGGGTTGGCGTTGAAGGTCTTCTCGAACCGCTCCTCCGCCTCGAATTGCGGGGTCACGTTCTGAAGGATCAGCGCGAGGCAGCTCGGCGTCCCGGACGTGTCGGTCGCGACGATGCTGCGGAGCGAATGGACGAAGTCGACGTCCGGCCGGTCGGTGCGGCGCACGTCGACGATGACGTCGTGGAAGGTCTCGCCGCGCACCACCCGCTCGATCGGGTACTGGTCCGGCGGGCGGTTGTTGCGGTAGCGCAGGGAGAACCGGGCCCGGTACTCGTCCACCGTCGCGCCGAGCTCGGCGAGGCTCTCGGCCCCGTGCATGGCGAGCGCGGCCTCGTTCGCCCAGACGATGCGCTGATCGGGCTCGACGAGGATCACCCCTTCGGTCAGGCCGGCGATGATCTGCCGGAGTTCCGATCTGTCGACGCCTGCGGTCACGGGTGGGGCACGTCCTACCAAGGGATCGACCCAGGGTTGGACGATCCCGGCAGCAACAGTTGCGAATGCAACTGGTTCCCGGCCTCGGTTGTTTTCACTGGTACGATCGTCACGCCGCGTTAGTGACCCGGCCTGGTGCAGGGCCCCCGCGATCGATCCGGCGCGTCGGCAACGTCCGTCGCGGACCGGCCGATCGGCCGCGTCGCATCAGGTGGAATGCGTGGCGTCCCCGGCAGGGCTCGAACCTGCGACCCCAGGTTTCATACCACTTCGGCTTTCGCCGCCGCGGGCGGGTGCCTGCGTTCGTGGCCTGGACTATCCCTTCGCCCTAGGCGCCCGAAGGCGCCCTTAGGTGCCGCCCGTCTAGTCTCTACACCTTCCCGCGCATGGCACTGCGCGGGCTTGGCTCGGGATCGGCAGGATTCCGGCGACCTGGATCGCCGGGACCGGAAGCGTTCCCCGAATTTGAGCGGATCCGCCGCGCGGTTTCCCGATGCGGCGCCCAATTTGCGTTTAGGAAACCTGTGCTCTGTCCAGCTGAGCTACGGAGACGTACCGGAGGTTTGTACCATCGTCGCCGTGCGAGTCCACTGGGCAACCGCGGCTTCGCCGGTGTGGCCGGATTGCCCTGTGCGGATCGCGTCGATCCGGGGCATGCTGCAGCGGACGTCGGAGCGGGAGTCGTGGCGATGGGATGGACGGGGCGGATGCTCGCGGTCGCCGCCTGCGCGCTCGCCGCCTCGGCCGCCCGCGTCGCGGCGGCGCCGCGATCCGGCACGGCCGAGTGCCTTTCCGGGGACGGACGGACGGAGACCCTGTCCGCGGTCGAGCCCCGCGGCGAGCTCGCGCTGGCCTCCGGCGCTCGCGCGGTGCTCGGATCGGTGCGCTGGCCCGACGACCCGGAGATCGCCAAGGCCGCGACCGAGAGGTTGCTGGCTTTGCGCGGCCGCCCGCTGACCGTCGTCGCCCGCGGCGAGGCCGACCGCTGGGGCCGCCTGCGCATCGACGCCCTGTCGGAGGCGGATGGACCGGTCGACCTCGCGGGCGACCTCGTCGGTGCCGGTCTCGCCCAGGTCGATGCCGGCGAGGGCGACGCCCTGTGCCGCCCGGGGCTGCTCGCCGTCGAGGAGGCCGCGCGCACGGCCGGACTCGGGCTCTGGCACCAGCCGTCGCTCGAGGCCTCGGACGGTCCTGGCCCGCGCGCGGCGGCGGGGCGGTTCGTCGTGGTCCAGGGCACGATCAGCCATGTCGGCGAGCGCCCGAGCCGGACCTATCTCGACTTCGCGGCCCGGGGGGAGGACGGGCTCACGGTCACCGTGTCGAAACGCACTTGGCGCAGGATGCGCGAACATGGTTTGAGTGCGGACAGGCTCAAGAACGCGCGGGTGCGGGTGCGCGGGGTGGTCGAGATCCGTCGCGGTCCGACCCTCGACATCGCGGTGCCGGAGACGATCGAAGTGCTGGAGGCGCCCACGGCGATCGCCGGCGCGAGCACGGATGGGGAGCGGGCGCTGCGGCGCTGAACGGCATGATGGGCGGCACGACGCGGAGCGGAACGGGAATTGGGCAGGGCGGCCGCGCGCAGGCGCGTCGCGCGCCGGCGCTCGCCCTGCTGCTCGCGCTCTCGGCCTGCGCCGGCGAGCAGACCGGGGCGGTGCTGGTTCCGGCCGTCGTCTCCGTGCCGCCGGAGGCGCCGCGCACCACCGGCCGTCCCGCCAACGTCACGGATGCCGACCACGCCAAGCTCGTCGCCTCCTTCGGCGGGGAATACCGGTCGCCGGCCACCCTGCGCCTGCTCACCGAGGTGACCGACCGGCTGGTCAGGGCGAGCGACCGGCCCGACCAAACCTACGCGGTGACGCTGCTCGATTCGCCCGTGGTCAACGCCTTCGCCCTGCCGAGCGGCCGCCTCTACGTCACCCGCGGCCTCGTCGCGCTGGCGAGCGACACCTCGGAGATCGCGGCCGTGCTCGCCCACGAGATCGCGCACGTCACGCTGAACCACGCCACCGCCCGGACCGAGCTCGAGCTGCGTTCGCAGCTCGTCAGCCGCGTGGTCGCCGACGTGCTGAACGATCCGGCCACCGGCGCCCAGCTCCAGAGTCAGTCGCGCTTCGCGCTCGCCCGCTTCTCCCGCGAGCAGGAGCTCGAAGCCGATGCGGCCGGCGTGCGCACCCTGGCGAAGGCCGGCTACGACCCCTACGGCGCCGGCCGCTTCCTCACCGCGCTGAACCGGACCCTGGCGCTGAAGGCCGGCGGCGGCACCGCGGCCGAGCCTGACATGCTCGCGACCCATCCGGGCACGGCCGAGCGCATCGGGCTCGTCACTCGTGCCGCGCGGCGCACCGGGGCCCCGGGCGTCGGCACCGACGACCGCGCAGCCTACCTCGCGGCGATCGACGGGCTGGCCTACGGCGACAACCCCGGCGAGGGCGCGGTGCGCGGGCACCGCTTCGTGCATCCGAGCCTCGGCATCGCCTTCGAGGTGCCGGAGGGCTTCTCGATCGAGAACACCCGCAACGCGGTGCTGGGCACCACCAACGAGGGCAGCCGGCGCCTGCTGTTCGACCAGGTCGAGGCCAAGGACGGCCAGACCCTCGACGCGATCCTCAAGGCGACGTGGAACGACGCGATCGACCCGGCCTCGATCGAGGTCCAGCCGATCGCCGACCATCCGGCGGCGACCGCCCTGTCCCGCGGCAAGGACTGGACCTTCCGGCTCGCCGCGATCCGCGTCGGCGACGCCACCTTCCGCCTGATCATGGCGGCCAAGGGCGCGACCGACCCCGACCCGGCCTTCCGCCGCTGGATCGCGAGCCTGGCCTCGGTCTCGCCGGCCGAGACCGCCTCGCTCAAGCCGCTGCGCCTACAGATCGTCGTCGCCGCCTCGTCGAACGCCGAGGACCTCGCCCGGCGGATGGCGGTGCCGGACCGCGCGCTGGATCGGTTCCTGGTGCTCAACGGTCTGGAGCGCGGCGTGCCGCTGAAGACGGGGCAGAGCTACAAGGTGGTGGTGGAGTAAGCGGGCCCACCGCCCTCCGGCGCGCGCCGGCCTTGCCACCGGTGCGGCGTTCGCGCGATGCCCGACCCGGCCGACACGCAGGATGCGCACCCGATGATCCGCTTCTACTACAACCTCGCGCCGAACCCGATGAAGGTGGCGTTGTGCCTCGAGGAGACCGGGCTCGCCTACGAGCCGATCCCGGTGGACACGCGCAGGGGCGAGCAGTTCGCCGAGACCTATGCCGCGATCAACCCGAACGCCAAGGTGCCGGCGATCGTCGACGGCGACGCCACGGTGTTCGATTCGAACGCGATCCTCCTGCATCTGGCCGAGAAGGCCGGGGCCTTCCTGCCCCACGGCGAGGCGGCCCGCGGCCAGATGCTGTCCTGGCTGATGTTCGTGGCCACCGGGATCGGGCCGTTCTCCGGCCAGTGCGTGCATTTCCGCCACTTCGCGCCGGAGGCCGAGCGGACGGGATACGCCGCCGAGCGCTACGTGTTCGAGGCGCGGCGCCACTGGGGCGTGCTCGACGCCCACCTCGCCGGCCGCAGCTTCGTGCTCGCCGAGTACGGCATCGTCGACATGGCGGTCTGGGGCTGGGCGCGGATGCTGCCCTTCATGCTCGGCGAGGACGCGATCCTCGAATTCCCGAACGTGAAGCAGCTGCTCGACACGGTGAGCGCCCGCCCGGCGGCGCAGCGGGCGGAAAGCCTCAAGGGCCGGCACGCGTTCAAGGCCGAGGTGGACGACGACGCCCGGCGCTTCCTGTTCCGGTCGATGAAGGTCGGCTGAGTTCCGGCGGCGATCGAGACGCCGACCTCCACTTTCCCTCCCCCTCTGCGGGGGAGGGCAGGGGACGTCCGCCTCAGGCCGCGGCGAGCGCGCCCATCGACATCGATTCCTTCTTCATCAGCTCGCGGTAGAAGCCGTCGAGATGGGTCAGCTTGTCCGGCGAGCCGTCCTGGATGATTCGGCCGCCCTCCAGAACCACGATCCGGTCGAAGTCCTTGAGGGTCGAGAGCCGGTGGGCGATGGCGATGACCGTGCGGCCCTTCATCAGGTTGGCGAGCGCGTGGCGGATCGCCTCCTCCGACTCGGCGTCCAGCGCCGAGGTCGCCTCGTCGAGGAGCAGGATCGGCGAATCCTTGAGGATCGCGCGGGCGATGGCGATGCGCTGGCGCTGGCCGCCCGAGAGCTTGACGCCGCGGTCGCCGACGATGGTATCGAAGCCCTCCGGCAGGGCGTTGATGAAGTCGGTGCAGTGCGCCGCGTCGGCCGCCTTCCACACGTCCTCGTCCGAGGCCTCCGGCCGGCCGTAGCGGATGTTCTCGCGCAGGGTGCGGTGGAACATCGACACGTCCTGCGGCACGACCGTGATCGCCTCGCGCAGGGATTCTTGCGTCACCCGGTCGATGTCCTGGCCGTTGATCAGGATCTTGCCGCCCTTGGCCTCGTAGAAGCGCTGGATCAGCGAGAACAGGGTCGACTTGCCGCCGCCCGACTTGCCGACGAGGCCGACGCGCTGGCCGGGCTCGAGCACGAGGTCGAAGTCGGTGAAGACCGAGCGCCCGTCCGGGTAGGCGAAGGCGACGTGCTGGAACTCGATGCGCGCGCCGGTGCCCGAGAGCGGCACCGCCTCGGGGTGGTCGATCAGGTCGTGCGGCTGCAGCAGGGTGTGCAGCGCCTCCGAGAGGCGGGCGGTGTGCTGGGTCGCGTCGACGAGCGCCACGGCGAGGTCGCGGGTGGCGGCGAGGATGCGGATGCCCAGCGTGCAGACCAGCACCACCTGGCCGTTGGTCGCCTGCCCCGCCTCCCACATGGTGATCGCCCAGTAGAGCAGGCCGAGCACCGCGAGCACGGTGAGGATCGCGTGCACGATGCGGAGCTTCTCGAGGTAGAGCAGCGAGGAGCGGCGCGCGCGCATCTCCTGGGCGATCGTGCCCTCGAAGCGCACGCCCTCGCGCTTGAACGCCGAGAAGGCGCGCACCAGCGGCATGTTGCCGACGAGGTCCACCATCTCGCCGTCGACGCTCGCGGCCTTCGAGGCGAAGTCGTGGTGCAGCGGCTTGCCGGCCGCCGCCATCTTGAACATCAGCACCACCACGGCGGCGAAGATGCCGGCCAGCACCAGGGCCATCGTGACGTTGACGCTGCCGATGTAGAGGATCGAGCCGAAGGCCGCGACGCAGGGCGGCATCACGTTGAACACGAACATGTTCTCGACCGTAAAGATCGCGTTCGAGGTCGCGGTGATGCGTGAGGCCAGCGTGCCAGGCTGCCGGTCGGCGAAGAAGCTCGGGGAGTGCCCGGTCATGTGCCGGAACAGGTCGCGGCGGATGTCGCCGGTGACGCCGACGAAGGTGAACGAGCCGACGAGCGAGGCCACGCGCCAGAGCATGTTGTCGGCGGCGATGAAGGCGATGAGGACCGCGAGCGCCCCCCAGACGAGGTTCGCCTGCGGCCCCTTGCTCAGCGCGTCGACCACGCCCTTCAGCGCGTAGTCGGTCGAGACCGAGAAGCCGACGGCGCCGAGCACCGCGATCAGGATCACCGCATGCGGCAACGCCCGGCGCCGCAGGTAGCGGCCCACGAAGGCGAAGGGCCGGTCGGCGTATTGGCAGAGGTCTTCCATCGCGATGAGCATCTCGATTTCAGGCGACGCGGAGGGCCGGCGG
This sequence comes from Methylobacterium sp. E-025, assembly GCF_022829705.1. Lineage (NCBI taxonomy): Bacteria > Pseudomonadati > Pseudomonadota > Alphaproteobacteria > Hyphomicrobiales > Methylobacteriaceae > Methylobacterium > Methylobacterium sp. E-025. Next base: position 6,454 of record NZ_JAKSYR010000045.1, read on the forward strand.
AAGGGGGAGGGGCGAAGGGGGTGATGACGCGGTGAGCGACGGGGCGGTCGACACGAGGAATGCGTTGGCGGATGGCACTACGACGGGACGCGGATAAAAATAAGCGCCGGCGGGGCAACGCAACAGCCTCGTCAACCGTTGCGTGAGCCCGTTCCTGCGCCGCGCTTTTATCGCACGAAGCTGAACGCCGTTTGACCGGTATGCGATTCCGGTGCCGGACCGCCCCGTGCAGGGCTCGAGAATCCTCATCGTGCCGCCCCGCGCCGGGTCTCGGGCATGATCAGCGCGACAAGGGCGAAGGCGCCGGCCCCGACGAGCGCCAGCCCGAGGAAGGCGGTGTGGCTGCCGAGCCGGTCGGCCAGGATTCCGGCGAGCGAGGTCGAGAGCGCGGCCCCGATCCCCATGGCGGTGCCGACGGCGCCGAGCGCGAGGTTGAACCGACCGGTGCCGCGGGTGAGGTCGGAGACGACGAGGGGCACCATCACCCCGAGCACCGCGGCCGAGATGCCGTCAAAGACCTGGATCGAGACCAGCATGTAGGGGTTGTCGGTGTAGGCGAAGAGCAGGCCGCGGATCGGAAGCGCGGCGAACCCCGCCAGCAGCACCGGATAGCGGCCGAAGCGTTCCGCCGCCCGGCCGACGGCGGGGGCCAGGACCGCCAGCACCGCCTGCGGGACCATGATGCAGGCGGCGACGAGCGCCGTCGCGGTCTCGCTCGCCCGCAGCGTCAGGACGCTGCCGACGAGCGGCAGCATCGCGGCGTTGGCCAGGAAGAACAGCGTCATGCAGGCCGCGAAGCTGAGGAGCGCACGGTTGGTCAGCAGGGCCTTCACGCCGCCCGCCGCCGCGTCGCCGCTGCGGGGCTCGGCCTCCTGCGTCCGCACGCCGGCATCGATCTCCTCGGCGCGGATCGCCGAGAGCGCCATGATCGTCGGCACCACCAGGGCGGCGGTGAGGTAGAACACCGCGTCGTTCGACAGGTAGTAGCCGCAGGCGCCCATGCCGGCGGCGGCGACCGCGTTGCCCATCGCCTGGAAGCTGGCGTTGCGCCCGAGGCGCTCGCCGGCGCGGGCATGGCCGACGAGGCCGATGCTGATCGCGGCGATCGCCGGCGTCAGGATGCAGCTCGCGGCCGAATGCACCGCCATCGCGAGCAGGACGATGAGGAAGTTCGGCCACAGCGCCAGCGCCAGAGCGCTCGCCGAGATCGCGGCGACCGACACGCCGGCCGCGAACCGCTTCGAGCGCATCGCGTCGACGAAGGCGCCGCCGGGGACCTGGCCGAGCAGGCTGACCAGGCTGCCGACGGTGAGCGCGAAGCCGATGTCGGACTGGGTCCACTTCGACTGGGTGAAGTACACCGCCAGGAACGGGCCGAACCCGGTCTGCAGGTTGGCGACGAAGAAGGCGAACAGATCGAGCCCGCGCCGGCTCGCGCGCGACAGCCCGTCCGCGCCGGCGGCCGCGGGCGCCGGCTCGACGGTCGGCTCGCGCAGCCGGACCGGACGGGCGCGGACCTCGTGGTCGAGCCTCGCCTGGCGCTGCGCCTCGCGGGGGGGGATGACGCGGCGGTCCTTCGGTCGCGCCACCGTCACTTATCGGGCACCTTCTCGGCGGCCGGCTTGTCCGCGGGCTTCGCGGCGGGCGCGGGCGCGGGCGGCGCCGGCACGGCGGCAGGCGCCGGTGCGGCCGTGGGGGCGGGCGCGGGCTGGGCGGCGGCCGGTGCCGTCGCCTGCTCGCCGTCCGGGCCGGGGCTCGCCGGGCCGAGGACCACGATCGGCTCGCCGGCCTTGTACTCGGGCGAGACGCGGACCTGATTGCGGCTCAGCTGCAACGACAGCCGTCCGACCTTGCCGTCGGAGGTGAAGCGGAGCGCCCGCCAGTCGACCGCGATCTTGCGCGAGCCGACGCCGAGGAAGCCGCCGAAATCGATGATCGCCGCGCGCGGGCGCCCCTCCTTGTCGATGATCAGGTCGATCACCCGGCCGAGCTCGTCGCCGTTGGCGCTGCGCACGCTCTTGCCCAGCACGCTCTCGTAATCCTGGGTGTCGAGGACGGTGGCGGGGGTGCCCTGCTGGGCCTGCGGCGGCGCGGTCGGGGCGACCGGGGGCGGCGCGGCCGGTGTCGCCGGCGCGGTCTCGCTGCCGGCCGGCGGGGTCTGCGGCGCGGGCGTCTGCGCCATCGGCGCCTGAGCCATGACGGACGCGCTCCCGAGGAGGGCGGTCCAGAGGGTGATCGTCGCGGTCGCGATCATCCGGATCGGTGTGGTCACGCAAGGTCCTCAAGTGCTGGCGTCGGCGCGGCGCGGCCGTGGCGACGCGCGGGTGTCTCCGCCGCATCGTCACGGGTTACGAGAGCACGACCTTCGCATGCCGTTCGACCAAGGCGAAGTTGTGAATCGCGTCCGGTCGCCCGACCCGCACGTTTTGGTGTGCAGGTTTCGCGCCGCACGTTTCGGGCCGCGTGCATCCGCTCCGATGCCCCCGATCGATCGGCGAGGGCTTCGCGCCGCGTCCCGGGATGGACGCGGCGGCGTCTGGTTTTCGCCCAAACTGCATCGTAGAGAGGCCGTCAACGACATGACGGCGGCCCGGTCCCACCATGGCCGCCACGAGAAGACAGGACTTCACCGCCCATGGCTGCCTCGCCTCTGCCTGCCTCGCCTTCGACCGCCGCGGGTCGCCTCCGCCGCCCGCTCGCGCTGACGGCCACCGCCCTCTGCCTCGGCGCGGCCTTGGCCGGATGCCAGGCGCTCGGCGGGGCGCTGGGCGGCGGCGGCGGCGTGATGCCGGCGGCCGAGGTCGGGCCGCCGCCGTCGCTGCGCGGCGCCCTTCCGGGCCGCGAGGCGCGCATGGCCAACGTCGATGCCGACGGGCGCCCGCTGGCGACGGCGCCGACCCGGACGCTCGACCTGCCCAAGGACAAGCGCAACGACGCGCGCGCCGCGAACGACGGCGCGCGCCGCATCCGCCGCGAGGAGATCGACGGCGAGCCCACCAGCGGCGGGTCGTCGGGCGGCATGACGCCGTCCCTGACGCCCGGCGGCAGCGTCGGCCTCGGCGGCAAGTTCTGATCGTCAGGCCGCTTTCGGGCCGCGACCGTAATAGTCGTCGAGCCGGCCGCCATAGGCCGGATCGGCGAAGCCGTCCTCGCCGGCGCCGTGGCTCGGCGCGCCGGCGAGCGTCGCCGCGTCGATATCCACCACGTAGCCGCCGAGCGCGACGCTGTAGGTCAGCGCCTTCCACGGCAGCGGGTGGTGGTTCTCGCCGAGCCCCAGGAACCCGCCGAAGGCGAGCACCGCGTAGGCGACCTGGCCCGAGACCTTGTCGACCATGAAGTTGTGCACCGCGCCGAGGTGCTTGCCGGCGGCATCGTAGACCGCCGTGCCCTCGACCTTGTTGGAGGCGATCAGCCGGACGGTCTCGTCGATGGCGACGCCCTCGGCCGAGGGGTCGAGCTCCATCGAGCCGGCCTTGCGGATGCTGCGCTCGTTGGGAAGATCTGTCGGCATCGCGATACCCTTTCGCAGGACTGCACGGACCCGGCATCCCGGGCGTTCGCAGGGGAAAGCTCGGACCCGCGATGGGTTCCGCGGGCCCCTTCAGCCTTCCGGGCCGGCTTCCGCCTCAGCGCGCCGCAGGGCGACACGGTTGCGCACGCCGCGGCTCGCGAACAGCATCTCGGTCCCGAAGGCGACCAGCGCCAGGAGCGTGCACAGGATCGCCGTGCCGAACAACGCGAACAACACGCCGGCCACGGTGGCGTCGCGCAGCGCGCCGACGAACAGCGTCAGGACGGCGCCGCAGGTCGAGACCCCCGAAAGCGCCGCGAGCACCACGGCCGCGTCGAGCAGCAGCGCCCGCAGCCGCAGGCGGTCGAGCCGGTGGCCGAGGCGGCGGCGCTCCGCCTCGCTCGCGCCCGCGAGCAGGCTCGACGCCCGCTCCGCCTGATCCGACACGCGGGCGAGGCGCGCGCCGAAGACGTTGAGCAGGGTCGCCACCCCGGACAGCAGGAACACCGGCGTCAGCGCCACCTGGATGATGTGCGCGATGCCGTCGAGGGTGTTCGGCTCGAGGCTCGACATGGGCAGAGGTTTCCGCGGCGCGAGGAGGAAGGCGGGAGGGCCGTCCTCCGACGCCGCCAACGTCCGGGCGGCCGGACGGTTCGCGAGGATCCGGCGTCCGCTCCGGCCTTCGCGCCCTCAGATCAATCCGCCGCCATGCGGGTGATCGCAAGCATTCGGCTCGGCGGCGATGCCGATGCCGAGCCCGAGGACCAGGGCGAACGCGGAGACGAAAGCGAGGGCGAGGGCGGTGCTGACCATGCCCGGATCTGTCCTCCGGTTGGGTGAAGAAAGGGTTTCGCGGCGCGAAAACCGGTGCCGAACCCGCCCGCCGGCGCCACACCCTGTGGATGATGAAGGGAACTGTTCCAGTTTTCCCTTGGAACGGCTGCGCTAGCCCTTAGTTCTTGCTGCTATGCTCACCCCTGCTGCGGGGATGTCACGTTCACGCTCGCAGCGAGAACCGGAGGAACCCCATGGCAACCAAGACGACGGAAAAGGCCGCCCCGAAGGCTGCGAAGGAGACCAAGGACGCCAAGCCCGCGAAGGCTGCAGCCCCCAAGGCGACCAAGGCCGCCGCCGGCGCCAAGCCGAACGCCCTGCAGCAGCCGCTGAAGCCCTCGGCCGATCTCGGCGCCATCGTCGGCACCAGCCCGATCCCGCGCGGCGAGGTCGTCAGCAAGGTCTGGGAATACATCAAGAAGCACAACCTCCAGAACCCGGAGAACAAGCGCGAGATCCTCGCCGACGACAAGCTCAAGAAGGTCTTCGGCAAGGACAAGTGCAGCATGTTCGAGATGAACAAGCACCTCGCCGCCCACCTCAAGGCCTGAGCCGCGCCGGACCCGTCGTCGGGTCGATCCGGAGACGCGGTTCCCGGATCGTCCTGCTTCGACGGTGCGCTCGAACGGGGCGGCGCCACGCCGCCCCGCGCGACCCGATCAGGCGTCAGGCGATGTTGCGCAGGACGCCGCCATCCACTCGAAGCGCCGCGCCGCTGGTCGCGCTCGCCGCCGGGCTGCAGACGTAGGCCACCATGTTGGCCACTTCCTCGACGCTGGCCAGCCGTCCGATCAGCGATGTCGGGCGGTGCTCGGCGACGAACTGGCGGCCGAGGGCGTCGAGATCGGCCTCGCCCGATCCTCCGGCCATCTGCTTCATGAAATCGGCGACGCCCTCAGACAGGGTCGGCCCCGGCAGCACGCTGTTGACCGTGACGCCGGTGCCCGAGACCGTCTCGGCGAGCCCGCGCGAGACCGCGAGCTGCGCCGTCTTCGTCATCCCGTAATGGACCATCTCGACCGGGATGTTGATGCCCGACTCGCTGGCGATGAAGACCACGCGGCCCCAGCCCCGCGCCACCATCCCCGGCGCGTAGGCGCGCGACAGCCGCACGCCGCTCATCACGTTGACGTCGAAGAAGCGCTGCCAGTCGCCATCGGGGATGTCGAAGAACGGCTTCGGCTCGAAGATCCCCGTGTTGTTGACCAGGATGTCGACGTCCGGCAGCGCCGCGACCAGCGCGGCGACCCCATCGGCCGTCGCCACGTCGCCGACCGCCGCGAAGGCCTCGCCGGCCTGGGTCTTCCCGCGCAGGGCCGCGATGGCCGCCTCGACCCGTTCCGCGGTGCGCCCGTTGATGCCGACGCTGGCGCCGAGGTCGAGGAGCGCCTGGGCGATCCCGAAGCCGATGCCGCCGGTGGAGCCGGTGACGAGGGCGCGGCGGCCCTTCAGGTTCATGTCCATTTCGGTCGATCCCTGGTTGCCGCGATGTCTCGCGATGCCGATCAACGCGCCGGTCCGGCCCCGGGTGGCATGCAGCCTATCCGGCTCTGCCCCGCCGCAGAACGCTGGCGCAGCCGCCGAACACGGCGAGCGCCACCGCGGACCACAGCGCCAGCGACACCGCCCGCTCCGGCCCGGCGCCCTGGGTCATCCCGAAGATCACCGCCACCATCGCCGCGCCGAGGGACTGGCCGGTGAGCCGCGCCGTCGACTGCATGCCGCTCGCCCCGCCGCTGCGCTCGCGCGGGGCGGCGGTGATGATGACCTTGTTGTTGGGCGTCTGGAACAGGCCGAAGCCGAGGCCGCTCAGCGTCAGCCGCCAGACGATGTCGAGGGTCGCCGGGTGCGCCGGCAGCAGCGCCATCGCGGCGATGCCCGACGCCATCAGCGCGAGGCCGATGCCGCCGAGCAGCCCCGGCGGGTAGCGGTCGGCCAGCCGCCCGGCGACCGGCGCCATCGCCGCAATCGCAATCGGCCAGGGCGTCATCAGGAAGCCGGTCTGCGTGCCCGAGAGGTGCAGCACGTCCTGGAAATAGAAGGGCAGGGCGATGTAGGCGCTCATCTGCGCCGCGAACGAGGCGATCGAGGTCGCCATCGACAGCGCGAAGGCCGGGATCCGCAGGAGGTCGACCGGCAGCAGCGGAGCCCGCAGGCGCAGCTGGTACAGCACGAACACCGCGCCGACCGCCACGGCGCCCGCGATCTCGGCGAAGGCGATCGCCCGCCCGTCGGCGTCGCCGAGGCGGTCGACGCCGACGATCAGCAGGCCGAAGGTCAGCGCGTTCAGCACCGCGCTCAACGCGTCGAAGCGCGCGCCGCTGCGCGGCGTCGCCGGCAGCGTCCGCGAGGCGACGAGGAAGGCGAGGCCGCCCACCGGCAGGTTGACCAGGAACAGCCACGGCCAGGACGCCACCGAGAGGATCGCGGCGGCGACCGTCGGGCCGGCCGCGGAGGCGACGGCGACGACGAGCGCCACGTTGCCGACGCCGCGGCCGATCATCCGGTGGGGATAGATGAACCGCACCAGCGCGATGTTGACGCTCATCACGCCGGCGGCGCCGAGCCCCTGCGCCAGGCGCCCGGCGATCAGGAAGCCGAGGCTCGGCGCGAAGGCGCAGGCGAGCGAGGCCGCGACGAACGCCGCCAGCCCGGCGAGGTACACGCGCTTGTAGCCGAGGATGTCGCCGAGGGAGGCGAAGGGCAGGAGCGCCGCCGTCACCGCGATCTGGTAGCCGTTGACCACGAAGATCGCCGCGGCCGGATCGACCGCGAGGTCCTTGGCCATCACCGGCAGCGCCACGTTGACGATCGCCCCGTCGAGCACCGCCATGGTCATGGCGAGCGACACCGCCGCCATCGCCAGCAGGCGCTCGCGCGGGGGAAGCCCGTCGGCCGGCCTCGCGGCGGCCGGGCTCCCGTCGCCGAGGCCGCTTGCCGCCTGCGCTTCCTCCTCCGCCCCGCGGATCGCGCGTCGTCCGGACGATCCGGCCGTCTCGGTCATCGTCGAAAACCTCGTTCTGGGCCGACCCCGGCCGCCGGCCGCCGTGGGTCCGCCTGGCGCTTGCGCCCGCACATAGCGGCTTCACGCAGGCTTGAGCAGCGCGCCGGTGACATGGCCGCGGGATCCTTCGCCCGTGCGCCGCTTTTCCGCCTTCGCGACGCGCCATCGCGTCGTCGCCTCGATCCGACGGATGACGCCCCGATGCCGACGATGACGCGGACCACCGCCCTGCTGCTCGCCCTGTTGCCGCTGATGCCGATGGCGGCGCCGGCGCAGGAGGCACCGCCGCTCGGGATCGGCCTGGAAGGCTTCGCCTACCCGTATCCGGTGCGCTTCCTCGCGCTGTCGCGCGACGGCGAGGCCCAGCGCCTCGCCTACATGGACGTGGCGCCGACCGGCACGGCCAACGGCCGCACGGCGCTGCTGCTGCACGGCCGCAACTTCCCGGCGAGCTACTGGGCGCCGGTCGTCGCGGCGCTGACGGGCGCGGGCTACCGCGTGGTCGCGCCCGACCAGCTCGGCTTCGGCAAGTCCTCGAAGCCCATCGGCCCGTTCACCTTCGACGCGATGGCCGCCGACACCGTCGCGCTGCTCGATCACCTGAACCTGCGCCGGGTCGACGTGGTCGCCCACTCGATGGGCGGGATGCTGGCCGTGCGGTTGGCACGCAACGCCCCCGACCGGGTCAACAGCCTCGTCCTCGAGGCGCCGCTCGGCCTGGAGGATTACCGCTTCAGCGTGCCGCCGGTCGCCAACGACACCCTGCTCAAGCGCGAGGGCGAGCTCACGGCGGCCGCCTACCGCCGGCAGCTGATGACCAGCTACGCGCTCTCGCTGCCGGAATCGGCGATCGAGCCGTTCGTCGAGGTGCGCGAGCGGGTGAAGGGAGCGGGCGAGTATCCGCGCTGGCTGCAATCGTTCGTGAACTCCTACACCATGATCTGGGGCCAGCCGGTGGTGCACGAGATCCCGCTGCTCCCGATGCCGACCCTGTTCGTCATGGGCGGCGCCGACCACAACGCGCCGGGCAAGCCCTACGCCCCGCCGGACCTCGCCGCGAGGATGGGCCGCAACGCCGACAACGCGACGGCGCTGGCCGCGAGGATGCCGAACGGCCGGGCGATCGTGTTCGCGGGCATCGGCCACCTCGTCCACATGGAGGCGACCGACCGCTTCGACGCCGCGATGCTGGAGTTCCTCGACGGGCATTGACCGCCCGGTGTCGCGGCGAAGGCCCGCGAACGGAGGAAGGCCGGGAACGATGCCCGGCCTCGGAGCCGCCCCGGAAAGCCCGGCGGCTCAGGCGGCACGAACGGTTGCGAGGAAGCGGGCGACCTCCGCGCCAAGATGCTCCGACTGACGCGACAGTTCGGACGCCGAGGCCAGCACCTGCGCGGCCGCGGCGCCGGTCTCCTCCGAAGCCTGCGCGACGCCGGCGATGTTGCCGGTGACCTCGCTCGTGCCGGCGGAGGCCTGCGCGACGTTGCGCACGATCTCCTGGGTCGCCGCACCCTGCTCCTCCACCGCCGCCGCGATCGACGCGGCGACCGCGTCGATCTCACGGATGCGCGTCGAGATGGTCCCGATCGCCTGCACCGCCCCTTGCGTCGAGGTCTGGATCTGGGCGATCTGGCTGCCGATCTCGGCGGTGGCGCTGGCCGTCTGGTTGGCAAGCTCCTTCACCTCGGCGGCGACCACCGCGAAGCCGCGCCCGGCCTCTCCGGCGCGCGCCGCCTCGATGGTGGCGTTGAGCGCCAGCAGGTTGGTCTGGCCGGCGATGTTCGAGATCAGCCCCACCACGTCGCCGATCTTGGCGGCCGCCTGGCTCAGTTCGTGAACCAGGCGTCCGGTCTGCTCCGCTTCGGAGACCGCCGTCTGCGCGAGGTCGGCCGAGCCGGAGACCTGCCGCCCGATCTCCTGGACCGACGAGCCGAGCTCTTCCGCCGCCGCCGCCACGGTATTCACGTTGGAGGCCGCCTCCTCGGCGGCGGCCGCCACGGTGGACGATTGGCTGGCCGTCTCCCGTGCGGTCGCGGTCATCGTCTGAGCGGTGGCCTGCAGCTCGGTGGCGGAGGAGGACACCATGCCGACGATGCCGCCGACCGCCCGTTCGAACCCGTCGGCCAGCTCCGTCATGACGCGCTTGCGCTCGGAGGCCGCCGCCGCGTCGGCGATGCCCTTGATCTCCGCCTGCTCGGCGGCCTTCCGGGCAACCATGGCCGTGATGCCTTCGACGGCCCGGCCGACGGAGCCGACCTCGTCGCCGCGGCGCGCCTCGGCGATCTGCGCATCGATCTCGCCGTTTTCCATACGTCGGAGGACGACGACCAGCCGACCCAGCGGACGCGTGATGCCGACGATCGACACCAGGGTCGCGGCGACGAGGCCGACCAGGAGGCCGAGAGCGGCCAGCGCCATCAGGGTGTAGCGCGTCGCATTCGTCTGATCGCTCAGGACGTCGGATTGATGCTCCATATAGGCGGCAATGTCGTGCGCGAGCCTGCTGCCTTCGTCCGTCATGGTGGCGAAGGTCGGATCGATGGCGCGGTGCACGAGGGCTATGGCGTCCGCGTTCTCGTTCGCGGTCCCGAGCCTGCGCACCTCGGTCACGTCCTTGAGGAACCGGTCGACCCGGGCGTTCTGCGCCTCGACGCGCGCGCCGAAGGCAGGCGCCTGCTCGCGGAGGTCGGCCAGCGCCTGCCTCATGTTGGGCAGCACCGCCTCGAAGCCCGCATTGGCGCTCTTGATCTGGGCCTCGTCGGTCTCGGCGATGATGCGGTAGACCCAGTAGTTGAGCTCGAACATCAGGCCGTTTGCCCGGCGCGCGCTCGCGACACCTTTCGCCTCGTGGACGATCAGGAGGCTGTAGGCGTCGTCGATCGTGGTCATGCGCGCCTGCGCATACCAGACGCATCCACCGACGACGACGGCGATCGATGCGATCACGGCAATGAGCTTCGGCAGGATTTTGATGTTTGAAAGACGGAGCATCGATCTATCCGATCACGTTGGACAGCCGAAGATCGCCCGAGATCGCTTAAATCGCGGTTAACCAATACCTCTGCAGATCTTGAGGCGGGCTCACGAATGCTCACGGGTTCGTGAGAAGATGCGCGATCGACGCGATCGATGTCCGCCTCGGCTCGATGCCGCCCGGCGCGGTCGACCGATCAGCCGGCTCCGAGGCGGCCTCGCCTGAGCAGGAACACCCCCTGCGCGCCGATCAGGTTCCAGAACCACCACGGCATCGAGAAGCGCATCGGCCGTCCGCGCGCGTCGAGCGCCGCTGCCTTCTCGATGTGGGCGTCGACCGCCCGGCACAGCTCGACGAAGTCGCGCATGGTGCAGTGGTGGATGTTCGGCGTCTCGTACCAGGCTTCCGGCAGGATCTCGGTGATCGGCATCCGCCCGCGGAAGGCAAGCTCGGCCCGCACCCGCCAATGACCGAAGTTCGGGAACGAGATCACCACCTGCCGGCCGATGCGGAGCAGGTGCTCCAGCACGATGCGCGGGTTGCGCGTCGCCTGGATGGTCTGGGACAGGACCACCACGTCGAACGCGTCGTCGGGGTAGTTCTCGAGGTCGGTGTCGGCGTCGCCCTGGATCACCGGCAGGCCGCGCGCGAGGCAGGCGTTCACGCCCTCGCGCGACAGCTCGATGCCGCGCCCGTCGACGCCGCGCCGGTCGCGCAGCAGCGCCAGCAGCGAGCCGTCGCCGCAGCCGATGTCGAGGACGCGCGCGCCGGGCGGCACCAGCCCGAGGACCACGAGGTGGTCGACACGGGCGCCGCCGGATTCGGGCGTGCGCGGCAGGTCGTCCGCCGCCTCCCAGGGCGTGCCGGAGGCGGCGTCGCCGAAGGACAGGTCCTCGCGCCCGCTCACAGCCCGCGCGCCCGGGCGGCCGCGTCGATGAACCCGCGGGCCGCCGAGAACAGCGTCGGCTCGTCGAGGAGGAACGCGTCGTGGCCCTTGTCGCTCTCGACCTCGACGAAGGCGACCGGGGCCGAGGCGGCGTTCAGCGCGTGCACGATCGCCCGGGAATCGGCCGTGGGGAACAGCCAGTCGGAGGTGAACGAGATCACGCAGAACCGCGTCTTCGTGCCCTTGAAGGCGTTGGCGAGCACGCCGCCGTGGTCGGCGGCGAGGTCGAAGTAGTCCATCGCCCGCGTCAGGTAGAGGTAGGCGTTGGCGTCGAACCGCTCGACGAAGCTCAGGCCCTGGTGGCGCAGGTAGCTCTCGATCTGGAAGTCGGCGTTGAACGAGAAGGTCGGCGCCGAGCCGCCCTGGAAGCGCCGCCCGAACTTCCGGTGCAAAGCCGGCTCGGACAGGTAGGTGATGTGCGCGCCCATCCGCGCGACGCCGAGGCCCTTCGAGGGGCGCGTGCCGGCCTCGAGATAGCGACCGTCGGCCCAGGCGGGGTCGGCCATGATCGCCTGCCGGCCGACCTCGTGAAAGGCGATGTTCTGCGCCGAATGGCGCGCGCCCGTGGCGATCGGCATCGCCGCGAACACGCGCTCAGGGTAGAGCGAGGCCCATTGCAGCACCTGCATCCCGCCCATCGAGCCGCCGATGCACAGGAACAGGTCCGCGATGCCGAGATGGTCGAGCAGCATCGCCTGGGCGCGGACCATGTCGCGGATCGTGACCAGCGGGAAGTCGAGCCCGTAGGCCGAGCCCGTCGCGGGGTCGATCGAGGCCGGGCCGGTCGAGCCCATGCACGAGCCGATCACGTTGGAGCAGACGACGAAGTAGCGATCGGTGTCGATCGGCTTGCCCGGGCCGACCAGCGTCGTCCACCAGCCGGGCTTGCCGGTGACGGGATGGGGGTGGGCGAAGTGCTGGTCGCCGGTGAGCGCGTGGCAGATCAGCACCGCGTTGGTGCGCGCGGCGTTGAGGGTGCCGGCGGTCTGGTAGGCAACCTGGAACGGCGCGAGCGCGGCGCCCGAATCCATGGTCAGCGGCTGCCCGGCCTCGAACCGCGCGACGAGCCCCGCCGGGTCGCGCGCCTGCGACGGCTCGCGGCTGCGGATCTCGGGCTCCGTCGCGGAGGCGGCCGTGACGGCCGTATCGAGTGGATTGTCCATGAGGCGTCTGGAAACGGCTTCTCGCGCGCCGAAGGGGCCGAAGGAATCGCGAGGCCGCCCGCTTCCCGCGCCCGCCGCTGCACCGGACGTAGTGTGCCCGCCGCCGAGCGTCAACGAAAGGGGCCGCCGGAAGGCCGTTCATCCGCCCTCCGTTGTCGATCGCACGGCCCTGCTGCGCTGGCCCTTCGGCGCGGCGGGCCGTAAACACGCGCGAGCAGCCCCGTCCTCAGCTTGTCGAACCATGCGCTTCCCCAAACGAGCCGCGCCGCCGATGGAAGACCTCGCCGCCCTCCGGGCCGAGATCGATCGGATCGACGCCGAGATGCACGCGCTGCTGATCCAGCGCGGCGGGATCATCGACCGGCTGATCGCGGTGAAGGGCACCTCGGCCTCGGGCTCCGCCTTCCGTCCCGGTCGCGAGGCCGCGATGATGCGGCGCGTCGCCGAGCGCCACCGCGGGCTGCTGCCGCTCGACACCGTCGAGGGGATCTGGCGGGTCATCATCGCGACCTTCACCTACGTCCAGGCGCCGTTCTCGGTGCATGCCGACATCTCCGCCGGCGATCCGGCGATGCGCGACTCCGCCCGCTTCCACTTCGGCTTCACCGTGCCCTACCGGCCCCACCCGACCTGCGCGGCGGTGATCGAGGCGGTGGCGGCCTCGCGCGGCGACCTCGGCATCTTCCGCTTCGACCCGCGCGCCGCCCAGGTGCCCGCGAAGGGGGCGGCGAAGGGAGAGGCCTGGTGGGAGGGCCTGATCGGCGCGGGCCGGCCGAAGGTGATCGCCCGGCTGCCCTTCATCGAGCGGCCGGCCCACCCGGCCGGCACGCCGGTCTTCGTGGTGGCCAAGCCCCTCGACGATCCGGCGGCGGCGCAGCGCGACTGGGTGCTGTGGGCGGTGCGCTGCGGCGCCTGGACGGAGGAGGCCGAGCGCGCCGTGCAGGGGCTCTACGGCGAGGTGGTGGCGCGGGCCAAGCCCAAGGGCGAGGTCGAGCGCCTGCTGCTGGCGGTGCCGGGCGGCGTCGGCACGCGGCAGCTCGCCGAGGCCCTGGACGGGGCGGGCGCGGCGGTGTCGAGCCTCGACGAGACCGGCAGCCACGCGGCACGGTTCCGGGTGTGAGGGCCGCCGGGCGCCCGATCCGGTCGCGCCCCGCTTCATCGCGGCGCGAAATGCTGTAGACGGGCGCCACCCGCGTTTCTTCTGCAGGCTGCGAACACCAATGTCCGCCTCTCCCCGTCTCCGCCCGGTGCCCCGTCCGGGCGTCCTGGCGATCGACCCCTACGTGCCCGGCAAGAGCGGGGCGCCGGGTCACGCCAAGATCCACAAGCTGTCGTCGAACGAGACGCCGCTCGGCCCGAGCCCGGCGGCGATGGCGGCGATGCAGGCGGCCACGGCCAAGCTCGAGAACTATCCCGACGGCACCTCCACGCTGCTGCGGACCGCCATCGCGGCGCGCTACGGCATCGACGCGGGCCGCGTCGTCTGCGGCGCGGGCTCGGACGAGCTGCTCTCGCTGCTCGCCTACGCCTATATCGGCCCCGGCGACGAGGGCGTCTTCTGCGAGCACGGGTTCCTGGTCTACCGCATCGCCATCCTGGCGGCGGGCGGCACCGCCGTGGTCGCTCCCGAGCGCGACCTCACCGCCGACGTCGACGCGATCCTCGCCGCCGTGACCCCGCGGACGAAGATCGTCTACGTCGCCAACCCCAACAACCCGACCGGCACCTACCTGCCGCTGGCCGAGGTGCGGCGCTTGCATGCCGGCCTGCCGGGCGACGTGCTGCTGGTCCTCGACGGCGCCTACGCCGAGTACGTCCAGGCGGACGACTACGCGGCCGGGCTCGAGCTCGCGCGCGACGCCGACAACGTCGTGATGACCCGCACCTTCTCGAAGATCCACGGGCTCGCCGCCCTGCGCGTCGGCTGGATGGTCGGGCCGGCCCACGTGATGGACGCGGTCAACCGCATCCGCGGGCCGTTCAACCTGTCCACCGCCGGCATGGCGGCCGGGGCGGCGGCGCTCGCCGACGAGGCGCACGCCGCGACGGCCGCCGCCCACAACGCCGAATGGCTGCCGCGGATGATCGCGGGCGCCCGCGCGCTCGGCCTGACCGTGACGCCGAGCGTGGCGAACTTCATGCTCGTGCACTTTCCCGACGTGCCCGGCCGCACGGCAGCCGACGCCGACGCCTTCCTGACCGGGCGCGGGGTGATCGTGCGCCGGGTGGCGGCCTACGGGCTGCCGAATGCGCTCCGCGTGACGATCGGCAGCATCGAGAGCAACGAGGCCTTCCTCGGCGCGCTCGGCGCCTTCGTCCGAGGCGACCATGCCTGAGGCCGCGCCGCTCGACTGCCTCGCCATCGTCGGCCTCGGCCTGATCGGCTCGTCGATCGCCCGCGGCGCCCGCCGCTACGGGCTGGCCGAGCGCATCGTCGCGATCGACGCGGACGCCGCCGTCCGCGCGCGGGTGCTCGATCTCGGCATCGCCGACGACGTCACCGGCGATGCCGCCGCAGGCGCGGCGCAGGCCGACCTCGTGATCCTGTGCGTGCCCGTCGGCGCCATCGGCCCGGTCGCCGCCGCGATGGCGCCGCACCTGAAGCCGGGTGCCGTCGTCTCGGACGTCGGCTCGGTGAAGGCGTCGGTCGTCGCGGCCGTCACCCCGCACCTGCCCGACGGCATCGTGTTCGTGCCCGGCCATCCGGTGGCCGGCACCGAGTATTCCGGGCCGGATGCAGGGTTCTCGACGCTGTTCTCCGGCCGCTGGTGCATCCTGACCCCGCCGGAGGACGCGCCCGAGGCCGCCGTCGCGCGGGTGCGCGCGCTGTGGCAGGGGCTCGGCGCCGTCGTCGAGACGATGACGCCGGAGCACCACGACCTCGTGCTCGCCATCACCAGCCACGTGCCGCACCTGATCGCCTACAACATCGTCGGCACCGCCGCCGACCTCGAGCAGGTGACGCAGTCCGAGGTGATGAAGTTCTCGGCCGGCGGCTTCCGCGACTTCACCCGCATCGCCTCCTCGGATCCGACGATGTGGCGCGACATCTTCCTGAGCAACCGCGAGGCGGTGCTGGAGATGCTCGGGCGCTTCAGCGAGGACCTCTCGGTGCTGACCCGCGCGATCCGCTACGGCGACGGCGCGGCCCTGCACGACCTGTTCACCCGCACCCGCGCGATCCGCCGGGGCATCGTCGCGCAGGGGCAGGAGACGGCCGAGGCCGATTTCGGCCGCGCGCGCGCGGCCGAGGGCATTCCCAAGGCGGGGTGATTCACGATCCCGGTCGCCCGCCTTGCCGCCGGCGCACCGCCATGCTGGAACGGCCGTCATGACCGCGATGACGCTTGCCGAGACTTGCGACTTCCTCGACCGGGAGTTCCCGCAGATGCAGGCGGGCGGGCGCGCCTACCACCTGGAGGCCGTCGGCCCGCTGACCGCGCGGATGCGGCTTCATGGCGACGCGCGCTTCCTGCGCCCGGGCGGCACGCTGTCCGGCCCGTCGATGATGGCGCTGGCCGACTATGCGCTCTACGCGGCCATCCTCGCCCAGATCGGCCCGGTGGCGCTCGCGGTGACCACGAGCCTGACCTTCAACTTCCTGCGCAAGCCCGCGGGGCTGGTGCTGATCGCCGACGTGACGCTGCTGAAGCTCGGCCGGCGCCTCGTCGTCGGCGAGGTGCGGATCACGGCGCCGGGCTCGGACGACCTCGTTGCCCAGGCGAACGGCACGTACTCGATCCCGCCGCGGTGAGGGCCTACCGCTCCGCGTAGCGGGACCACAGCATGACGCCGAAGCCGACGGCGACCGCCATCAGCGGCGCGACGACGAAGGCCACGATCTGAATGTCGGCCATGGCTGCAGCCTTCCACGAATGATGCGCGCGCACCCGTGGAGGGCGATGCTCGCAAGGAAGAAGATCGCGATGCCTTCCGACAGCGTCAACGCCGACAGGTTGGACCGTCCCGAAACCCCGAAGACGGTCGCAACGAGCGGCGCGACGGCGCCCGCGGTGAACAGGCCGCCCGCGGCGGTGTTCAGGTAGGCGGCGGAGAGCTTGATCCGCTCGTTCGAAATCAGGCTCACGCCGCGCTTTCGCGGCTCTCCGCGAGCCGCGCCGCGTAGCGCGCGATCAGGTCGACCTCGAGGTTCAGCCGGTCGCCGGCGCGGCGCTCGCCCCAGGTGGTGACCTCCAGCGTGTGCGGGATCAGCAGGACCGAGAAGGTGTCGCCCTCGACCGCGTTGACGGTCAGCGACGTGCCGTCGAGGCAGACCGAGCCCTTCTTGGCGATGAAGTGGGCGACCCCGGCGGGCGCCCGCAGGGTGAACCGTTCGCTCGCGCCCCAGGCGCCGGCGGTGACGGTCTCGCGGGCGAGGATCTCGGCGACGCCGTCGACGTGGCCGGTGACGAGGTGGCCGCCGAGCTCGTCGCCGATCTTCAGCGAGCGCTCCAGGTTGATTCGGGTGCCGGCCTCCCACCCGCCGACCGTGGTCAGCGCCAGCGTCTCGGCGGCGGCGTCCACTGCGAAGACGCAGCCGCCCTCGGCCGGCTCGATCGACACCGCCGTGAGGCAGGGGCCGGAGCAGGCGATCGAGGCGCCGAGCGCGATCGTGGCCGCATCGTAGGCGGCGCGGATCGTGAGGCGGCGCATCCGCGCATCGCCCGAGACCGAGAGCACCGTTCCGACGTCGCTGACGAGACCCGTGAACATCGCTTAAGCCTCACTCCGTTCGTAGGTCACGGCCCGGTCCGCCCCGAGGTCGAGGGACTGGGCGATCCGGAACCGTCCGCTCTCCAGCGCCTGCCCGAGATGCGGGCCGACCGCCGGCAGGCCGCCCTGCGGACCGCAGGTGCCGGGCCCGGTGATCAGGGTGCAGGAATCCACGAGATCGGCCTCGGCCAGCGCGTCGGCAAGGTGAGGGCCGCCCTCGCTGCAGAGCCGCGTCAATCCGCGCTCGCCGAGCATCGCCAGCGCCGCGTGCAGGTCGACCCGCCCGCGCGCATCGGCGGCGACGCGCACCACCGCGACGCCGAGCGATTCGAGCATCCGCTTGGCATGGGCCGGGGCGATCCGCGTCGTCACGACCAGCGTCGGGACGTCGTGGGCGCCGCGCACGAGCACGCTCGACGGCGACAGCCGCAGCTGCGAATCCAGCACCACCCGCAGCGGCGAGCGACCGCCGAGGCCGGGCAGGCGCACGGTGAGCGAAGGGTCGTCGGCGCGCGCCGTGCCGATGCCGATCAGGATCGCGTCGGCATGGGCCCGCCACAGGTGCACCGCGCCGTCGGCGATCGCGCCGGTGATGCGCAGGCGCGCCGTGTCGGAGGCGGCGGCGAACCCGTCCCGCGTCCGGGCGAGCTTGAGGTGGAGGTGGGGCCGCCCGTGGGTGATCCGCGCCACGTGCCCGGCATGGTCGCGCCGGGCCTCGGTGCCCAGCAGCCCGGTCTCGACCCGGATGCCGGCCGCCCGCAGGAGCGCGTGGCCGCGGCCGGAGACCCGCGTGTCGGGATCCTCCATCGCGCTGACGACCCGCGCGATGCCTGCCGCGACGATCGCGTCGGTGCAGGGCGGCGTGCGGCCGTGATGCGAGCACGGCTCCAGCGTGACGTAGAGGGTCGCGCCCCGGGCCGCCGCGCCGGCATCGGCGAGCGCCAGGGGCTCGCCGTGCGGGCGGCCGCCGGGGGCGGTGACGCGCTGGCCGACGATCCGCTCGGCGCCCGGCCCGCCCGCGACCACCACGGCGCCGACCGAGGGGTTCGGCCAGGTCCGCCCGAGGTTGCGCTGCCCGAGCGCGAGGGCGAGGCGCATGAAGCGCGCGTCGGCCGTCACGAGCGCGACCGTGCCGTGCGCGGCTTGCCCGCCGCGACGCCCTCGGGCGGCTCGACGCCGGCCTCCGCCAAGGTGCCGAGCAGGTCCTCGAAGTCCTTGGCCTCGCGGAAGTTCTTGTAGACGGAGGCGAAGCGCACGTAGGCGACGTCGTCGAGGCCCTTCAGGCCCTCCATCACCAGCTCGCCGATCGCCTCCGAGGTGATCTCGGCCTCGCCGCCGCTCTCGAGCTGGCGGGTGATGCCGCTGACCAGCCGCTCGATCCGCTCGGGGTCGACCGCGCGCTTGCGCAGGGCCACGCCGATCGAGCGCTGCAGCTTGTCGCGCTCGAACGGCACGCGCTTGCCCGAGCGCTTGAGCACCACGAGCTCGCGCAGCTGCACGCGCTCGAAGGTGGTGAAGCGGCCGGCGCAGTCCGGGCAGACCCGGCGGCGGCGGATCGCGGCGCCGTCCTCGCTCGGCCGCGAATCCTTCACCTGCGTGTCGGAGCCGCCGCAATAGGGACACCGCATCGGGCGGACCTTCTCATCGAGCCGGAAAGACGGCGGCCTCTCGGGAAACGAGAACGGCCGCGGATCGAGGCGATCCGCGGCCGTCTCTATCGTGTTGCAGTGCACGCCGGAAGGCTTCCCTTCCGGCGGCGTCCGGATCAGCCGTAGATCGGGAACCGGTCGGTGAGGGCGTGGACGCGGGTCTTGACCGAGGCCTCGACCGCGGAATCCCCGGCCTCGCCGTTCGCCACGAGCCCGTCGAGCACCTCGACGATGAAGCCGCCGATCTGCTTGAACTCGGCGACGCCGAAGCCGCGCGAGGTGCCGGCCGGCGTGCCCAGGCGGATGCCCGAGGTGATCGTCGGCTTCTGCGTGTCGAAGGGGACGCCGTTCTTGTTGCAGGTGATGTCGGCCCGCGACAGCGCGGCTTCCGCCGCCTTGCCGGTGAGGCCCTTCCGCTGCAGGTCGACCAGCATCAGGTGGTTGTCGGTGCCGCCCGAGGTGATGTCGTAGCCGCCCGACATCAGGGTGTCGGCCAGCGCCTTGGCGTTCTCGATCACCTGGCGGGCGTAGATCTTGAACTCGGGCTTCAGGGCCTCGCCGAAGGCCACGGCCTTACCGGCGATGACGTGCATGAGCGGGCCGCCCTGCAGGCCGGGGAAGATCGCCGAGTTGAACTTCTTGGCGAGCGCCTCGTCGTTCGTCAGGATCATGCCGCCGCGCGGGCCGCGGAGCGTCTTGTGGGTCGTCGTGGTGGCGACGTGGGCGTGCGGGAACGGCGACGGGTGCACGCCGGCGGCGACGAGGCCAGCGAAGTGCGCCATGTCGACGAAGAAGTACGCGCCGACCGCGTCGGCGATCTCACGGAACTTGGCGAAGTCCCAATGGCGCGGATAGCCCGAGCCGCCGGCGATGATCACCTTCGGCTTGTGCTCGTGGGCCAGCGCCTCGACCTGCTCCATGTCGATGCGCTGGTCGTCGCGGCGCACGGTGTAGGAGACCGGCTTGAACCACTTGCCCGAGACGTTCGGGGGCGCGCCGTGGGTGAGGTGGCCGCCGGCGGCGAGGTCGAGGCCGAGGAAGGTGTCGCCCGGCTGCATCAGGGCCATGAACACGCCCTGGTTCGCCTGGCTGCCGGAGTTCGGCTGCACGTTGGCGAAGCCGACGCCGAACAGGCGCTTGGCGCGCTCGATGGCGAGGTTCTCGGCGATGTCCACGAACTGGCAGCCGCCGTAGTAGCGACGGCCGGGATAGCCCTCCGCGTACTTGTTGGTCAGCACCGAGCCCTGCGCCTCGAGCACGGCGCGCGAGACGATGTTCTCGGAGGCGATCAGCTCGATCTCGTGCTGCTGCCGACCGAGCTCCTGCTCGACGGCCTTGGCGATCTCCGGATCCGCGTCGCTCAGCGGGGCCGCGAAGAAGGAGTTCGAGAAATGCTTGTCGGAAGCGGTACCGGCGCTCATGGATGGCCTCTGTTCTTGTATGCGGGCGAAATCGGCGCGCTCGTCCCGTCGGCGTGCACGGGCGAGCCTTCGTAGCGCTACTCTCTACACGCGTGCGTGGAAGCCGCCAACACAGGCCTTTTTGCCGCGGGGGCAAGAAAAGTTGAGGCCGGGCGCCCGGCAGCGTCAACTGCACGCTGAAAGCAAGACTGGGCGATCGGCCGTGCCTCGCTCCGCAACGCTATAGGAAAATTGACTTTATTAGGAATATATGGCAAGGCCTCTTCGGGGGAGCTTTGGCATGAACGAACGTCGAGACCAGCTTCGATTCGCGCACAGAGTTGCAGAGATCCGCCTGCGATTGCGATGCTGTCCGTGCTCAGCCATTCCCTCAAAGCCGGCTTTCGCCCGGATCAACCCCGAGGCCAGGATGGTCGCTGGACCGGCGGCGCCGGTCAGATCGTGCGCAGCCAGATAGAGAAAACCGGGAACGCAAGGATCGACGCGAAGACCGAGCTTCTTGTGGATGTCGTCAAGGAGGCAATCTCGATCTCGGGAGATGTCCGTGTGCCGGCCTACGGCGTCCGACTGCATGCTGCGACCGCTCGATTGATTCGCAATCTGGATATTCCAGGTATCGGCCGGCACGGCGTCGAGCAAAGCTTCAGCCTGGGCGATAGTGTTGGTTATGGGCTGGAGGGAAGCGTGCGGACCGACGTGGTCTTGCGCGATGGAAGAACATCCTCGGCCCCGATATTGGCGGTATGGGACTTCAAGACGGGAAATGCGCGTCTGACACCAGCGCGCGTCCGGGAGATCCGTGAAGGTCTCGGGGTCGGCTCCGATGTGCCGGTGATCGAAATCCATGTTCGACGCGGTGTCGCGGTCAAATCACATGCCGCCACGACGAAGATAAGCGTTTTTGCCGACATCCACTGGTTTTGAGGGACAGAACATGACGATGGAAGCCTACGCGTTCTGCGCCCGTCCGATCAAATCGATCGAAGACTGGCAAGCGTCGATCGATGCCCTCGGGTTCGATCTGAGATTGAGATCGGCTCGCGATCTCGCGGATCATCGGGGGCACCTTCCGGCGCTTTGGCGTGGCCGAGAAGCCGGGTTCGAGTTCGGCGCTTGCGCGTTCGCGGAACTGGCGGAAACGTACGACGACATCGATCTCGGCGGGCCGTGGCCCTACGCCTACGCCTTCTATTTCGCGGCTTTGCCGAGTTGCGTCGGCACATGGCTGGCGCTGGCCGCCTGCCTGACGCTGACCGACGGCGTGGCTTTCGACCCGCAAGAGGGAAGAATTCTTCGACCCGGAGAGGCCGCACGCTATGCGCGGGATACCGAGAACGAGGTCGATCGGATCGAGTCAGGGGAGGTCGGTCGCACGCCTTCATAGATGTCGAAGGTTGGAGGGGCCCGCCGACATGGGTCGCGTCGAACGACGGACCCATCCGCCGGCCTCACGCCGACACGTTGGTCTCCACCAGCACCGTCTCCGTCTCGAACTCCGCCGCGTGCCACGCCTCCGCGGGGAAGTGGAACACGCTGCCGGGGCCGAATGCCGCACGGCCCTGCTCGGTCTCCAGGATGCCTGAGCCGGAGAGCACCTGCACGAACTGCTCGTGCGCGTGGCTGTGCCGCGCCGCCGAGGTGCCCGCTGGGACGACGATCCGCACGAGGCTGGCGCCCGCGCCCGGGATCGTGCGCTTGGCGACGCCGTTTTCCGCGACGGTCTCGTCGCGTTCGTCCCAGGCGAGCAGGTGGTCGGTCATGGCGGCCTCGTGGTCAGCCCTCGAAGATGATGCAGGCGCGGTCCCGGTCAACGCACGATGCGCTCACGGCCACACCTTGATCGCCACCGGCCGCCGCAGCAGGTCGCGGTCCGAGGTGATGGTGCAGCCCTCCGTCCGCAGCGTCACGTAGGTGAGGATCGCGGTGTCGCCGACGTCGTCGAAGTTCCGGCCCTCGGCCCTGGGGTCGAGGAGGGACGGGTAGGCGATCAGGCCGCCCGGCGCCGCGCAGGGGTCGTCGTAGAGCGTCGCCCCGGCGACGAGCAGCCGCGGCACGTCCCAGGTCAGAAGGTCGCGCGAGCTCGTCCAGTAGAAGCCCGATTGCGCGAACCCGTCACCCGCCTTGGCCATGAACAGGGCGACGAAGGCGCCGGTGCCGCGATGGCGGACCACCGCCCCGACGGGCGTCGGGAACGGCGCCACCGGCTTGCAGGCCTCGGCCCGCGCGCCCTTGGTGCGGTACGGATCCGGGAAGGACGCGGTGAAGCCGGTGCCGGTCCAGGCGCGCCAGCTCGCCGCATCGCCGGGCGTGGCGGTGCGGAACAGGCACACCCCGGCCTCCTGATCCCCGGGCCGGTCCCAGCCGGTGGTCGAGACGAAGACGTAGCGGAAGCGCCCGTCGGCGAAGACGTTCGACGGGTTGAAGAAGCCGCGGTGACGCCCCTGGCCGACCTCCTGCCGGAACGGGGCCGCCATCGCCACCGCGGGCGGGGTCGTGCGCAGGAAGCTGCGGCCGCCATCCGCGGAGGCGGCGGTGGTGATCGTGTTGTACCAGCAGGCCTCGTAGGTCTCGGCCGTGCAGCGGCCCGGATGCTCGTTCGCCTGGTACTCGTGGTGCACCAGCGCGGCGATTCGGGCGCCGTCCTCGGTCCAGGTGGCGGTGATCCAGGAGCGGTCGTCGTAGAGCGCCGGGTCGGCCTTCTCGCCCGAGTCGAGCACCACCGTGCAGTCGAGCTTGAGGTGGTCGAGGTCCGGCCCGCGCAGGGCCCGGTTGCGGTAGTGCATGCCGAACAGGGCGACCGCACCGGTGGCATCCCGGAACGCGCGGGCCGAGGCGTCGGGCACGTCGGCGCCGTCGCAGGCGTCGCGCCCGGCCTTGAACACGATGCTCGGCGGCCCGACCAGGGTCAGGCTCGACAGCGGCGGCTCGGCGGCCGCCTGCGCGAGCGCCGGCAGCGACAGGAGAAACAGCGCGAGGCGGAGCCGCATGGGACGAGACCGGTGGGTGCGCCGAAAGCGCACTTGGACGGGGAGCGCGCACGGACAACGGTCGCGCGCCTGGACAAACCACGGGAGTTTCTGTTCAGAACCGTTACAGAATGGCTTCCCGCCGGTGCGGGGGCCCGATCCTCCCGAGCCGAGTCCCCATCCATGCTGATCCTGATCCTCGGGCTGGTGCTGTTCCTCGGCACCCACGCCTTTTCGATGCTGCGCGCCAAGCGCTCCGAGGTCGTCGGCCAAGTCGGCGAGGGCAAGTACAAGCTCGGCTACACCCTGCTCTCGGTCCTCGGCCTCGTGCTGATCGGTGTCGGCTTCCACAACTATCGCGTCGACGGGTACATCCCGGTCTGGGATCCGCCGGTCTGGACGCGCCACCTGTCCCTGGTGCTGGTGCTGCTCGCCTTCATCGTGCTGGCCTCGGCCTACCTGCCGGGCCACATCCGGGCGAAGGCCAAGCACCCGATGCTGCTCGCCGTGAAGATCTGGGCGACGGCGCACCTGCTCGCCAACGGCGACCTCGGCTCGATCCTGCTGTTCGGCTCGTTCCTGGCCTGGGCGGTGATCGCCCGGATCAGCGCCAAGCGCCGCGCGCTCACGGCGGGTCAGGTCGTCGCGCAGCACGGGGGCGCCGCGGCCCCTGCGGGCTGGCGCAACGACGCGATCGCGGTGGTCGTCGGCGTCGTCGCCTGGTTCGTGTTCGGCAAGTATCTCCACCCGATCCTGATCGGCGTCTACGCCTGGCCGGGCCAGGCGTAGACGCCGCCCGGTCGCCAAACCGGCGCCCGCGTGCTAGGCGCGGGGCCAATCGAGACGCTTCAGGTCGTCCGGCTCGCGCGCCGGACCGGGATACGATGGCTGAGAACAACGAGTTCATCCGCGAGGTCAACGAAGACTATCGCCGCGACAAGGTCGCCGAGATCTGGCGCCGCTACAGCGGCGTGATCATTGCGGTGGCGATCCTGGTGGTCGCCGGCGTCGGCGGCTGGCGCTACTGGCAGACGGCCCAGCGCAACGCGGCCGAGGCCGCCTCGCAGCAGTTCGACGAGGCCAACCGCCTGGCCCGCGACGGCAAGGTGGCGGAGGCCGACAAGGCGTTCGACGCCCTCGAGGCGCAGGGGCCGGCCGGCTACCGCCTGCTCGCCCAGTTCCGCTCCGCTGCCGAGACCGCCAAGCGCGACCCGGCCGCGGGCGCCGCCGCGTTCGAGGCGATCTCCGGCGACACGGCGCTCGGCGACGGCCTGCGCGACCTCGCGCGGCTCCGCGCGGCGCTGATCCGCCTCGACCTGCCCGATCCGGCGCCCGCGCTCGCCAGCCTGCAGAGCCTGGCCGCCGGCACGCCGTTCCGCTTCACCGCCCGCGAGATGCTCGGGCTGACCGCCCTGAAGCACGGCCAGTACGACGAGGCCGGGCGCTGGTTCGACCAGCTCAACATGGACCCCGAGACGCCGCAGAACCTGCGCCAGCGCATCGAGGTCTACGTCGCCCTGGTCGCCGGCGGTCCCGTGACGGTGACCGAGGCGAAGCCCGAGCCCGCCGCGCCCCCGCCGCCGATCACGCGCTGATCGCTCGACACGCCAGTCCAAAACCTCCGGCGCGACTGGCTCGCACCGGAGGTTTTGGGCATTCTCCGGACCTTCGCCGCCCGGCCAGCCCGGCGGCTCGACCGAACATAGAACGGACCACCCCATGGAACTGCCGACCGTCGCGATCGTCGGACGGCCGAATGTCGGCAAGTCGACCCTGTTCAACCGCCTCGTCGGCAAGAAGCTGGCGCTGGTCGACGACCGCCCGGGCGTCACCCGCGACCGCCGCGAGGGCGACGTCGCCTTCGGCGGGCTGAACTTCCGCATCATCGACACCGCCGGTCTCGAGGAGGCCGATTCGGCCACCCTGCTCGGCCGGATGCGGATGCAGACCGAGGCCGCGATCCTCGAGGCGGACGTGGTGCTGTTCGTCATCGACGCGCGGGCCGGCATCCTGCCCGCCGACCAGCCCTTCGCCGAGCTGGTGCGCCGGGCCGGCTGCAAGGTGATCCTCATCGCCAACAAGGCCGAGGGCGGCGCGGGCATGGCCGGGGCCTACGAGTCGTTCCGGCTCGGGCTGGGCGACCCGATCCCGTTCTCGGCCGAGCACGGCGAGGGCATCGGCGAGCTGCACGAGGCGCTGAAGGAAGCCCTGCCCGAGACCGACGAGGACGAGGACGACGACGACCCGCGCGGCAAGCCGCTCAAGGTCGCCATCGTCGGCCGCCCCAACGCCGGCAAGTCGACCCTGATCAACCGGATGCTCGGCGAGGACCGCCTGCTCGTCGGCCCGGAGGCCGGCATCACCCGCGATTCGATCTCGCTCGACTGGGAATGGCGCGGGCGCCGGATCAAGCTGCACGACACCGCCGGGATGCGCCGCCGCGCCCGGATCGAGGACAAGCTCGAGAAGCTCGCGGTCTCGGACGGCATCCGCGCCGTGCGCTTCGCCGAGGTGGTGGTGGTGCTGCTCGACGCCACGATCCCGTTCGAGAAGCAGGACCTCACCATCGTCGACCTCGTCGAGAGCGAGGGGCGCTCGCTGGTGATCGGCCTCAACAAGTGGGACCTCGTCGCCGACCAGCCGGGCCTGCTCAAGTCGCTGCGCGAGGACTGCACCCGCCTGCTGCCGCAGGTCCGCGGCGTCGCGGTGGTGCCGCTCTCGGGGCTCGCCGGCGACGGCGTCGACAAGCTGATGCAGGCGGTGGTGCAGGCGGCCGAGGTCTGGGACACCCGCATCTCGACCTCGCGGATCAACGACTGGCTCTCCGAGGCGACGCAGCGCAACCCGCCGCCGGCCGTATCGGGCCGGCGCATCAAGATCCGCTACGCCACGCAGGTGAAGAGCCGCCCGCCGCACTTCGCCCTGTTCGGCAACCAGCTCAACGCGATGCCGAAGAGCTACACCCGCTACCTCACGAACTCGCTGCGCGAGGCGTTCGCCCTGCCGGGCACCCCGATCCGGCTCTCCCTGCGCACCTCGTCGAACCCGTTCGACAAGGGCTGAGCACCGGCCCCGCGCGACGACGCCTCAGCCCCGGGTCGTCCGCGCCAGCCATTCCACCACTTGGTCCAGCGCCTGCCGGTTGCTGTGCCCCGCGTCCCGCGCGGCCTCGAACGCGGCGATCTGGCCGTCGGCGCTGGTGCCGCCCGAGACGATGGTCCGCGCATGCGCGACCTCGGCCGCGCAGCCGAGCGCCGCCGCATCCTCGGCGACGAGGTCGAGCACCGTCTCCAGGGCGTCGGCGAAGGGCAGGGCCGCCTCGCGGGCTTCGTCGATCAGCTCGGCGCCGACGCCGCTGCGCTGGGTGCGCCAGAGGTTCTCGTCGGCGAGCGCTCGGGAGACGCCGTCGAGCCCGGCATTGAGGTCCGGCCGGCGCACCACGCAGCGCACGAGGCAGCGGAACAGCGCGGCGATGGTCAGCGCGTCGGCGAGCCGCGTGCAGCTGTCGGCGATGCGCAGCTCCAGCGTTGGGAACTTGATCGAGGGCCGGAGCGACCACCACAGGAAGCTGGCATCCTGGATCGAGCCGGCCTCCGTCATGATCCGCACGTAGCGCGCATAGGCGGCGGCATCGGCGAAGAGCTCGGGCAGGCCGGTGCGCGGCAGCTCGCCGAAGGCGCTCAGGCGGTAGGCGGTGAGCCCCGTCGGCTTGCCCTGCCAGAACGGCGAGGAGGCCGAGAGCGCGAACAGCAGCGGCTGGAACGGCAGCAGCCGGTTCATCAGGTCGACCCGCGCCTCCGGGGCCGGCACCTCGACGTGGACGTGCATGCCGCAGATCAGGCTGCGCCGCCCGGCGAGGCCGACGTCGCGCAGGATGCCGCGGTAGCGGTCGCCCTTGGTCGGCAGTTGCCGCGACCAGTCGGCCACCGGATGGGTGCCCGCGGCGAAGATCAGCAGCTCGTGCTCGGCGGCGAGGTCCGCGAGCGCGCCGCGCTGCCGGGCGAGCGAGTCGCGCGCCTCGGCGAAGGCGGTGACGGGCGGGGTGCAGACCTCGACCTGGCACTGCAGCAGCTCGCGCCCCGCCTCGGGCAGGCGCTCGGCCGCCTCGACGTGGAACGGCTTGACCGAGCGCCGCGGCGTGCCGCGCGTCTCCGCATCGGCCAGGAAATACTCTTCTTCGATGCCGAAGCGGTAGCTGTGGGCGGTCATCGCATCCCTTCGCGTTCGGCGCGTGCGCGGAAACGCAACAGGCGCGCGGAGGGTGCCGTTCCACCGAGCGATGTCTCGGCCCGGGGCTATTCGCGCAGGGCGCCGCCGACGAGCCAGGCCGGGTCGAACCAGCGGTCGGCCTCGCCGTCGTAGGGCAGGCGGGTGACGTCCCAGTTCTGGATGTACTTCGCGTAGACGTTCCAGACCGCGATGCCGCCGCCGACGAAGATGCGGCGACCGGGATAGCGGGCGAGCACCGCCTCCGGATCCTCGTGCGACCGGATCACGTCGATGGTGCGGTCCTTGAACGCGAAGGCCGGCACCGAGGCCACCGTCTTCGGGCCGGCGATCAGCACATGGCCCATGGTCAGCGCGAAGAACCGCGTCACGTCCTCCACGAAGAGCGGGTCGGTGTTGCCCTCCCAGGGGAGCTGGCCGTTCAGCCCGAGCTGGCCGCGCTGGCCGATCGCGCAGATGCAGCGCACGTCGATCATCAGGATATCCGGAAAAGTGCGGGCTCGGCCCCGACCGCTCAGCGCGGCGCTTGCGGGCTCACGGTGCGGTCGGTGGGGAAGTCGTAGATCAGCCCGGTTTCGCTCGAGGCGGGGCTCGCCAGCCGCACGAAATGCGGGGCGAGGTCTTCCGGCGTCCTCAGCGTCTCCGGGTCCTCGCCCGGCATCGCCGCGCGGCGCATGTCGGTGCGCAGGGGGCCGGGATTGAGCAGCATCGCCCGGACGTTGGTGGTCTCGTTCTCGGCGGCGTAGGTCCGCACCAGCGCCTCGAGCGCCGCCTTCGACACCGAGTAGGGCCCCCAGTAGGCCCGGCACTTGCCCGCCGCCCCGGAGGTGACGAAGATCGCCCGGCCGGCATCCGACATCCGCAGCAGCGGGTCGAACGAGCGGATCAGCCGCCAGTTCGCGGTGACGTTGACGTCCATCACCTGGCCCCAGACCTTCGGGGTGATGTGCCCGATCGGCATGAGATTGCCGAGGATGCCAGCATTGCCGACGACGATGTCGAGGCGCTTCCAGCGCTCGTTGATCGCCGCGCCGAGCCGGTCGACGCCGTCGTAGTCGGTCAGGTCGAGGGGCACGAGGGTCGCGGTCGAGCCGACCCTGCGGATCGCGTCGTCGAGCTCCTCCAGCGCGCCCTGCGTGCGCGCCACGGCGATGACGTGCGCGCCGGCCTCCGCCAGGGCCAGCGCGGCGGCCCGGCCGATCCCGCGGGACGCGCCGGTGACGACGGCGACGCGTCCGTCGAGTGAGGTCTTCGTGTCGGTCATGCGCGAGGGGTCAGTCCGCTTCGGCCAGCATCGCGAGGCGCTTCGGCCCGGCGATGGCGAGGTCCGTCAGGCCGGTCGGGTAGTCGCCGGTGAAGCAATGGTCGGTGTATTGCGGGCAGGCCTCGATCCGCTCCGCCTCGCCCATCGCCCGGTACAGGCCGGGGATCGAGAGGAAGGCCAGCGAATCCGCGCCGATGTAGCGGCGCATGCCTTCGAGGTCGTGGGTGGCGGCGAGCAGCTTCTCGCGCTCCGGCGTGTCGATGCCGTAGAAGTCGGGATAGGTGATCGGCGGGCTCGCGATGCGGAAGTGCACCTCCGCCGCGCCGGCCTCGCGCATCATCCGCACGATCTTCACCGAGGTGGTGCCGCGCACCAGGCTGTCGTCGACCAGCACGATGCGCTTGCCCTCGATCGCCGCCCGGTTGGCCGAATGCTTCATCCGCACGCCGAGCTCGCGCACCGACTGGGTCGGCTGGATAAAGGTGCGGCCGACATAGTGGTTGCGGATGATTCCCATCTCGAACGGGATGCCGGTCTGCTGTGCGAAGCCGAGCGCGGCCGGCACGCCGGAATCGGGCACCGGCACCACCACGTCGGCCGGCACCGCGGCCTCGCGGGCCAGCTCGACGCCGATGTTCTTGCGCACGGCGTAGACGCTCTTGCCGTTCACCACCGAATCCGGCCGGGCGAAGTAGATGTACTCGAAGATGCACGGCCGCATCGGCACCTTGTCGGCGAAGCGGATCGACTCGATGCCGTCCTCCGAGATCACCACGACCTCGCCGTTCTCGACGTCGCGCACGAACTTCGCACCGATGATGTCGAGCGCGCAGGTCTCCGAGGCCAGCATGTAGCGGCCGTCGAGCTCGCCGAGCACCAGCGGGCGGATGCCGAGCGGGTCGCGGGCGCCGATCAGCTTCTTGTTGGTGAGCGCGACGATGGCGTAGGCGCCCTGGATCGCCTGCAGCGCGTCGATGAAGCGCTCGACGATCCGCGGCTTTCGCGAGCGCGCGGCCAGGTGCAGGATCACCTCCGTGTCGGAGGTCGACTGGGTGATCGCGCCGTCGCGCACGAGATCGCGTCGGATCGAGAGCGCGTTGGTGAGGTTGCCGTTATGCGCCACCGCCAGGCCGCCGCCGGCGAGCTCGGCGAAGAGCGGCTGGACGTTGCGCAGGATGGTGCCGCCGGTGGTCGAGTAGCGCACGTGGCCGATCGCGGCGCGGCCCTTCAGCCGGGCGATCGTGCCGCCGTCCGAGAACGAGTCGCCGACGAGGCCGGGGCGCCGCTCGGAATGGAAGACCTCGCCGTCGAAGGCGACGATGCCCGCCGCCTCCTGGCCGCGGTGCTGCAGGGCGTGCAGCCCGAGCGCGACGATCGCCGAGGCGTCGGGATGCCCGAAGATGCCGAAGACGCCGCATTCCTCGCGGAGCGTATCGCCGTCGGTCTCGGGGTCGAACACGGAATCCACGGTTGCGGCGCGGTGTGACATGGCCTGAGGTCGATCCCTGGTTGCCGTCCGCCCGCAAGCTGCCCGGACCGCGTCCGCGCGGCCGGCCCCGCGGCGCCGTCGTCAAGGCGTTATCTGAGGCCTCGCGGCATCGCAACCAAGCCGGATCGAACGCAGGTCAGGGTCACCGCGGCAACATATGCTGAGCCGGCCTTCTTTCGCGCGCCCTCAGCGCCGCGGCGCGGGCACGGCCGGCGTGGTCTGGCGCGGGGGCACCTCGGTCTCGGCCGGTGCATCCACAGGTTCGTTCTGCGGGGTGTCGACCTTCGGCTTCTTGAACTGCTTCAGGAAGCCTTCCGGATTCTCGGGCAGCTGCGCCACCAGCGCGTCGCCGGACTTCTCCAGCATCGGCCGGGTGCGCGCCTCGGCGGCCCAGGTCGGGACCTTGCCCTGCACCAGCCAGGACAGGAACACCCAGCCGATCACGCAGATCAGGAAGCCGCGGGCGGCGCCGAACAGGAAGCCGAGGGAGCGGTCGATCGCGCCGATGCGCGAATCGAGCACCACGTCGGAGATCTTCACCGTGATGATCGAGACGACGATCAGCGTACCGAGGAAGATCGCCGCGATCGAGGCGACGAGGGCGACGGTGTCGCTGGTCACGTGCTGCTTCACCGTCGGCAGCAGCATCGGATAGAGCGACCACGCCACCGCGGCGGCGGCGACCCAGGCGATGATCGCCAGCACCTCCCGCGTGACGCCGCGGACGGCCGCCAGCAGGGCGGACACCACGACGATGCCGAGCACCACGAGATCGAGGACGGAAAACGGCATCTGCGGGTTCGGATCGGATGGGGAGATGCCACGACGAAAGCGATGCGGTCTGCGGCTCCCCTGGACCGCGGGCGCCTTATATCGCGGTCAAACTCGGCCGTCACCCTCGGTGGCGACTGCCGGCCGCCGGAACCCGCCGGTTGCAGACGGGCTTTCACCGCCCTTCCCAAGCCGCCGGCGCCGCACAGGTCGTCCTGAGAACCGCGCCCAGCCGGTCGCCTAATCCGCATCCTCGTCGTGGGCCGCATGGCGGCGCTTGCCCGAGGCGACCCGGCGCGGCCCGTTCGCGGCGATGCCGGCCACGAGGTCGGCGATGTGGCGCAGCGACTCCGTGGCGAGCGCGCGGTCGGTGGTCTCGCCGCGCCCTTGCGGCGTCATCGCCTTGGCGAAGCCGAGCTTCTGCGCCTCCTTGAGGCGCGCGCCGGCCTGCGCCACCGGCCGGATCGCGCCGGACAGGCCGATCTCGCCGAAATACACGGTTTCCGGCGGCAGCACCGCGCCCGACAGCGACGAGACCAGGGCGGCGGCCACCGCCAGATCCGCCGCGGGCTCGGAGATGCGCAGGCCGCCCGCGACGTTGAGATAGACGTCGTGCGTGCCCAGGCGGATGCCGCCGTGGGCTTCGAGCACCGCGAGCACCATCGAGAGCCGGTTCGGGTCCCAGCCGACCACGGCCCGGCGCGGCATGCCGAGCGACGAGGGCGCGACCAGCGCCTGGATCTCCACCAGCAGGGGCCGCGTGCCCTCCATGCCGGCGAAGACCGCGGTGCCGGCGGCCTGGTGGTCGCGTCCCGCCAGGAACAGCGCCGAGGGGTTCGGCACCTCGGCCAGCCCCATGTCGGTCATCTCGAACACGCCGATCTCGTCGGTCGGCCCGAAGCGGTTCTTCACCGCCCGCAGGATGCGGAAATGGTGGCCCTGGTCGCCCTCGAACGAGGCCACCGCGTCGACCATGTGCTCGACCACCCGCGGGCCGGCGATCTGCCCGTCCTTGGTGACGTGGCCGACGAGGATCACCGCCGTGCCCGTGGTCTTGGCGAAGCGGATCAGGGACTGGGCGGAGGAGCGCACCTGCGTGACCGTGCCGGGCGCCGATTCGACGGTCTCGGTCCACATGGTCTGGATCGAATCGATGATCGCCAGCGCCGGCGGGCGCCCCTGCGACAGGGTCTCGACGATGTCCTCGACGTTGGTCTCGGCCGCCAGCTCCACCGGGTGGCCCGACAGCCCGAGGCGCTCGGCGCGCAGGCGCACCTGCCCCACCGCCTCCTCGCCGGAGATGTAGGCGACGCGCTCGCCGGTCTTCGCCATCGCGGCCGAGGCCTGCATCAGCAGGGTCGACTTGCCGATGCCGGGATCGCCGCCGAGCAGGATCACCGAGCCGCGCACGAAGCCGCCGCCGGTGACGCGGTCGAGCTCGCCGATTCCGGAGGGGATGCGCGGCGCTTCCCGCGCCTCGCCGGTCAGGCCCTCGAGGGGGAACACCCGCCCGCGGGCCCGGCCGGGCCGGGTCGCGGCCGGGCCCGATTGCGGGCCGGAGCCCCCG
The DNA here is from genome assembly GCF_022829705.1 of Methylobacterium sp. E-025. Taxonomy (NCBI): domain Bacteria; kingdom Pseudomonadati; phylum Pseudomonadota; class Alphaproteobacteria; order Hyphomicrobiales; family Methylobacteriaceae; genus Methylobacterium; species Methylobacterium sp. E-025. Next base: position 38,953 of record NZ_JAKSYR010000045.1, read on the forward strand.
GGCGTCTCCTCGACGATCGTGTTCCAGCCATTGCAGGCCTCGCAGCGCCCGCGCCAGCGGTTGTAGACCGCGCCGCAGGCCTGGCAGATGAAGGTCTGGTGGATCTTTGCCATGCGCTCGCAGCGGGTTCGGGGCCGGATCCGCTCCGGGCGGACGGCGTCACGCCCCGATATACGTGCGAACGTAACGAGAACCCAGCCCCGTCAGGATCTCGTAGCCGATCGTGCCGGCGGCGCGTCCCACCGTGTCGACGTCCAGCCCATCGCCGATCAGCGTGGCGATGGTGCCGCGCCGGGCGTCCGCCGCCTCGGTGACGTCGAGGATGATCAGGTCCATGGAGACGAGGCCGAGGATCGGGCAGGGAATGCAGGCGACGAGCGCGTGGCCGTGCCCGCTCGCGGCCCGGGGATAGCCGTCGGCGTAGCCGAGTGAGAGCGTCGCGAGGCGCCGGGGCGCGGGCGCGGTCCAGCACCCGTTGTAGCCGGCCTGCGCGCCGGCGGCGACCTGCCGGATCTGCAGGATCGTCGCCTCCAGCCGCACCACCGGCCGCATCGGGTTGGCATGGCGCGTGGGAGTCGGGTTGCCGCCGAACAGCGCGTAGCCGGGCCGCAGCAGGTCGTGATGCGTCGCCCCGTCGAGGAAGATGCCCGACGAGTTGGCGAGCGAGCCGGGAATGCCGGGAAACGCCGCCCGCACCGTCGCGAAGTCGGCGATCTGCCGGGCGTTGACCGCCTCGTCGGGCAGCTCGGCGCTGACGAGGTGGCTCATCACGAGGTCGATGCCGGCGGCCCCGATCCGTGGATCGCCGGCAAGCGCCAGCGCCTCCGGGACGGCGAGCCCGAGACGGTTCATGCCGGTGTCGACGTGGAGCGCGGCCGCACGCATCCCGCGCGAGGCCGCCGCCCAGTCCGACACCTCCTCGACCGAGCCGAGGACGGGGCGCAGGTCCATCGCCAAATAGGCCGGGGCGGAGCCGGGGGAGAGCCCGTTCAGGACGTAGATCGCGGCCTCGGGCAGCGCGCCCCGCACGCGTGCGGCCTCGCCGAGATGCGCGACGAAGAACGTGCGGCAGCCCGCCGCCCAGAGCGCCCGGGCGACCGGCTCGGCGCCGCAGCCATAGGCATCGGCCTTCACCACCGCGGCGCAGGCGCGGCCCGGTGCCTCCGCCGAGAGGCGGCGCCAGTTCTCCGCGATGGCGCCGAGATCGACGATGAGGCGGGCGCCGTGCCCGATGGCGTCGGTCGCGACGGTGCTGTCTCGGGAAATCGTCGGGCTCCGATGTTCCGCCGCGCGTGCGTCGCCGTCCGCGCAGCCTGACGGGTCAGGGCATGCCATTACCGCGCCAGCGGCCGGAAGGCACGGGGCCTGCAACGCAGGACCTGCGACGCGAAACCTGCAACACGGGGCTTGCGGCGCGCGCAGCCTTCCGAGGAGACAGCCAATGGCGTTCGCCTGCACGATCCCGGCGATTCCCACCGTCCAGCTGGACGACGCGACGCTTCGCATCACCCGCTGGGATTTCGCCCCCGGCGCCGTGACCGGATGGCACGAGCACGGCTGGCCCTACTTCGTGGTGATGCTGGTGGCCGGAACGCTCCGGGTCCATGACGGCGAGCAGGTCGGCGAGACCGCGCTCGCCGCGGGGCAGGCCTACAGCCGCCCGGCGGGCATCCGCCACGACGTGATGAACGGCTCGGACCACCCGATCGCCTTCGTCGAGATCGAGGTCAAGCAGCCCGGCGCGCTGGTGACGCTCTAGCGTCGGCGCCTAGCCCGCCTCCGGCTCGGGCGGCTAGGCGATCGCGCGGGTCATGATCGCCTCGTGGGAATAGGGGCAGGCATCGGGGAAGACCGTTTCGTCGAGGCCGGTCTCGCCCGCGGCCTCGATCCGGGCGTCGTCGTAGGCTTCCCGGATGGCACCGGACAGGCGGCTCGTGAGGCCGGGGTTGCGTTCGAGAAGCTTCACTGCGGCCCGGCGCCCGGTCCGGATCGACAGCGCCCAGCTTCGCGTCCGCTTCTCGGGCTGAAAATCCCATGTCAGCAGATGGATCAGCGTGATGCGGAGCGCGCTTTCCAGACGGTTGTAGATCTCGGTGCCCGAGTCCTCGATCTCCTCGGCCAGGTTGAGTGCGTCGAGGGACGAGAACTGTCCGCGCCGGAGACGCTCGGCCTGCGCGAAGGCCCATGCGTAGACGTCGCGGAGATAGGGGTCGGGGCGGTCGCGGATGTCGGCCGCGGCAGCGAGACGCCGCGCGAGCGGTTCGGCCTCCGATGCCGCAGGCGCGCCCGCGATCCGCGCCGCGAGATAGGCCTCGGCCGGCGTTCCGTCCGGCCCCACGTCGGCGACCCGCGGCAGGACGGCCGCGAGGGTGATCGCCTCGCCGGCCGCCACGAGGGCGCCCGCGACCTCGAACACGCCGCGATGGAGCGGATGGGTCCAATCCTCATCGCGGAGGATCTGGGCCATCACTCCGTCGGTGGCAGGGTCGGCGAGGATCAGCCCGACGAGGCCGCGCTAGGCCTCGAACACGTCGTTCAGGGTGGTCGTCTCGCGGGGCCGAGCCTGCTTCGCCAGCGCCATGGGGCGTCTCCGATCGGGCGGAGCGCGCACCCTATCACATCTGCTCGGGCAGCCGGTCGCTCTGCGCGAGGTTCGAGAACCGGGTGATGTTGGCGTCGAACTGCAGCTCCACCGTGCCGGTCGGGCCGTGGCGCTGCTTGCCGAGGATCACCTCGGCCTTGCCGTGGACGCGGTTCATCTCCGCCTCCCAGGCGAAGAACTCCTCCGTGCCCTCGCGGGGCTTCTTGTTGTTGACGTAGTATTCCTCGCGGAACACGAACATCACCACGTCGGCGTCCTGCTCGATCGAGCCCGATTCGCGCAGGTCCGAGAGCTGCGGGCGCTTGTCGTCGCGGTTCTCGACCTGACGCGACAGCTGCGACAGGGCGATGATCGGAACCGAGAGCTCCTTGGCCAGCGCCTTCATGCCGGTGGTGATCTCGGTCATCTCCTGCACGCGGTTGTCCGAGCGCTTGCCGGAGCCCGCCAGCAGCTGGAGGTAGTCGACGATCAGCACGTCGAGGCCCTTCTGGCGCTTGAGGCGCCGGGCGCGGGCGGCGAGCTGCGCGATCGAGATGCCGCCCGACTGGTCGATGTAGAACGGGATCGTCTGCATGTCGCGGGCGGCGTCGGTGATCTTGTAGAAGTCCTCCGGCCGGATGTCGCCGCGGCGGATCTTGTAGGAGGGCACGCCCGACTGCTCGGCGATGATGCGGGTGGCGAGCTGCTCGGCCGACATCTCGAGCGAGAAGAACCCGACGATGCCGCCGTTCTTGGTCTTGATCGTGCCGTCGGCCTGCTTCTCGCCCTGGTAGGCCTTCGCGATGTTGAAGGCGATGTTGGTGACGAGCGAGGTCTTGCCCATGGCCGGGCGGCCGGCGAGGATGATCAGATCCGAGGATTGCAGGCCGCCCATCTTGGCGTCGAGGTCGGAGAGCCCCGTGGCCAGCCCCGAGAGCTTGCCCTCGCGCTGATACGCCTTGGCCGCCATGTCGACGGCGGCGGTGAGCGCGTCCGAGAACTTCTGGAAGCCGCCGCTGTACTTGCCGGCCTCGGCGAGCTCGTAGAGCCGGCGCTCGGTGTCCTCGATCTGGTCGCGCGGGGCCTGCTCGACCGGGGCCTCGTAGGCGCCGTTGACGAGGTCCTCGCCGATGGTGATCAGCCGGCGGCGGATCGCGAGGTCGTAGATCGTGCGGCCATACTCGCCGGCGTTGATGACGGTGGTGGCGTCGGCCGCCAGCCGCGCGAGGTACTGCATCACCGTCTGGCCGCCGAAATCGGCGTCGCCGAGATAGGTCTTCAGGGTGATCGGGGTCGCGAGCTTGCCCGCCTTGATCAGCGAGGTCGCCACCTGGAAGATCTGCTGGTGGGCGTCCTCCATGAAGTGCTCGGGCAGCAGGAAGTCCGAGACGCGGTAGTAGGCGTCGTTGTTCACCAGCATCGCGCCGAGCAGCGCCTGCTCCGCGTCGATGTTGTGCGGCGCGACGCGGTACTCCGCCTGCACGGCTTCGAGCTTGGCCGCTAGGGCATTGGGCAGGGCCATCGGCGGTCGCTCCGAATCGATGCGGGCCGGGCCGGCGCCGCATCCCAGACATGATCCGACGACCATGGCACCAGTCGGGTTGACCGATGCTTAGCCGCCGGCGTCCGCGTCACCGTGCCCGGAACGCGAGGACGCCCGCCCCTCGGTGCGAGGAACGGGCGCCCATCTTGGAACAAACGAGGAACGCGTCAACCCTCCCGGGCCGCCTTCCCCGCTGTCACCGCCATTCACAGCCCGCCCCTCCCGCGTGGGGAGGGGGCAGGGCGATGCGATCAGCCGCGGTCGTCGGCGCCTTCGCCGGCCTCGGCCAGCGCCATGCCGACCTCCAGGCCGAGGTCGTCGAGGTTGAACGCCTCGCGCTCGGTGACCGACTCGCCGCGGGCCTGACGCTCGGCCTCTTCCGGGCTGCGGGCGACGTTGACGGTGACCTTCACGTCGACCTCGGGGTGGAGCACCACCGGGATCACGTGCAGGCCGAGCGTCTTGATCGGCTGGTTCAGGGTGAACTGGCCGCGCTCGACGGTGAAGCCTTCCTTGGTCACAACCTCGGCGAGGTCGCGGGTCGAGACCGAGCCGTAGAGCACGCCCGACTCGCCCGACTGGCGGATGAGCACGAAGGTCTGGCCGTCGAGCTTCTCGGCGACCGCCTCGGCGTCCTTCTTGCGGTCGAGGTTCTTCGCCTCGAGCTGCGCGCGCTGGGTCTCGAAGTGCTTCTTGTTGCCTTCCGTCGCGCGCAGCGCCTTGCCGCGGGCGAGGAGGAAGTTGCGGGCGAAGCCCGGCTTGACGTTCACGGTCTCGCCCATCTGGCCGAGCTTGGCGACGCGCTCCAGCAGGATCACTTCCATGGTCTTCGTCCTTCTTCAGGTAAGGCCGCCGATGAGGGCCGGCCGGGGTCTCAAGGGGTCGCGCCGTCGGGGCGACGGCGCCAGTTGAGCGCGGTGTCGGCGAGGCCGAACAGGGTGAGCACGATCAGGGCGATGCCCTGCGTGAAGAACAGGATCAGGTAGAGGCCGAACAGCATCATGCCGCGCGCCGGCTGGCCGCGGCTGCGGTCGTGGAAGGCGGCGAGCCCCTGCAGCGCGAAGACCGCGCTCACCGAGCCGACCAGGGCCGTGCCGAGCACGCCCGCGTAGCCCGGCGCGAAGGCGAGGATCACGGCGAGGCCGAGCAGCCCGAGCATGGCGCGCGGCATCACGGTCGACGGGATGTCCGGCCAGGGCCGCGGCAGGCGGCCCGAGAGCTGGACGATGCGGGCGGAGGCCCAGAGGTAGAAGGTCAGGAGCAGGGCGAGCCCGTTGGCGGCGAAGGCCGGCACGGTGCGCGCCAGCGCATCGACCAGGTCGTCATGCGCCTCGGATCCCGCAGGCGTGGCATCGGCCGCGTCGCTGGGCTTTTCGGGGGCCGCCGGCTTTTCGCCGACGGGCTTGTCAGCGACGGGCTCGTTGGCGTCCGGGCGGGCGGCATCGGGCTTGGCCGGCGCGCTCGGCAGGCCACGCATCTGGGCGCGGACGATGGTGCCGGCCAGGCTCTTCAGCTGTCCCTCGAATGCCTCGTGGCTCGGCGCGGACAGGACGGCGATGGCGATGAAGGCCAGCGCCGCGGTCGCGCCGGTCCAGCCGAGGAGGCGACCTGTCGGATACCATTCGAGGCTGCCGTCGGCGTTCGGCCGGCCGAGCAGGGCGAGATAGGCGAGCCACCACGCCGGCACGGCGAGGTAGGCGGCGAATCCGAGGCCGAGATAGGGGGAGACGACGAGGGCGAGCGCGAGGCTGCCGGAAGCCGCCGCCGCGAGCGCGGCGCGGGAATTCCAACCGAGTCCCACGATGAGGATCGGCAGGGGCGCCAGGAGATAGAGGACGATCGCGAGCGGGGTGGCCTTCAGCAGCATCCCGAACAGGAGTGCCGAGACGAGGCCCGCGCCGATGCCGATGCCGAGGTTCTGAACCATGAGATCCGCTGTCCCGCCGCCGCGCAGGAGTGCGGGCGGGGTTAGAGGCGAGGCGCCCCAACGATCGGGCGGCGGAGACCGTCGCCCGAAGGATGGTGGCCGACCCTGGCGGACCAGGGCCGGCAGGTTTCCGAAGAGCCTACTTGATGACGTAGGGGAGCAGGCCGAGGAAGCGCGAGCGCTTGATCGCCTGGGCGAGCTCGCGCTGCTTCTTGGCCGAGACCGCGGTGATGCGGGACGGGACGATCTTGCCGCGCTCCGAGACGTAGCGGGACAGCAGCTTCACGTCCTTGTAGTCGATCTTCGGCGCGTTGGCGCCGGAGAAGGGGCAGGTCTTGCGACGACGGAAGAACGGACGACGGCCACCGCCGCCGGCGGCTCCACCAGCACTTGCACCGAATGCCATGGCTTAGTTCTCCCCGCCGAAGTTGCGCTCGGGCCGGTCGCCGCGGTCGCCGCGGTCGCCACGGTCGCGGTCGCCGCCGAAGCCGCCGCCACCACCGAAGCCCTCGTCGTCGCGACGACGGCCGCGCTCGCGATCCTTGCGGTCGTCGCGGTCGCGCTTCTGCATCATCGCGGACGGCTCGTGCTCGAGCTCCTCCACGCGGATGGTCATGAAGCGCAGCACGTCTTCCGAGATCTGCATCTGGCGCTCCATCTCGGCCATGGCGGCCGGGGGGGCGTCGATGTTGAGCAGGGTGAAGTGCGCCTTGCGGTTCTTCTTGATCCGGTAGGCGAGGGACTTGACGCCCCACATCTCGATCTTCTCGAAACGTCCGCCGTTCTGTTCGATGACGCCCTTGTAGGTCTCGATCATCGTCTCGACCTGCTGGGACGTCACGTCCTGGCGTGCCAGGAATACGTGCTCGTAGAGAGGCATTACGGGCCCTTCAGCTTGAATGAGGCCCGGACATGCAGATGCACGATGAGTTCCGGGCCGGTTCGGTTCGCGAGATCGCCCGGCGCCAAGCCCTCCGAGCCGTTTCAACGGGCCCGAGCGGTTGATCGAAGGCGGAGACACGGGACGACGGCTCGTTCGATCGTCGCCAGGCGACGCGGAAAAAAGCCTGTGCCGCGAACGGCACCGTCCGTTCAGCCCCCAGCCGGAGCGAACGCGAGTGGCGGCGGATAGTCGGTTTCGGGAAAAATCGCAAGGCTGAATCGCAAGGCTGCATCGCACGGCCGGGCACGTCGGGCCGTCCCGTCGCCTGCGTGCTGGCGATCGAACGCCGCGACGCGCTTCCGGAGGGCGGCGACGATTTCCGTTCCCCGGAAAGCGCAACGGGACCAGGCCCCTGGGCGCGGCTCGCACGCATCGGGAGGTCGGCCGCGCGAAGTTTCTCCGAACCATCCCCGGGCCGCGACGTTCCTCCTCCCACACCGACCACACGAAGGATCCGTCCCATGCGTAAGACACTCATCTCCGCCACGGCGCTCGTGCTCGCACTCTCGGGTGCGGCGTTCGCGCAGTCCGCGACCGGCAACATGAACAATCCCGGCAGCGTGAAGAGCCCGTCCAAGAAGACGATGGAGAAGGGCGGCACGATGCGGGGCGACATGCCGGCCACAACCGGCACCGCTCCGGGCGCCGCCAACGCGATGCCGGCCGGCCGCGAGGACGGCGCCCGCACGGTTCCGGGCAACGCCGGCGCCAACCCGGTCCGCTGAGCACCAACGACGGACGAGCCTTCGGGCTTCGTCGAAGGGAGGCCGGGCCGTCGTGCCCGGCCTTTCCGCGTTCGAGGGCCCTTCGCAGGAGGCCGCGACCATCCGACCCGCGCCGCGTCGCCTTCGAAACAGCACGGGTCGGGCGATTTCTCGCGGCGGCGAGGCGCCAGGGCGGCCCGATCTGGGCTAAGCACGACGCGATCACCTCGAAGCCACGCGAAAAGATCGGCGCATGTCGGCACATCCTCTCCGCCTCGGCGTGAACATCGACCACGTCGCCACCGTCCGGAACGCCCGCGGCGGCAGCTATCCCGACCCGGTGCGGGCGGCGCTGCTGGCGGTGGAGGCCGGTGCCGACGGGATCACGGCCCACCTGCGCGAGGACCGGCGGCACATCCGCGACGCCGACATGGCCGCGCTCGCCCGGACGCTGACCGTGCCGCTCAACTTCGAGATGGCGGCGACCGACGAGATGGTGGCGCTCGCCCGCACGCTGAAGCCGCATGCCGCCTGCCTCGTCCCCGAGAAGCGCGAGGAGCGCACCACGGAGGGCGGCCTCGACATCGTCGGCGGGCGCGATCACCTCGCGCCTCGCATCCGCGCGCTGGCCGAGGCCGGCATCCGGGTGTCGCTGTTCGTCGAGCCGGACGCGGCGGTGATGGAGGCGGCCCACGCGCTCGGCGCGCCGGTCGTGGAGCTCCATACCGGCAGCTACTGCGAGGCCGCGGTCGCGGGCGATGCGGCCGCGACCGCGCACGAGCTCGCCCGGATCGTCCGTGCCGCCGAGCACGGGCAGGGGCTCGGGCTGGAGATCCATGCCGGCCACGGGCTGACCACCGACAGCGTCGGGCCGATCGCGCGGATCCCGGAGATCCGCGAGCTCAACATCGGCCACGCGCTCATCGCCGACGCGATCTTCGTCGGGCTGCCCCGGGCGATCCGCGACATGCGTGCGGCGATGGAGGCGGCCCGGGCGGGGAGCCGGGGCCGATGATCCTCGGGATCGGCTCCGACCTCTGCGACATCCGCCGGATCGAGCGCTCGCTCGCGCGCTTCGGCGAGCGCTTCACGCACCGGGTGTTCACCGACGGCGAGCGGGCCCGGTGCGACCGAAAGGCGGCCCGCGCGCCGTCCTACGCAAGGCGCTTCGCCGCCAAGGAGGCCTGCGCCAAGGCGCTCGGCACCGGCCTCGCGCACGGGGTGTTCTGGCGCGACATGGAGGTCGTGAACCTGCCCGGCGGGCAGCCGACGCTGCATCTCACCGGCGGAGCCCTGGACCGGCTGGCCGCGATGCTGCCGGCCGGGCACGCGGCGCGGTTGCACGTCACCCTCACCGACGACCCGCCGATGGCACAAGCTTTCGTGATCATCGAGGCCGTGCCGGAGGGCACCGGGCGGGGTTGACGCCACCTCCCGCCGCGTTGCGGGGGAACCCGGCTTGGTCTAGACCGCCGCGACGCAACGGACACGGTGGGGCGCCGCGGGCAGCGCCCGCGCGGGCCGTCGGCCTCGTCCCAGACGGATCGACAGATGGAACGCGCGCGCTTGGATCGGGACGGCAAACACGAGGTCCGGGCGCAACCGGGGACCTGGGCCAGCATCCGCGAGACCCTGAAGGTCGGGATCCAGGCGCTGCTCATCGCGCTGGTGGTGCGCACGCTGCTGTTCCAGCCGTTCAACATCCCCTCGGGATCGCTGATCCCGACGCTGCTGATCGGCGACTACCTGTTCGTGTCGAAATATTCCTACGGCTACTCGAAGTACTCGCTGCCCTTGAGCGAATACCTGCCGACCAAGGCGGAAGGGCGCATCTGGGCCGCCGAGCCGAAGCGCGGCGACATCGCGGTGTTCAAGCTGCCCAAGGACAACGCCACCGACTACATCAAGCGGGTGATCGGCCTGCCCGGCGACAAGATCCAGATGATCGACGGCGTGCTTAACATCAACGGCAAGCCGGTCAAGCGCGAGCGCATCGCCGATTACGAGACCATCGACCCGTACGGCCAGGCGACCAAGGTGCCGCAGTACAACGAGACGCTGCCGAACGGCGTCGTGCACCACACGATCGAGCGCGACGGCGACAACGGGTTCTGGGACAAGACCGAGCTCTACACCGTGCCGCCGGGGCACTTCTTCATGATGGGCGACAACCGCGACAACTCCACCGACTCGCGCGACCTCGCCAACGTCGGCTACGTGCCGTTCGAGAACTTCGTCGGCCGCGCCGAGATGATCTTCTTCTCGATCGACGAGGGCACGCCCGCCTGGCAGATCTGGAACTGGCCGGCCCACGTGCGCTGGGGCCGCCTGTTCTCGACGATCCACTGACCCCCGCCTTGCCCGACGAGGCGCGCCCCTCCGCCCGCGCACGGCGCATCACCCGCCCGAAGCCCGACCTGTCGGTGCTGGAGGCGCGCATCGGCCACAGCTTCGCCGATCCGTCGTTGCTCGCCCGCGCGGTGACGCATGTGAGCAAGGCGGCGGGCCGCGCCGGCAGCTACCAGCGCCTCGAATTCCTCGGCGACCGCGTCCTCGGCCTCGCCATCGCCGATCGGCTCTACGCCGCCTTTCCGCAGGCCGACGAGGGCGACCTCTCGCGCCGGCTGGCGGGGCTGGTCCGGCGCGAGACCTGCGCCGCCGTCGCCACCGCCTGGGACGTCGGCCCGCACCTCGTCCTCGGGCAGGGCGAGGTGCTGGGCGGCGGCCGCCGCAACCAGACCATCCTGGCCGACGTCTGCGAGGCGATCCTCGGCGCGGTCTACATGGATGCCGGCTACGAGGCCGCCCGGGCGCTGATCGAATCCGCCTTCCGCCCGGCCGAGCCGACCGGCGCGCCGCGCGGCCGCGACGCGAAGTCGGCGCTGCAGGAATGGGCGATGGGCCGCGGCCTCGCGATTCCGGCCTACGACGTCGTCGAGCGCTCCGGCCCCGACCACGCGCCGCATTTCCGCATCGCCGCCCGCGTCGAAGGGCTCGAGCCGGGGGTCGGCGAGGGGCCGTCGAAGCGCCTCGCCGAGCAGGACGCCGCCCGCACCGTGCTGGCGCGCGAGGGCATCGGCGACGGCGCCGGCCCGGGCGGAGACGGGGCAGGGCGGGATGCCGGCCAGGGGGCCGGCGAGCGGCCGAGCGAGGACCGGACATGAGCGCGATGCCCCACGACGAACCCGAGGACGGCCCGCGGGACGAATTCGAGGCGGTGCCGGAGCGCGCCCCCCCGAGCCTGCTGCCGGGCACCCCGGCCGATGCCAAGGCCGGCTTCGTGGCGCTGATCGGCGTGCCGAACGCCGGCAAGTCGACGCTCCTGAACAGCCTCGTCGGCACCAAGGTCTCGATCGTCTCGCGCAAGGTCCAGACCACGCGGGCGCTGGTGCGCGGCATCCTGATCGAGGGCTCGGCCCAGGTGGTGCTGGTCGACACCCCCGGCATCTTCCAGCCCAAGCGCCGGCTCGACCGGGCGATGGTCCACTCCGCCTGGAGCGGGGCGGCGGACGCCGACGCGGTCTGCCTGCTGGTCGACGCGCGCAAGGGGATCGACGAGGAGCTGGAGACGATCCTGGCGCGCCTGCCGGACGTGCGCCGCCACAAGATCCTGATCCTCAACAAGATCGACCTGATCCTGCGCGAGAAGCTGCTCGCGCTCGCCGAGGACTTGAACAAGCGCATCCCGTTCGCCGACACCTTCATGATCTCGGCGCTGAACGGCGACGGCATTGCCACGCTCAAGCAGGCGCTCGCCAAGCTGATGCCCTCCGGCCCCTGGCTCTACCCGGAGGACCAGGTCTCGGACGCCCCCATCCGCATGCTCGCCTCCGAGATCACGCGCGAAAAGCTCTACGATCGGCTGCACGAGGAGCTGCCCTACCGCTCCACCGTCGAGACCGACCAGTGGCAGGTGCGCAAGGACGGCTCGGTGCGGATCGAGCAGACCATCTTCGTCGAGCGCGAGAGCCAGCGCTCGATCGTGCTCGGCAAGGACGGCCAGACCATCAAGGCGATCGGCACGGCGGCCCGCCGCGAGATCGCCGAGGTCGCCGAGACCACGGTCCACCTGTTCCTGCACGTGAAGGTGCGCGAGAACTGGGCCGACGACCCGGCCCGCTACCGCGAGATGGGCCTGGAATTCCCGCGCGGCTGATCCGTTTCGGTTTCCGGCTTCTCGAATCGCGCGAAACCGCGTGTTGATGCGCCGTGCTCCCCGTGCCGATCCGGCCGCCCCCCCGAACCGCTCGCGCGGGGTCGCCCAAGGCGCGGCGTTTCCCCATCCTCCAAGGCCGCTTCGGCGGCCCGGTCCCGAAATTCCCGTCACCCATGCCCGAAACCGCCATCTCCGACGCCGTCTACGGCCTGCCGCCGGCCGAGCTCGCCGAGGTTCCACCGGACGCCGTCCAGCTCTCGCCCCTCGTTCCCGGGTCCGCCCGGCTGGAGGATTGCGCGGATGCGAGCCTCGCGCAGGTTCGGATGCTGGCGCCGCCCGGCACCGTGGAACGCCGCTTCGTGCTGGCGCAGGCGCTGCGGGCGCTGCGGCCCGGCGGCGAGCTCCTGGCGATGGCCCCGAAGGATCGGGGCGGCGCGCGGCTGGCGCGCGAGCTGACGGATCTCGGCTGCACCAGCGCCGAGGAGGCCCGTCGCCATCACCGGATCTGCCGCGTCGTCCGGCCCGAGGGCGACCTGCCGCTGGCCGCCGCGCTGGAGGAGGGGGCGCCGCGCCACATCGACAACCTTTCCCTGTGCACGCAGCCCGGCATCTTCTCGTGGGACCGGCTCGATCCCGGCAGCGCGCTTCTGCTCGCGACCCTGCCGGCGCTGAAGGGCGGCGGCGCCGATTTCGGCTGCGGCCTCGGCATCCTGGCGCGCGCGGTGCTGGCCTCGCCCGCCGTCACCGCGCTCACGCTGATCGACATCGACCGCCGCGCCGTCGAGATGGCGCGCCGCAACGTCGGCGACCCGCGCAGCACCATCCGCTGGGCCGACATCCGCGCGGCGGATCCCGGCCTGACGCGCCTCGACTTCGTGGTGACCAACCCGCCGTTCCACGACGGCGGCGCCGAGGACCAGAAGCTCGGGCAGGTCTTCATCCGCCGTGCCGCGGAGGCCTTGCGCCCCGGCGGCAGCCTGTGGCTGACGGCCAACGCGCACCTGCCCTACGAGCGCGTGCTCGCCGAGGCCTTCAAGGCCGTGACGGTGAAGGCGTCCGCCCACGGCTACAAGGTGTTCGAGGCGCGCAAATGAGCGCCAAGGCCCCGACCGCCCGGCTCGACAAGCTGCTGGCCAACCTCGGCTACGGCTCGCGCCGCGAGATCGCCGCCCTGGCGCGGGCCGGACGCATCGTTCTGGACGGCGCGGCCCTCGCCGACGCGGACGCCCGCATCGCCGTGACGCCGGACCTGCCCACGCGTCTGGCCGTCGACGGCGCGGGCATCGACCCGCCCCCCGGCCTCGCGCTGATGCTGCACAAGCCGCTCGGCGTCACCTGCTCGCACAAGGAGGCCGGCCCGCTGGTCTACGGGCTCCTGCCCGAGCGCTGGCGCCGCCGCGACCCGGCGCTCTCCACCGTCGGCCGCCTCGACAAGGAGACCTCGGGCCTGCTGCTGCTCACCGACGACGGTGCGCTGCTGCATCGGATCATCGCGCCCAAGGCCAACGTGGCCAAGCGCTACCGCGTGACGCTCGACCGCCCGCTGAAGGGCGACGAGGGCGCGATCCTCGCCGCCGGGACCCTGATGCTGGAGGACGACGACAAGCCGCTCCTGCCGGTGGGCTTCTCCGCCGAGGACGCGACGCATGCCACCGTGACCCTGCACGAGGGCCGCTATCATCAGGTCCGCCGCATGTTCGCGGCGATGGGCAACCACGTCACCGCGCTCCATCGCGACCGGATCGGCGGCCTCGCCCTGCCGGCGGACCTGCCGGCGGGGGCGTATCGGGTGATGGACGCGGCGGACGTGGCGAACGTCTTTTCCGCCGCCTAATCCCGGCCTCGAGTTCGCTGCCTGGGGTTTCCGGCGCCCCGGCGATACCGTTGCCCTGGCGGCCAACATCTGCTAAGGCCCCGCCCATTCCACACGCGGAGCCGGCCCCATGCCTGAATGGGGCGTTTCCGGTGATCGGCCGATCCGTCGGCCGGTCGCTACCTCCGCGGCGGCATAAACCGGAAAGAAAGCGAAAGACTCATGGCCGTCGATTTCACCATGCGCCAGCTCCTCGAGGCCGGCGCCCATTTCGGGCACCAGTCGCACCGCTGGAACCCGAAGATGCAGCCCTACATCTTCGGCACCCGCAACAACATCCACATCATCGACCTCGCCCAGACGGTGCCGGCGCTGCACACCGCGCTGCAGGCGGTGAGCGACACGGTCGCCAAGGGCGGCCGCGTGCTGTTCGTCGGCACCAAGCGCCAGGCGGCCGACACGATCGCCGAGGCCGCCAAGCGTTCGGCCCAGTACTACGTCAACTCCCGCTGGCTCGGCGGCATGCTGACCAACTGGAAGACCATCTCCGGCTCGATCTCGCGCCTGCGCAAGGTCGACGAGACCCTCGACACCGGCGGCCCCGGCCTCACCAAGAAGGAGCGCCTGATGCTGTCCCGTGAGAAGGACAAGCTCGAGAAGGCGCTCGGCGGCATCAAGGACATGGGCGGCGTGCCCGACCTGCTGTTCGTGATCGACACCAACAAGGAGCAGCTCGCGATCAAGGAGGCCCAGCGCCTCGGGATCCCGGTCGCCGCCATCGTCGACACCAACTGCAACCCGGACGGCATCACCTACGTCGTCCCGGCCAACGACGACGCCGGCCGCGCCATCGCGCTCTACTGCGACCTGATCGCCCGCGCCGCCATCGACGGCATCTCGCGCGGCCAGGGCTCGTCGGGCGTCGACCTCGGCGCCTCCGAGGAGCCGATGGCCGAGGAGCTTCCGTCGGACGAGGCCGCCGCCGTCTCGGTGGAGTCGGGGGCCCTCGATCCGGCCGACGTCGCGATGCTCGCCGAGTCGACCGAGCATTTCGAGCTGCTCGCCGCCCCCCGCGGCGCGCCGGACGACCTGTCCAAGCTCCACGGCGCCGGCCCGCAGATCGTGCAGAAGCTCAACGACGCCGGCATCTACCACTACTGGCAGATCGCCGCGATGAGCCCGGAAGACGTCGCCAAGGTCGACGCCGATCTGAAGCTCAACGACCGCTTCGGCCGCGACGGCTGGGTCGCCCAGGCCCGCGGCTTCGTCGAGGCCCAGGCCGCTGCCTGATCGCCCGCCGGGATCGCGGCGGCCCCATCCGGGGCGCCGTGATCCGCACCACCACATTCGGGCCCGGCGTTCACCCCTGGACGTCGGGCTCCTCTCATCTGAGATGACGAAAGGACCGGCCATGGCCAACATCACCGCCGCGATGGTGAAGGAACTCCGCGAGAAGACCGGCGCGGGCATGATGGACTGCAAGGGCGCGCTCAACGAGACGCAGGGCGACCTCGAGGCCGCCGTCGACTGGCTCCGCACCAAGGGCCTCGCCAAGGCCGCCAAGAAGGCCGGCCGCGTCGCCGCCGAGGGCCTCGTCGCCGTGGAGTCCTCCGGACACCACGCCGCCATCGTCGAGGTGAATTCCGAGACCGACTTCGTCGCCCGCAACGACGCCTTCCAGGCCTTCGCCCGCGAAGCCGCCAAGATGGCGCTCGATTCCGACGGCACCCTGGACAGCCTCCAGGCCGCGCACTTCCCCGGCGGCAGCGAGACCGTCTCGGAGAAGCTGCAGAACCTCATCGCCACCATCGGCGAGAACATGAACCTGCGCCGCGTCGCCAAGCTCGACGTGACCAAGGGCGTGATCGCGAGCTACGTCCACGGCCAGATCTCCGAGGGCCTCGGCAAGATCGGCGTGCTGGTCGCGCTCGAGTCGGAGGGCGACGTCGAATACCTGTCGACGCTCGGCCGCCAGATCGCGATGCACGTCGCCGCCACCAACCCGGTGGCGCTCGACGCCTCCGGCGTCGACGCCGCCACGTTGGAGCGCGAGTCGAACATCCTGCGCGAGAAGAACGCCGGCAAGCCCGACCACGTGATGGCGAAGATCGTCGAGAGCGGCTTGAAGAGCTACTACAAGGAGGTCACCCTCCTGGAGCAGCCCTTCGTGCACGACGGCTCGAAGACGATCACCCAGGTGATCAAGGAGGCCGCCGGCAAGGCCGGCGCCCCGGTCGCGCTCACCGGCTTCGTGCGCTACGCCCTCGGCGACGGCATCGAGAAGGAAGAGGGCCCCGACTTCGCCTCCGAAGTCGCCGCCATGTCGCGCTGAGCCAAGTTGCGCTGAGTCATGTCGCGCTGAGCGACATGATAGGTTCTTCCGAGGAGCCTCGGCCGCAAGGCCGGGGCTCTTCGCGTTCCGGCACCCGACGAAGCCGCCGGCGTCTCGCTCAAGCGATGGCTGCGGCGACCATGTCCGGATGCCGGGCGATGACGCGAACGTAGGCGACCGCGAAATCGGGAGGCGTGGTCCGAGCCTGTTCCCAATCGCGCAGGGTTCCGAGCGGGACACGGAACCTGAGGGCGAACGCGGCTTGCGAAAGGCCCAGCGTCGTGCGCGCCATCCGGATCAGCCGGGCCTTCTGCGCCCGATCCAAAGCCGTCGCGGGGACATCGAAATCCTCCGGGTCGCTGGTCTCAGAGGCCAGAATCGTAGGCTCGTCCTTCACCGGCATTGCTTCGCCTCACAGAGATGAACCGTGGCCGCCCGTTTCGCCAGGTGAACACGGCCGCTCGGAGTTTGCCCTCGACCAGACCAATGGCCTTGAAACGTTCCTCGCCGTCCCGCGGCCGGACGGATGGAATGATCGGGTGGGCCTCGTCCGCCATGATCCTGTCGCCGAACGCGAGCGACAGGCCGTGCCGTTCGCGGTTGATCGCATCCTTGCCGGGATCGAACGGCTCGCTCATCGTACCAATGATACGGAAATCCCGTACTTCCAATAAGGCGACATCCGAGGCCGGCAACCGATTTTTCGCAGCCGCTCCGCGGAGAGCGGTCTCCGGGGCCTCGACGGTCCCGGGCGGCCTGACGTAGAAGCCCCTCGGTTCTGGATCAGGTTCGGCCGTGTCGCCGGACCCTATGAGGTGGACGATGCCGGAGACGACGCCGTTTCGCCGGGTGCTGGTGAAACTCTCGGGCGAGGCGCTGGCCGCCCCCGACGGGTACTGGCTCCATCCGCCGACGCTGGCGGGCCTCGCCGAGGACATCGCCCGCGCCATCGAGGCCGGGATCGAGGTCGCGCTGGTGGTCGGCGGCGGCAACATGATCCGCGGCGCGCGGATCTCGCAGGCCGGGTTCATCGACAGGGCCACCGGCGACTCGCTCGGCATGATGGCCACGGTGATGAACTCGCTCGCGCTCGAGACCGCGCTCAACGCGGCCGGCGTCCCCGCGCGCACGATGTCGGCGGTCTCGATGCCGACGATCTGCGAGACCTACGCGCGCCAGCCGGCCCTGCACCACCTCGACAAGGGCCAGGTGGTCGTGCTCGCCGGCGGTACCGGCAACCCGTTCTTCACCACCGACACCGCCGCCGTGCTGCGCGCGGCCGAGCTCCGCTGCGACGCGGTCCTGAAGGCGACGCAGGTCGACGGCGTCTACTCGGCCGACCCGAAGACCCATCCGGAGGCGACCCGCTACGACCGCATCACCCACGACGAGGCGATCGCCCGCGACCTCAAGATCATGGACACCGCCGCCTTCGCGCTCGCCCGCGAGAGCCGGCTGTCGATCGTGGTCGGCTCGGTGCACCCGCCCTCCTCGATCACCGCGATCCTCACCGGGCACGCACCCTCGACCCTGGTCGTGCCCTGAGGACGGCGGGCGGCCCCGAGGGGCGTTGCGGTTTGCGGCCTCACGGGATTTCGTTCATTGAGGCGCCGACGCGCTCCGGCCCGGCGGGCCGGCTCGACCGACGAACAGTGAAGACGTTTCGGGAACTCTGAGACAATGGCTACACCGGACTTCGACCTCGCCGACATCAAGCGCCGCATGCAGGGCGCGGTCACGGCGCTCTCCAAGGATCTCGGCTCGCTGCGTACCGGCCGCGCGACGCCGAGCATCCTCGACCCGATCCAGGTCGACGCCTACGGCGCCTCGATGCCGATGGCGCAGGTCGCCACCGTGAGCGTGCCCGAGCCGCGCCTGCTGTCGATCTCGGTGTGGGACCGCGGCATGGTCACGGCCGTCGAGAAGGCGATCCGCGAATCCGATCTCGGGCTCAATCCGCAGACGGAAGGCCAGACCATCCGCCTGCGCATCCCCGAGATGAACGAGCAGCGCCGCAAGGAGATGGTCAAGGTCGCGCACAAGTACACCGAGGAGGCCCGCGTCGCGGTCCGCCACGTGCGCCGCGACGGGCTCGACCACCTCAAGAAGCTGCTCAAGGACAGCGCCATCTCCGAGGACGACGAGAAGCGCCAGGCCACGGAAGTGCAGAAGGTCACCGACCAGCACATCGCCGAGGTCGACGGGGTGCTGGCGTCCAAGGAAAAGGAAATCATGCAGGTGTGAGGCGGCCTCGGCCCCGCTCCCGAGGGGAGGGGGCGTGACGGTGCCTGCGCCGACCTGTGAGGAAACGCTAGACCGGGCCGGCTGCCCCGGGGCCGGCGACGTGACGGAGAGGGGACGCGTGGACGGGAAGCACTCTGCGCGCCTTGCATCCGCGCGGACCGACGGTTCGAGGGCGCGGTGATGGCCGCCGACGACAGGGCGGTCGGCGCGCGGAAGAACCCGTTCGCGAACCGCGAGTTCGGCCTGCGCGTGGTCTCCGGGCTCGTGCTGGCGGCGATCGTCGTGGCGGCCCTGGTGCTCGGCGGCTGGGCCTTCGCCGTGATCTGGCTCGCCGCCGGGATCGTCGGCGCCGCCGAATGGATCGGCATGAGCCGGACGACGCCGCGGCGCGCGCTGCTGGCCATCGTCGCCGGCACGCTGATCCTGGCGGCGGCATGCTTTGAGGGCGACGCGCCGACCTACGCGGTGCCGGTGCTCCTGGCGCTCGGCGCTGCGCTCTGCCTGATCGTGGCGGAGGGGGCGGCCGGGCGCCTGCGGGCGCTCGGCGGCCTGTTCGGCGGCGCGGTCGTCGCCCTGGTGCCGGTGGCGCTCCGCGACGCGCCGGCGATCGGCATCCTCGGGCCGGCCTGGATGTTCGCCGTGGTGTGGTCGACCGACGTGGTGGCCTACTTCACCGGCCGGACGCTCGGCGGGCCGAAGCTGATGCCGCGGGTGTCGCCGAAGAAGACGTGGTCCGGCGCGCTCGGCGGGCTCGCGGGCGCGGTGGCCGCCGGTCTCGCGGTCGTCGCGCTCGCCCGGGCGCAGGGCTGGAGCCCGCTCGCCGAGACCGGCCTCGTCTGGGTCGGGCTCGCCAGCGCCGTCGCCTCGGTCCTGAGCCAGGGGGGCGACCTCGTCGAATCGGCCCTGAAGCGCCGCTACGGCGTCAAGGATTCCGGCAAGTCCATTCCCGGCCATGGCGGGGTGATGGACCGGCTCGACGGGTTCTTCGCGGTCGCGTTGCTCGCCGGCCTGTACCTGATCCTGCGCCGCTTCGCGGCCTGACGGAGTTTTTCGCCGTGACCCACACCGTCACCATCCTGGGCGCCACGGGCTCGATCGGCCGCTCGACCACCGACCTCCTCGCCCAGCACCCGGATCGCTTCCGGGTGGGCGCGGTGGTCGGCGGCCGCGATGCGGCGGCCCTGGCCAAGGTCGCGCGCGAGACCGGCGCGCGCTTCGCCGCGCTCGCCGATCCGGCCGGCGGCGCGGCGCTCGCCGAGGCGCTGTCGGGCTCCGGCATCCCGTCCGGGGCGGGCGAGGCGGCGGTGCTCGACGCGGTGGCGCAGGAGGCCGACATCGTCGTCGCGGCAATCAGCGGGGCCGCCGGCCTGAAGCCGACCCACGAGGCGCTCCGCCTCGGGCGGCAGGTCGCGCTCGCCAACAAGGAGAGCCTGGTCTGCGCCGGCGACGCCTTCATGCGCGACGCCAAGCGCTACGGCGCAACGATCCTGCCGATGGATTCCGAGCACGACGCGCTCAGCCAGGCGATGGCCGGCCGGCCGCTGGAAGACGTGCGCACCATGATGATCACCGCCTCCGGCGGCCCGTTCCGGACCTGGACGCGCGAGCGCATCGCCGCCGCCTCGCCGGCGGAGGCCGCCGCCCACCCGACCTGGTCGATGGGGATGAAGATCAACATCGATTCCGCCTCCCTGATGAACAAGGGGCTGGAGCTGATCGAGGCGCACCACCTGTTCGGCATCGAGCCGGGCCGCCTCGACGTGGTGGTGCATCCGCAATCGGTGATCCACGGGATGATCTACTGGCTCGACGGCGCCGTCACCGCCGAGCTGGCGCTGCCCGACATGCGCGTGCCGATCTCGCATTGCCTCGGCCTCGGCGACCGCCTGACCATCGCCCGCGGCCGGTCCCTCGACCTCGTGGCTTTGGGCAGCCTCACCTTCGAGGCCGCCGACGAGGCGCGCTTCCCGTGCCTGCGGATCGCCCGCGCGGCGCTCGCCGAGGGCGGCGCGGCGCCGACGGTGATGAACGCGGCCAACGAGATCGCGGTGGCGGCCTTCATCGCCGGCACGATCCCGTTCTACGGCATCGCCGACCTCGTCGAGCGCGCGATCGCGCATTTCGCGGGGATCCACCGCACCGCCCCCGACGGCGTCGAGGAGGCCCTGGCGATCGACGCCGAGGTGCGGGCCTGGAGCACGGCCGCTTTGCCGCGGATGCGCGCGGCCGGCTGAGCGCGACGGGTTTTCCGATCCGCACCGGCGTTTCCCTCCCCCCTTGAGCGGGGGAGGAAAGGGTGCTCGGAGTCGAGGCCTGGCCGCATCCGCACGTCGTCGGGAGCGAAGGGCGTGCCTCAGCGCCCCGGGCCGTAGCCCGCGAAGAACACCCGCACGGCCTCGCGGATGCGATAGTCGATCTCCTCCCGCGTCACCGGATCGCCGGCGTGGAACAGCAGGCGCGTCAGCAGGCCGGCCTGGCAGAGATGCAGGAAGTGCTTGGCGGCGAGGTTCGTGTCCGCCGCGTTCAGGCGCCCGGCCGCCACCTGCGCGTCGAGGTAGGCGGTGAGCCGCGTCACGCCCATCGCCGGGCCGGCCTCGAAGAAGGCCTGCCCGAAGCGCGGGAACTTCTCGCAGGCGCCGATCACCATGCGGATCACCGCCACGTGCTCGGGCCGCACCATCTCGATGAGGTAGGTGGTGCCGAGCCGCGTCAGCACCGCGGCGACGTCGGGGTCGTCGGCATCCAGCAGGAACAGGGCCTCGGCCAAGCCCCGCTTCTCCTCCAGGGTCAGCGCCTCGAACAGCGCCTCCTTGCTGTCGAAGTAGACGTAGAGCGTGCCCTTCGAGACGCCGGCCGTGCGAGCGATCTCGCCCATGCTCGCGCCGTCGAAGCCCGCGCCCATGAAGACCTGGCGCGCGCCGTCGAGGATCTGGCGGCGCTTGTCGCTCTCGGGCGTGACGGCGTCTCGTTCCAGCGTCGCGGAGGTCGCGGGCATCTTGGCGATCCTGATTGACCGAACCGTTCGGTCAATGATATCTACTGCGTCGGAACGGCGGACGTCAATCGTCCTCGTCGATGACCGAACCGTTCGGTCAGCAAGTTTCAAGCTGGGATTTCGGGCATGTCGTTGCGCGAGGATGGCGACCGGATCGATGCGGCCGAGGCGGCCGACGCCGTGCGGGACGAGCGCGCCGAGGCGCCGCGCGCCACGCCGAAGGCGGCCGCGGCCTCGTCCCACGTCCCGGTTCCCGCCGAGGCCCCGGTGGTCAGGAAGCGCTCGCGCAAGACGCTCGTCCTGGCCGGCCTGCTCTGCGCGGCGTTGGCCGGGGGCGGCTACCAGGGCTGGCAGTACTGGACCGTCGGGCGGTTCTTCGTCACGACCGACGACGCCTACGTGCAGGCGGACATCTCGGTGCTCGCCGCCAAGATCTCCGGCTACCTCGAAGCCGTCCCGGTGGTGAACGGGCAGTCGGTCAAGAAGGGTGACGTGATCGCCCGGCTCGACGACGGCGACTACCGGCTCGCGCAGCAGGCGGCGCAGGACAAGCTCGCGACCCAGGAGAGCACCATCGTGCGGATCGGCCGGCAGGCCGAGGCGGCGCAGGCGCAGGTCGTGCAGATGGCCGCCCAGATCGACGCCACCAAGGCCGACGCGGTGCGGGCGCTCGCCGACTACAACCGCGCGACCCAGATGCAGGCCGACTACGTCGCGAAATCCCGCCTCGACCAGGCCAAGGCCGACCGCGACCGCACCGATGCCGCGGTCAAGGGGGCCGAGGCCGGTCTGATCGCGGCCAAGGCCAACGTCGAGGTTCTGCACGCCCAGCAGCGCGAGGCCGAGAGCCTCGCGGCCGAGCTGCGCACCGCCGTCGACCGCGCCAAGCGCGACGTCGCCTTCTCGACGATCCGGGCACCGTTCGACGGGGTCGTCGGCAACAAGGCGGTGGAGGCCGGCGCCTACGTCGCGCCGGGCTCGCGCGTCGCCGCCCTGGTGCCACTCAAGAGCGTCCGCATCGATGCGAACTTCAAGGAGACCCAGCTCGTGCGCGTCCGCCCCGGGCAGCACGTGCGCATCGAGGTCGACGCCTATCCCGACCGCGAGATCGCGGGCGAGGTCGAGTCGCTCTCGCCCGCCTCGGGCTCGGTGTTTAGCCTGCTGCCGCCCGACAACGCGACCGGCAACTTCACTAAGATCGTCCAGCGCCTGCCGGTGCGGGTGAAGGTGCCGGCTGACGTCGCCGCCGAGGGCCTGCTCCGGCCCGGCCTGTCGGTGACGGTCCGCATCGACACCCGCGACGGCGCCGACGCGCCGCTCCTGCGGACCGCGCATAAGCAGGACTGACCGCCATGGCCGCGACCGCCGCCGCCGGCCCCGGCCGAGCCCCCATCCCCGCGGCGTCGCCCGCCGCGACGGCCGAGCCGCCGCTCGACCGCCGCCGGATGGTGGCGTTCCTGTGCATGGTGTTCGGGATGTTCATGGCGATCCTGGACATCCAGATCGTCTCGGCCTCGCTCAACGAGATCCAGGCCGGCCTCTCGGCGTCGGGCGACGAGATCCCCTGGGTCCAGACCAGCTACCTGATCGCCGAGGTGATCTCGATCCCGCTCTCGGGCACCCTCTCGCGGGTGCTCTCGACCCGGTGGATGTTCGTGATCTCGGCCGGCGGCTTCACGCTGATGAGCGTGATGTGCGCCACCGCCTCCTCGATCGACGAGATGATCGTCTGGCGCGCGCTGCAGGGCTTCATCGGCGGCGGCATGATCCCAACGGTGTTCGCCTCGGCCTTCACCATTTTCCCGCCGTCCAAGCGCTCGATCGTCTCGCCGATGATCGGCCTCGTGGCGACGCTGGCGCCGACCATCGGCCCGACGGTCGGCGGCTACCTGACGGACCTCGGCTCCTGGCACTGGCTGTTCCTGATCAACGTGGTGCCCGGCATCGCCGTCACGGTCTCGACCTTCTTCCTCGTCGACTTCGACGAGCCGAACCTCGACCTGTTCAACAGCTTCGACTGGTACGGGCTCGCCGGCATGGCGGGCTTCCTCGGCTGCCTCGAATACGTGCTCGAGGAGGGGCCGAACCACGATTGGCTGCAGGACGACGCGGTGGCGATCTGCAGCGTCATCGGCACGGTCTCGGCGGTCGGCTTCTTCTGGCGGGTCTTCACCGCGAAGCAGCCGATCGTGGACCTGCGCGCCTTCGCCGACCGCAACTTCGCCGCGGGCTGCGCGGCGAGCTTCGTCCTCGGCATCGGCCTCTACGGGCTGACCTACCTCTACCCGGTCTACCTCGCGCGGATCCGCGGCTACTCGGCGCTGCAGATCGGCGAGACGATGTTCGTCTCGGGCCTGTGCATGTTCGCCACCGCGCCGATCGCCGGGCGGTTCTCCGGCAAGGTCGACCCGCGCATCCTGATGGCGATCGGGTTCTCGGGCTTCGCCGCCGGGACCTGGATCGTCACCGGGCTGACCAAGGATTGGGACTTCTGGGAGCTGCTGTGGCCGCAGGTCCTGCGCGGCTGCTCGCTGATGCTGTGCATGATCCCGATCAACAACATCGCGCTCGGCACCCTGCCGCCGGCCCGGATCAAGAACGCGTCCGGCCTCTACAACCTCACGCGGAACCTCGGCGGCGCGGTCGGGCTCGCGCTGATCAACACCCTGCTCAACGATCGCTGGGACCTGCACCTCGAGCGCCTGCACGAGCGCTTCACCTGGGCCAACGGCGCGGCCCTGGAGCGCCTCGACGCGATGCGCCGCCAGTTCGAGGCGACCGGCGGCGACGCCGAGAAGATGGCCCTGAAGGCGATGACCAACACCGTGCGGATGCAGGGGCTGGTGATGAGCTTCGAGGACGTGTTCCTCGTTCTCACCGGCCTGTTCCTGCTGATGGCGCTGGCCACGCCCCTGATCCGCAGGCCCGCGGCGGCGGCCGCCGGGGGAGGCGGGCACTGACGGGCAGGCGAGGCGGGGGGGCGGGGGGATAGCGGGGAAAAGGCGGGTTCGCGCCGCGCCCGCATCGCCGCCGCCGCGCGCTCGTGCCACGCTGGCGTTTCGTCGGCGCAGGTTTGCGTTGGATCACCACCGCCCCGATCTGCTAGAGCGGAGTGCAAGGCCCGATCGCGGCCCGAGGATCGACGCATGGATTTCCTGACCGCGATGGGCGGCACGGCCACCGGCTTCTTCGGTGCGGTGATCCCGTTCCTGTTCGTGCTGACCGTCGTGGTCTTCGTCCACGAGATGGGGCACTTCCTCGTCGGACGCTGGTGCGGCGTCGGCGTCCACGCGTTCTCGATCGGCTTCGGGCCGGAGCTCGTCGGCTTCAACGACCGCCACGGCACCCGCTGGAAGCTCTGCGCGATCCCGCTCGGCGGGTACGTCAAGTTCCACGGCGACGCCAACGGCGCCAGCATTCCGGATGCCGACACCATCGCGCGGATGACGCCGCAGGAGCGGGCGATCAGCTTCCCGACCCAGCCGGTGGCCAAGCGCGCGGCGATCGTCGTCGCCGGCCCGGTGGCGAACTTCATCCTCGCGATCCTGCTGTTCGCCGGCGCGATCTGGCTCGGCGGCCGTCTCGAGCTGCCGGCCCGGGTCTCGGCGATCGATCCCAGCAGCGCGGCGGCGCAGGCCGGCTTCCAGACCGGCGACCTCGTGAAGAGCATCGACGGCGAGCCGATCCCCGATTTCAACACGATGTACCGCATCGTCACCGGCAGCGCCGGAACGCCGCTGAACTTCGTCGTCGAGCGGGCCGGGGCCGACGTGCCGATCGTCGCGACGCCGTCGGTTTACGAGGAGAGCACCAAGTTCGGCCGCCACCGCATCGGGCGCCTCGGCATCCGCTCGCCGGCTGCCTCCGAGGCGAAGCTGGTCACCTACGGCCCGGTCGCCTCCCTCGGCCTCGGCGTGCACGAGACGGTGTTCGTGGTCGAGCGCACCTTCTCCTACCTCGGCAAGCTGGTGACCGGCCGCGAATCCGCCGACCAGCTCTCCGGGCCGATCGGCATCGCCCGCGTCTCCGGCGAGGTCGCCAAGGTCGGCGGCATCGGTGCGCTGATCGGGCTGATCGCGCTGCTCTCGGTCTCGATCGGTCTGCTCAACCTGTTCCCGGTGCCGCTGCTCGATGGCGGCCACCTGCTGTTCTACGCCTTCGAGGTGGTGCGCGGCCGCCCCTTGAGCGAGCGCGCCCAGGAGATCGGCTTCCGCGTCGGGCTCGCCCTCGTGCTGGTGCTGATGATCTTCGCGGCCTGGAACGACATCCTGAACCTCGGCGCCTCCTGGCGCGCGACCTGAGCGCGGCACCGCGCTCGGTCCCCGCGCGCCGCCCACGAGGCGGTCGCCGCAATCCCGCCGCGATTGCGCGCGCGGCGGCCTCCGGCGGCGTCTGACCGGCCCCCGGCGAGTCCCCTGGCGGGAGGCCGTGGAAGGGTTACGAGGACGTTTCCCGGATCCGGCACGGCTCGGGATTTTCGTGTTGGGGCAGGGATTTACCGTTCGTTTACCCTGCGACGAAATGGATGGGAACTTTGCAGGAGCGTTAAGTGGCCTGAAGGCCACGGCCCCCAAAATCCCGGTCATAGCACCCCCCGCGCCGTTTGCTTGGCAGGGGAATCCCGCTAAGAGCTACGCTTGGACCAGGTATTACGGGACGGCCGGTCAACGGTCGCTCGTGGCGGGTGCGAACCCGATCCGATGATAAGACAGACGGGCGAATAGATGATGTCGATGACGGGGAAGCACCGGCGCAAGTCGGTGAAGCGGACCATCGTCCTAGCCGCCGCGGCGGGCATTGCGCTGACCGGGGTCGCGCAGGCCCAGCAGATCGTCGTTCAGGGCAACCGCCGCGTCGATGCCGACACCATCCGTTCCTACGTCACCGGCACCGCATCGGGCTCCGCCGAGGAAGCCCGCCGCAACCTGCTCGCCAGCGGCATGTTCGCGGACGTGAAGGTCGCCGCCAGCGGCGGCCGCACCGTCGTGACGGTCCGCGAGAACAACCTGATCAACCGGGTCGTGTTCGAGGGCAACAAGAAGATCGAGAAGGCCACGCTCGAAGGGCAGGTCGAGGCCAAGGCCCGCGGCGCCTTCAACGAGGCCGTGATCAAGTCCGACATGGCGCGGATCAAGGAAGTCTACCGCCGCGCCGGCCGCGGGACCGCCAAGGTCACCTACCGCACCGTCGACCTGCCCAACGGTTCGATCGACGTGATCTACCAGATCGACGAGGGCGATAAGACCGGCATCGTGTCGATCACCTTCGTCGGCAACAACGCCGTGAGCGAGCGGACGCTGAAGGGGCTGGTCTCCTCGTCCGAGATGAACTTCCTGTCGTTCATCAAGACCTCCGACGTCTACGATCCCGATCGCATCGCCAACGATCTCGACCTCGTCCGCCGCTACTACCTGCGCAAGGGCTACGCCGACTTCCGCATCGTCAACGCCGACGCCCGCTACGTCGAGGGCCCGGACGCCAACGGCTGGGTGATCACGGTCACGGTCGAGGAGGGCGAGCAGTACACGGTCGGCGCCGTGGCGGTGGATTCCCGCCTGCCGGGCCTCGACACGAAGAACCTCGACGGCGAGATCCGCACCACGGTCGGCGACGTCTACAACGCCGAGGACGTCGAGAAGACCCTGTCGGGCCTGACCAACGACGTCGCCCGGGCCGGCTATCCCTTCGCCCAGGTCCGCCCGACCGGCCAGCGCGACCGCGCGACCCACCAGGTCTCCCTCGGCTTCGTCGTCGAGGACGGCCCGCGCGTCTACGTCGAGCGCATCAACATCCGCGGCAACACCCGCACCCGCGACTACGTCATCCGCCGCGAGCTCGATATCGCCGAGGGCGACGCCTACAACCGCGTGCTGACCGACCGCGCCGAGCGCCGCCTGAACGGCCTCGGCTTCTTCAAGAAGGTCCGCTTCTCGAACGAGCCCGGCTCCTCGCCCGACCGCGTCGTGATCAACATCGACGTCGAGGATCAGCCCACGGGCTCGTTCTCGGTGGCGGGCGGCTACTCCACCCAGGACGGCATCATCGGCGAGGTCTCGGTCTCCGAGTCGAACTTCCTCGGTCGCGGCCAGTACGTCCGCGTCGCCGGCACCGGCGGCCAGTACTCGCGCGGCGTCGACTTCTCGTTCACCGAGCCGTACTTCCTCGGCTACCGCCTCGCGGCCGGCTTCGACGCGTTCTACAAGTACAGCGACCTGACCCGGTACTCGCGCTACGAGACCACCGTCTACGGCGGCCAGCTCCGTATCGGCCTGCCGGTGACCGAAGCCTTCGGCGTGACCCTGCGCTACTCGCTCTACAACACCGAGCTGAAGGTCCCGAACTCGATCAAGCAGCCCTACAACGACTGCTCGAACCCGATCCCGGGCATCACCAGCGTCTACCCGAACGGCGCGCAGCTCAACGGCCGCGACGTCAGCGGGCTGGCCCAGTACCCGGCCTGTGCCTACAACGGCGAGGCCTCGATCGCGATCAAGGGCTCCCAAGGCAACACGCTCACCTCGCTCGCCGGCCTGACGCTCGCCTACTCGACGCTGGACGTCATCGGCGCGCCCCGCAACGGCCTCTACGCCGAGCTGAAGCCCGACGTCGCGGGCCTCGGCGGCGACTCGAAATTCTTCCGCGTCACCGGCGACGCCCGGTACTACAAGGAACTCTACGAGGACGTCGTCGGCTTCGTCCGCCTCCAGGGCGGTCACATCGAGGCGCTGGACAGCAACCCGCTGCGCATCACCGACCAGTTCTTCCTCGGGCCGTCGCTGGTCCGCGGCTTCGC
>NZ_JAKSYR010000047.1:0-8896 GCF_022829705.1 Methylobacterium sp. E-025
CGACCGCGGCGACCTGGTGCTCGACAACAAGACCAGCCAGATCCTGCCCTGGCACCGCACCGGCTACACCTTCATCAAGCGCGAGAGCCAGGACGCCGTCGCCTGGGTCTCCCTCGGCGGCGTCACCTCCCCGGTCACCACTGCCAACCGCTGAGGCTCAGGCGGCCTGGAGCGCCGGCTCGGCCTCGACCTCGGACGGGACGGGTTCTTCCGTCATCTCGGCATCCGCCGGCACGGGCCGCTGCGCCGGACGCTTGAGGGCGTCGCGGCGGATCCGGCCGAGCTGCATCTCGATCCGCCCGATGAAGGCGGTGATGTGGGGGGCGACGCCGCGCAGGCTGGCCAGATCGCGCAGGAGGATGTCGACGGCGAGCGCGCGGTCGGCGTCGGTGGGCGAGGCGGCGAGGAACATCTCCACCGCGTGCTGGGCGATGTCGATCGCCCCCGGGGCGCCGTTCTCGGCGAGAGCCCGGATCATGAGATGGATGGGGGGTTGCGACACGGTTGCGATGATCCCTGGCGGCGCGTTGGCCGGCGTCTTGCTGGGACCCTCGAATGCCGATCCCATGGCACCGGCACGCCGTCACGCCGGTGTCACAGTCTCAAGCCGCGAATCACGCCGGAATCAAGGGCTGATCGACCGTGCAGGGCACGCATACCCACGGCGCATGTGCGGGTGGCGCCCTTACATCACCGCGCCGGATCGGAACCTTTCGCCGCCGCCGTGGTTAATTCGCCCTTAATTTTCGATTGAGCCGCCGACCGGAGCGTGCCAGCTTGGGCGCTTCGGCAGGGCGGAGCATCGAGCATGCGGCACGCGGTTGTCCAGGCGGCAGGTGCCCTCGGCGGCATCCGATGGCGCGATGCGGTGCGGCGCACGGGACGCGCCGCGGCCCTGGGCTTCGCCGGAACGATCCTGATGATCGGGGGCGCCTCCACCCAGCCGCGCATCGCCGCCCTTCCGCCCGATGCGGCCACCGCCGTGGAGACCGGGCCGGCGGCGCGGCCGGTGGCGGCCTGGACCGAGTTCTGCCGACGCATGCCGGCCGAATGCGACGTCGACACCCGCGAGCCGGCGACCATCGCGATGAACACCGCCCTGTGGCGGACGCTGGCGAGCGTGAACCGCCGGGTCAACGCACGGATCAGGCCGATCACCGACCAGGCGCACTGGGGCGTCGTCGACCGTTGGGACTTCCCGGATGACGGGTTCGGCGATTGCGAGGATTACCAGCTGCTCAAGCGCCGGATGCTGATCGAGCGCGGGCTTCCCCGGCGTGCCCTGCGGATGACCGTGGTGATCGACGACATCGGCGAGGGCCACGCGGTGCTGATGGTGCGCACCGACCGCGGAGACTTCATCCTCGACAACAAGACCAATACGATCCTGTCGTGGCGCAACACCGGATACGCCTACATCAAGCGCGAGGGGCAGGACGGGCGGGCGTGGGTGACGCTCGACGGCGGCGCGTCGCCGGTGGCGACGGCCAACCGCTGACGGCCCGGCTCAGGCGCCGACGACGAGGGCCGCGAGGTCGAGGGCGACGCGGCCCGAGAGCAGCCCCCAGCCGCAGGCGATGATCGTCGCCAGCATCACGAACGGGATCGGGCGCCCCTCGATCCGGCGCCCGCGCAGGGTGTTGCGCAGGATGATGAACGGAGCGCCGAAGGCCAGCATCGGCAGCGCGGCGACGGCGGTGACGCCGCCGAGCCCGAGCAGGTTGAAGCTTGCGCGGCGCGTCGTGCACAACTCGAACGCGCTCGCGAGCAACCCTGACAGGGCCAAGCCCACGCAGAGCGTCCGGATCGTATCGAGGGCAGCGGGGGCGAGGACCATGACGCGCGCACTCCATCCGAGGATGCGCGCAGTCTAGCCCGGATGTTTACGAAGCGTTAAGCACTTGTGCGGGTTAGCGTTAATTCGTGCACAGGCGAGACGCCGGCCTCAGGCCTCTTCCTCGAGGTCGATGTCGAGGATCGCCATCCGGAACACGAAGGAATCGTCGCCGTCCTCCTTGTCGTCGGAGATCACGCCGATCGACTCCTCGCCGATGTAGACCTCGGCGGAATCGCCGTTCTTCAGTGCCACGATGCGGATGCTGGCATTGGCGAATTTGCGGCGCAGGTAGTCCTGCAGCTTCGCGACTTCGGGCTTGGTCACGCTGTCGAGCCTTTCGGGTTCTTCATGCAGGGTGTCTTCGGCGATGCGCGCCGTGATCGGCGGCCCGCCCGGCGGCCGGGCCACCGCTTGCCACGCCCTCGGCGGTGGAGCAAGCGCGGTGGCCCGCCCGCGTCAGATCCCCTCGGCCATGTGGATGAACTGGTCGATGCTGACGAGCTGATCCATGGCGCGGGCGGGCTCGGCGCAGCCGGCGGTGCCGACGACGCGGGCCGGCACGCCGACCACCGTGGTGTTGGCCGGAACCGGACGCAGGACCACCGAGCCGGCGGCGACCCGGGCGCATTCCCCGACCTCGATGTTGCCGAGGATCTTGGCGCCGGCGCCGATCATCACGCCGCGGCGGATCTTGGGATGGCGGTCGGCGCCCTGCTTGCCGGTGCCGCCCAGCGTCACCGCATGCAGGATCG
Source organism: Methylobacterium sp. E-025 (assembly GCF_022829705.1). Taxonomy (NCBI): domain Bacteria; kingdom Pseudomonadati; phylum Pseudomonadota; class Alphaproteobacteria; order Hyphomicrobiales; family Methylobacteriaceae; genus Methylobacterium; species Methylobacterium sp. E-025. Next base: position 2,590 of record NZ_JAKSYR010000047.1, read on the forward strand.
AGACGTCGTCCTCGATCACCGCGGTGGAGCCGACGACGAGGCCGGTGGCGTGGTCGAGGAACACGCCCCGCCCGATCCGCGCCGCCGGATGGATGTCGCACTGGAACACCTCGGACGACCGGCTCTGGAGGTAGAGGGCGAGGTCGCGCCGGCCCTGGTTCCAGACGTGGTGCGCCAGCCGGTGGGCCTGGATGGCGTGGAACCCCTTGAAGTACAGCACCGGCTCGATCGCGCGGCTGGTAGCCGGATCGCGATCCATCACCGCGACGATGTCGGCCCGGAACGCCTCGCCGATGCGCGGGTCCGCCTGGATCGCCTCGTGGAAGGCATGCGCCACGAGCTCGGACGGCAGCGCCGGATGCCCGAGCCTTGCGGCGACCCGGTGCGAGACCGCGCCCTCCAGGCTGGTATGGTTGAGGATCGTCGCCACGATGAAGGACGCGAGCTGGGGCTCGTCGCGGATCACCGCCTCGGACTCGGCCCGCAGGCGCGACCAGACCGGATCGACGGTGCCGGCGAGCCCGTCGGCGACGGGACGCCCGAGGGCGTGACTGCCAGTCATGGTATGCTCCTCGGTGGCGCGGGACGAAGCCCGATGGCCGGTCGGCGCCGGGGCGCCCCGGCCGGGTCGCGCCGGGTCACGGATGATCACGGGTCGGTTGCGGACCGGCGATGCCCGGTCGTCGCCCGACGCACGCCGAAAGCTTGGGGTGGCGCCGGCCCTCGATCAAGGGTCGTCGCGAGACGCCGGGCACGGCATTGCAACCCTCAGGCGGTCGCTGCCTGCGCCTGGAAGCGCGCCTCGATCGTTTGCGTCAGGCGATCGACCATCACCTCGACGGGGACGTCGGAGGTGTCGACCGTCGCCGAGGCGCGGGCGTAGAGCGGCTCGCGGCTGGCGAGCACCGCCCGCAGCTCCAGCATCGCCGAGGCGTGGTCGCCGGTCATGGCGAGGTGCCCCTGGTCGCGGACCCGCTGCATGTGCTCCTCCGGCCGCGCCTTGAGCCAGACGGTGAAGAACGCCTGCAGCAGGAGGTCGTAGGTGAGGGGCTCGGCGACGATGCCGCCGCTGGTCGCGAGCACCAGCGGGCCGGGATGCTCGGTCAGGCGCCGCAGCGCCGCCTGCTCGAGCCGGCGATAGCCTTCCTGCCCGTAGATCGCGAAGATCTCTTGGACCGAGAGCGCGTTCTCGCGCTCGATCTCGGCGTTGAGCTCGATGAACGGCCAGCCGAGGCGTTCCGCGGTCATCCGCCCGAGCGTGGACTTGCCGGCACCGCGCAGGCCGACCACCGCCACGCGGGGGCGCGGCATGCTGCCATCGCGCGGGCCGCCGGAGAGCGCTTCCTTGGCGGCCGCGATCTGCGCCGGCGAAGCCTGCCCCAGCAGGTCGCGCAGCACCGGCCAATCCGGAATCGCGTCGTTGCCGGTGATCAGGTCGTCGAGGCGCACGCCCATGGCGTCGGCGACGCGCCGCAGCAGGATGATCGAGACGTTGCCCTGCCCGCCCTCGAGCTGGGCGATGTAGCGCTCGGACAGGCCCGACGTCTGCGACAGCAGCTTGCGCGACAGCCCGCGAACCGTGCGCGCATGGCGGACCCGACGACCGAGGTCGTTCAGGAAGAGTGATTCTTGTTCCACCGCGCCGGCCATGGCGTCGTCCGCTTTCCGATTGATCCCAAGCGCGAGACCGGCCTCTCGGCCATCCCGACGCAAGTCATGCGCCGCGAACCTCGCGTGAGGGCGGCCATGACGCGGTCACGCCCGATCTCTCGCGAGACGTCCGGCGCACCCCTGCCCTCGGTGCATGATTGTTTGTCTCAAGGAATTCGAGCGGTTGCGATGCTGCGACGCAAAACGCGTCCGCCTCACCGGTCCTCTCGTCCGACGCCCCGTATGTGTTGCGCTGCGGTCCCGCGGTCAACCCGGCGCGCCGATCGTTGTAGAGACAACGGGTGCGGTTTTCCCGCGCGATGTGCCCGGTTCTCTCACTCGGTGGTGAGTGCGGTGGCTTCGAGGACGGGCTCCCCGGCGGGTGTCCTGCGGGGCGCCGCGGGTCGTACGACGGTGGCGAGACGCTCGGCCGAAGGCCGGCGCGGCGGCAGCGGCACCGCGACCGTGTCCGCCGCCGGATCGACCGATGTGGCGGCGGCCGGCGTCGGCGCTGCCGGCGTCGCGGCGAGGGTCAGGTTGGAAAGGTCGGCGCTGGCCACCTGGACCGGGGCGCCGAAGGCATCGGGCCGGCGCGGCGGCAGCGGCACCGAGACGGTCTGGGCCGCGCCGGCCGAATCGGCCTGGGGCTGATCGGCCGCCGGATCCTGCGTCGGCCGCAGGCTCGCCATCTCAACCGAATCGCCGGCGCCGAAGGCCGCGGGGCGACGGGGCGGCAGCGGCACCGCGACGGTCTCGGCCGGTGCTGCGGCCGCGGTCGGCGCATAGGCCAGGGCGACGTTGGCGGCGGCGAGGTTGGGGTCGGCCGGGGGGGCGCCGGTGAACAGGCTCGCGACCGCGCTCGCCGAGGCGGCGACCGGGGCGACCACGGAGGCGACCTCGGTGGAGATGCCCTGGCGCTTGGCCGCGTAATAGTACCCGCGATTGTAGTAGCCGTAGGCCTGCGTGATGTTGCCCTGTGCCGTGCGGTAGGCGCCGGCGAGGTAGGCGACGCCGTATTTGAGGTTCGTCGCCGGGTCGAGGAGGCCGGCGGCGTCGCCCTGGTAGCCGAGGCTGCGCGCGGTGGCGGGCTTGATCTGCATCAGCCCGAGCGCGCTGCCGCCCTTGGCCTTCGGGTTGTAGTTGCTCTCGCGCTTCACCACCGCGTGGACGAAGCTCGCCGGGACGCCGTTCGCCTTCGCGTGCTGCTCGATCAGCGCATCGATGTTGTCGCGGGCTCCCTGCGCGATGGCCGGGACGGTCACGACCGCCAGAGCTGCGGCGAGGAGAAGGCGTCGATGCATCCTGAAGACCCGGTCCCGCTTGTTCTGGTCAAGCTAGGTCGGGGTCAAATGAGGCCGGAAAGCGGCTCGGATGCGGTCGCCGGTGGGCGACGAGACCGGGGACGCCGGCCTGTGCCCGGCATGCCACAGACGTCGCCCTCTGGGCGTCAGGGCAGGATCAGCCGATCGACCGCCTCGGCGAAGCCGTCGGCATCGTTGGTGTCGGTGAGGTCGGTGGCCGCCGCCTTCACCGCCTCCTCGGCGTTGCCCATCGCCACCGAAGCCCCGCTGCGCGCGAACATCGCCCCGTCGTTGCCGGCATCGCCGAAGGTGGCGATGCGGTCGCGCGCGATGCCAAGATGTTGCGCCATCCAGTCCACGAAGCCGCCCTTGTCGATGCCGGGCGGCGTTACGTCGAGGTAGTAGGCCTGGGAGCGGTGCACGACCGCGCGGCCCTCCAGGGCGCCGCCGATCTCGGCCTCGCAGGCGGCCAGATGCGCGTGGTCCCGGCTGACGCCGACGAGCTTGGAGGCGCGGCCCAGCAGGGGGGAAAGGTCGGCGACCACGTTCGGCTCGGCATCGAGGGTCCGGCGCTCGAGGTCCGTATAGGCCCCCGCCGGGTCGCGCAGGCTCCACGAGCCGTCGGCGAAGACCCAGACGTCGAGTTTCGCGGCGACGAGCCGGTCGACCGCATCCCGGGCGGTGGCCTCCGGGATCAGCCGCTCCTCGATCACGGCGAGGTCCGGGCCGACCACCGTCGCGCCGTTGAAGGCGCCCATCGGCAGGCGGAGCGCCAGGGTCTCGACGAGGCCGCGCAGGCCGACCGGCGGGCGGGCGGACGCCACGGTGAAGCCGATGCCGGCGGCGTGCAGGCGCGCCACCGCCGCGATCGTCCCCGGGCTCAGGCTCTTGTCGGTGCCGACGAGGGTGCCGTCGACGTCCGAGATCACGAGGTCGATGCGCCGTGCGCTCATGCGGATTCGCTTCCGGTTCCGTGGATCTGCGCGACGACCCGCTCCGCGACCGTCTCGGGGGGATCGTCGATCCCGACGACGATCGGGTGCTCGTCGGCGGTCGGCGGTTCGAGGATCGCGAACTGGCTGTTGAGGAGCGCCGGCGCCATGAAATGCCCGTGACGACCGGCGAGCCGGCCGGCGATGAGCGCCCGGCTGCCGTCGAGGTAGACGATCCGCACCCGCCGCGAGCCGCCGGTGAGCACCTCGCGATAGGCGCGGCGCAGGGCCGAGCACACGATCACGCCGGACTCGCCCCGCTCCAGCCGGTGCCGGATCCAGACCGCGATCGAGGCGAGCCAGGGCGCCCGGTCCGCGTCGTCGAGGGCGAGCCCGGCATGCATCTTGGCGACGTGTTCGGGCGTGTGGAAGCTGTCGCCGTCGACGAAGATCCAGCCGAGCCGCTCGGCGACCAGCGCGGCCACCGTGCTCTTGCCCGAGCCCGAGACCCCCATCACCACGAGCACCTGCGCGGCGGGCCGCCCCGCCTGGTCGTTCGATCGGGACGGGCTCACGGGGCTGCGGCTCCGGGTTCGGGTTCGGCGGCGGGATCGCAGCGGACGGATAGCACGCCGCCCGCCCGAGGGGGGAACGGCCGCGTCTCAGCCGGCGCCCTTCCGAAGGCCGGGCTGAAGGTCGGCGACGATCGGGCGGACCGCCCGGTCGCGGAGGAATTGCGGCCCCAGCACCATCCGGAAATAGTCGTACGGGCCGGGCCGCTCGTTCGACATCAGGAACTGGAAATGCATCCGGAACGGCTTCCGGCAGACCTTGGCGTAGGTCTCCGGCGTGAGGATGTCGCGCACCTGCGCGGAGCGCACCAGCGGGTTGGCGATCGGGCCGCCGGCGAGCGGCAGGTCGAGGTCGAGCACTGGGTTGAAGCCCGGGAAGTTCATCCAGTCCTGCGGCGCCTGCACGTCGAGCCAGACGATCCGGCGCGAGGCGATGAGCGTGGCGACCTCGGCGCGGACGTGATCGGCGAAGGGCTGCGCGGCGACGAGGGGCAGGCCGGACCCGAGCGTGACCAGGGCGAGGGCCATGTCGTCCGCCCCGAGCTTCGGGGCGCGGGCCAGGATCCGGGCGGCGACCTCCGCGGCCGTGAGGCCGCCGGTGGAATGGCCGACGATCATCACCTCGTCCGGACGCTCGCCGCGGGCCTCGGCCTCGGCGATCCGCGCCAGGACGCGATCGGCGAACACCTCGAGCCGCTCCGCGTAGTCGCGCCGCCAGCCGTTTCCGTGCTGCCAGTTGAACACCCAGTCGTTCAGCAGCTGCCAGAAGAAGAACCGGTTGAGCAGCGCCTCGATCGCGACGATCCAGGCGATCCCGGCGACGACGGCGAGGGGCAGGGTCACCCAGGACGGCCAGCCGAGGCTGTGCCCGAACCAGTCGCCGAGATGGGCGTGCACCATCGTCCCGATCGCCGCGGACAGGGCCGTGAGCAGCACGACCATGACGAACGGGTAGATGACGACGTTCCCGTAAAGCCAGTTGAGCCGGTAGAACCGGAAGATCAGCCCGCGCAGCAGGGCATGCAGCGTGCCGACGACCAGCAGCAGGACGCTCAGGACCCGCGGCCGGCGGAAATCCCGCGCGACGAGGTCGTCCCAGAGCAGCACGTCGTAGGACGTCGCCGCACGCCCCGGATCCCGGCCCGGACCGACCGTCCAGCTCTGGACGAGGCCGTCCGGGCTGAGGACCGCCGGGGAGATGTCGGGCCGGGGATCGCCGAACCGCTTCGCGTGCCGGAGGAGCTCGCGCACGAACAGGAGGCGATAGCGGGTCCGCGCCTCCGGGTCGTAGCCGGGAATGAAGAACACGTGCCGTCGGCGCACCGTGCCGGGCCGCTCGGCCTGCAAGTCCGGCGGTGTGTAGGAGAGGGGCAGCCTCATGAGCGACGAAGGTTTTCCAAAGTCGTGCGATGTATCGCGGGGCGGCTCGATTGCCATCCCATAGAGCTTCATTTGTGCGAAAACCAGATCGCGCTTCCGGCGGGCGGCATCCCCTGCCCTCCGACCATCGGATCGCGACGGCTTCGTGTGTGCAGCGGGGATCATCACCCTCGATCCGGGCCTGCGCGGCTCAGTGTGTCCGCCCCGCTACGGACAGGGGGCTTCCGTTCGGCTAGGCGTCGAAGCCTCGAAAACGATCAGGCGATCCTGGATGCGCGTTCTTCCTCTGCTCCTGCTCACTGCGCTCGCGGTGTCGGGCTGCTCGGTTCTTCCGGCTTCGGGTCCGACGGCGCGTGCCGTGGAGGCGGGGGCGGAGCTGTCGACGCCGGAGGGGCTGCTGGCGCGCTACGAGCTGGTGGACGTGACCCCGGCGGTGATCGAGGCCCTGCGCGGGCGCCCGCTCGACAGCCTG
>NZ_JAKSYR010000049.1:0-7497 GCF_022829705.1 Methylobacterium sp. E-025
CAAGGACTGTTCCGTGAAGTACCAAGCCGCCAAGCAGGCTGGCACGCTGAACGGGCAGAAGTGGAACGACTTCCGGAAGGCTGAGTGCGGGGCACCAGCTGACACGCCCACAACCCCCACCGCGAACCCATTCTCACCGAACGCAGCTTCGCCCGCAGCCCCGGCCCCGGCGCCCACCACGACAGCAACGAGATCGGCACCGACACCGCGGTCTTCGGTGACGGGGTCCGCTGTGTTCCCGAGAGCGGTCGATCCCAAGTACGCGAGCGAGTCGGCCGGTAAGGGTCGGATGCACACCTGCTTGGATCAGTACAACGCCAACAAGGCTGCTGCCGGTGGCGCCGGCAACGGCGGCAAGAAGTGGATCGAGAAGGGCGGCGGGTACTACTCGGTTTGCAACAAGGAGCTAAAGAGCTAGTAGTCAAAAGCTAGGGCCTGAGACCTTCTGCTAGGGCTGTCCTCATTTCTAACCAGACCTTCCTAGCAGAAGCATGGCTGCCGAAATACCGAGCGCCGTAACCGTCGGATAGAACGTGAGGGCAAAGCCAAGCGCACGCCCTCTAGCACCACGTTTGTAACCGACCCAAAATAACGTGCGCCCTACGCAGAACATTGCAGCAAGCGTCATTAGGATCGCCGTAGGGTGGCCCACGACGGCGGCGAAGACCAAGTGCGTCAGGACGGCTAAAACGACCTGTTCTGTTGTGTTCTGTAGGATCGCGACGGCATCCCGCACTGATTGAGATCCTTATCCGGCGCTGCTTCCTGCAATGCTCTTAATCGAAAAGAACCTTAGCCGTGCCACATTCGCGATTGCGGCGGCAAGCCAGCCGATGACGAACACATCCGTGCGCAAGGCGGTCTGCAAACGCTCAGCAACGGGCACCACGAGGGTCTTCTCAGGGTCCCAGAAAGCGGCAAGACTCAGCATGATGGCCGTAATGATCACAGCCAGTACCATTCCGACCGCGACACGGTGCTGCTCGAGTCGAAAAACTTCGTTCCTAGGCATGGCGCGCGTCCTTAGCGAACGCTCCTACCATCTCTAAGCGCACATCGGTATGATTGCTTCCCAGACGTTGCGTACATGACGAGCGGGTACCAAGCGCCTGATTTCCACTGCTAGCTCCTCTCATCTAACCCAACTCGCCACCCCGCCGTGCCGTGAGCATGTCCCGCGATGAGTGTGGCTGAAGCTCCAGGTATCATCACGACAGCGGGCCGAGGCTCCTTCGGGCTTCGACCCGTCACGGGTATGTGCTGGCTGGTGGACGGTAGAGCCATCGCGGCTGTGATAGTGGCCGTGACGGTCGAGACTGTGCTCGTCCGGCTTCCTGAATTCGCGACTCGCCGCACCGAACGGCGAACTAGCCAGAATGCATCCTACAGCCGCCAGCCTAAGCTAGGCAGCAACGAATGCGCATGTTCCAGATCGTTGCAGGGGGGCAGCCGATGCGCGCCCGGCTCGCCCCGATGATTGGTTGTTCGGCGTTCTTCGCCGGCATGGTGTGGACGCTGTTCGTCTAGCGCCCCGACGGAACCCTGTCGTCCGACAGGAGCCCAGCCGCCCTGCCGGCGCCCTGCCCGAGGCGCTGGAAATGCTCGGGTGTGTCCGGCACGACCCGAGGCGCACCGCCCCCGAACGACCGCGACGCACCAAAGGCGCCAGGACCGCCGATCACGATGCGTTGCCCTGCCTTCACCGTGAATGGTGCCGCAGCTGCCGTCGGAAGACCGGACTTGAACGCGATGGCGCCGAGGAGGCCGTTCAGGAGGTTCGCCGCGATCGTGCGCCCCTGTTCCGCCGTCAGCGATCCGATACCGCTCGGCAGCACCGTGGCGCGCAGCGCAGCCGCATAGCGCGTGAGCCGGGCCAGTTCCTCGCCCCCGAACATCTCACGGGCCAGCGCCGCCCCCTTACCGCTCACGAAGTCGGCCACGCGGTCGGCCTCCTGTGTCGCGGTCAGGGTGCGGCCGCTCGGCTGGGTAAGGTTCTGGATCGCGGCTTGCCGCATGCCGGACCATTCCTCGCTGCCCTCGCCGAGGAAGCCTTTCAGCCCCCGCGCGAAGTTGGCAGAGCCGACCCGAGACCCCGGCACGCCCGAACCGAACAGACTCGTCGCAACCGCGTTTGGATCGAAGCCCGAGCGAGAAAGGTCGGAGATCCAGGAGGGCAACGCCTGGTGCGCCTGCTCGGCCTGATGCAGCGCCGCCCGGAACGCCCCGAGGCCGCGCCGCTGTTCCTGCGTAAAGATGGCGTTAGCCGCCTCCCGCCCGTTACCCCGTAGCAGCGTGTCGAGGCGCCTCCCGACATCGCCGGCTCCGTTGCCGTCGATTGCGCGGGCAATGAGCCCTTGCTGCACGGCATCGAGGACCGGGCTGTCATCCCCCAGCGCTTCCCGTAGGCGGGTCGCGAACCGTACCGACAAGCCGGTCTCACCGAACCGGGGCATCGACCCGAATAGGCCCGTCGCCACCTCTGTTGGCGTCGCGTCTTGCTCCACGATCTTGCGCATCAGCCGGCCGGCATCGTCACCAGGTCCGCGCGGGCTGAAAGCCTGCTTGTGTTCGCGGAACAGACCCCGAGCCTCACGCAACGCCATAGCCGGCGCCGTGTCGCTGATCGGTAGCGCGTCCGAGGTCGCAACGCGGGTGCCCTGTCCAATCTCGGGGAAGGGCGCATCATCGAAAGCGCGGGAGGGAGGCACATCTCCGGCTGGACTGTCTCGCCGCGCCGGGCAGCGGCCTGTTCGTAGGCCGTCACAGGGTCATCGGTATGGCCCAACACCATGCGCTCGGCCGCATCGCGCAACGTGGCGCGGTTGAGGTCGCGCGGCGCGAGCCCCATGCCTTCGAAATCGATTTCCATTCGCCGCGCTTGGCGATCCACCGAGGCGGCGTGCTCGGCGTTTTCCTCGGCGATGCGGACCGCCTCACGGTTCGGAGCCGCAGCGCGCCCCTCGTCGGCATAGCGGTATGTCGGCGGCCCTGGCGCTCGGCCCGGAGCGCTTCCATCACCTCGCCGCGGATGTCACGGGCGATGGCGCCGTTCGCATCGTCGGGTCGGATGAAGCCCGCCACCACGAGCTTGTCGCGCATGGCGTCGATCGGCGTGCCGCCCTGACGACCCGCGGACGAAGGTTCCAGCCCAAGTCCTGGCCGAGATCGGGATCGTCCACGGAAATGGGGCGGATCGCGCTGCGCATTTTCGGACGGTAGCCCGATGAACCCGCTCGCGAGCTTTGCCTCTGCTCAGGTCCGACTGAATGGGCCGTTGCCTGGGGCAATCTCGGTCTTGTCTCCGAGCAGCCGCCGACCGGAGGCGATAATCTGTACAGTTTCGCGGGACTCGCATTCTGAGCGAGCGATGATCTCCAAGTCGCGCAGATACTCGATTACGGGGGGGTGGGCCTCCGCACCTTTTTCCTGTGCAAGTCGAACCTTAGAGTCAACGAGTGCGGGTATACCCTTCCAAAATTCAGCCCTTGCGACAGAAAGACTACTTCCCACTCCAGGACCGGTCAAATCGAAAGTTGGCGCCGTAAATTCTTCAGACAAAATCCGAGTCATTTTCTTCTACTTATGCATGCAAATAGGTAGGGCTAAGTGCCTTATAATTTTTGGTTCAACTCACAAATTTGATAGTTTTTACAAAATTAAGGCCAAATCGACCTTATCTTATCCGAGAATGATTCGGAAATACATCATCGTCCTGGGTCGCATGAGCGCTTGTTTCAAGACCCTCTGCATGGTCCGAGCCTGCCGTACTGTCGCAGGTCTCGACGAGGTCCAGCCACGAGCCCAAACGAACGCGCCGCCGACAACGCCGGCCTCCGCGCTACCATCCACGCCGCTCGCACCGCTGCGATCACGATGGAGACTGCGCCCGGTTCGACCGACGTGCGGAAGCAGGCCGCAGTCGCCACGCTCTACGCCTTCGCTGAGAGCGCCGAGACGCTGGCCCTCGCACCAATGGGGGCACCATCGGAGCCCGCATCGTGAAAACTCTTAGCCGTTGCTATATTCAGTCTGTTCGGCCGGCGGGACGCGGTATCCCCGCGATATTTACCGCAAGCCATTCTGAGGTGGATCAATGACGGCCAGGGGCAGACCCTTCGGCGAGAACAACCCCGGCAATCCGGCTGGGCGCCCGAAGGGGGCTCGCAACAAGACCGCGCTGGCGATCGAAGCCATCCTGGACGGCGAGGCTGAGGCGTTGACCCGTAGGGCCATCGAACTCGCCCTGGATGGTGATGGCCCAGCGCTACGGCTCTGCATGGACCGCCTCGCACCGGTTCGGAGGGACCGCCACGTCCAGTTCGACCTGCCGGCGATCGACACCACGGCCGACCTGCCGAAGGCCACGCACGCTCTGCTGCAAGCCATTGCAGTTGGCGAACTCACCCCGTCCGAGGCTGCCGACATCGGCAAGGCCGTGGACGCTCATGTTCGTGCGATCGAAGTTACGGACATCCACGAGCGGCTTGCCCGCCTTGAAGAAGGGTCTCAGCGATGACGCATCCGACCTTCAGCCGTCGCCTCGCGAAGATCGAGGTCGACCACGGGTTCTCCGGCGACATCGCCGATGCCAGCGATGCTCAACTCTACGGCGTCGTCCGGGCTGCCCACGGCGATCTTAGAGCGAAGCACGGCAGTCTCGGCCTCACGGCCCAGCACCTGCGCGGAACCGGCGATGCCGAAGATACGGCTCTCGCCATTCTGATCGAGGAAGACGCGGGAGGCTCCGATGCGCGCTACCACTGAAGCACGGCTTGCCAAGGTCGAGGGTCGTTACCGCAACAGGCAGCCCGGCACGCACCGTCTCACCGACGACGAGCTTCAGGAACCTCATCGCTTGGCTGAAGGCTCCCGACGAGGCACAGGCCGAATGGGCAGTCGGCGTGCTGCAACGTGAGGGACTGATCCCATGACGATCAACCTCCGCTCCCGCCTTCGCCAGATCGAGACAAAGCAATGGCACGGTGAGCGTCCGATGTCCGCAATCCTCATCAGGACGCAGAGTGACGACGGTCGCGACCGGCAGATCGCTGAGCACATGGTCGCGGGCACATACCGGCTCGGCTGGCCGCTTCTCATCCTTCGCGCATCACCCCTGCCAGGAGGCAATGAACGGCCATGACGACCAATGCCTTCCGCCGTCGTCTCGACCGGATCGAGAGCAGCCAGAGCACCGGCCGCATTACCGCGATCTGCAACCTCGGCGGCTATCCCGAGAGCGTCACCGCGGAGGCCGTGATGGACTGGCGGACCTGGGTTGCTGATGGTCGCGCCACCCGGTCCGGCCCCGTTCTCACCTTGCGGGCGCCGGTCCTGACGGCCGACGAATGGACTGCCGTTCACGAGCCTCGCGACGGGAGCTTCCATTGAGCACCGGGGATCTCCGCCGTCGCCTCTCCCGCATCGAGAGTGGTCGCTACGAAGGCGCGCCGACCATGATCTTCACCGATAGGCCGCCAGGCATCGGGCCTGACATCCACGTTGAGGACGGGCGGGCCTGGGTCGCCGATGGCCTCGGCATCGTCACCAACGGCGTGCTCTGCGTCACCGGCCCGGAACTGTCGGCCGACGAGTGGGCGGGCGCCGCACGTCAACGAGCACTGATGCCGTTTCATAGGGCGCAGAAGGTTAAATCAGCCTATTAAACAAACTTGTGTTTCGTATGGCGCCGGAGATAGGTACCTAGGTAAATCGTACGGAGACATGATGGACGACATCGAACACGTACCGGCGACCAACACCATCGAGCTGGCGGCCGATCTCGTCGCCGCCTACGTCTCAAACAACAACGTGCCTGTCTCCGAGCTGGGCGTGCTGATTGTAAAGGTGCATGCCGCCCTGACAGGCCTCATCACCGAAGCGACAGACGAGCCTTCCGGCCCCGAGAAGCCGACTCCGGCGCAGATCAAGAAATCGGTCACGCCGGACGCGCTGATCAGCTTCGAGGACGGCAAATCCTACAAGACGCTGCGCAGGCACCTGACCCTGCGGGGTCTGACCCCCGAAGCCTACCGGACGAAGTACGGCCTGCCGGCCGACTACCCTATGACGACGGCCAACTACTCGGCACAGCGCTCCGAACTGGCGCGTTCACTCGGCCTTGGCCAGCAGCGGCGCAAGGCGGCTCCCAAGGCTGCTGATACGGGAGAGACGATCTCCGAAGCTCCTAAGACCCGCATCGGGAAGGCCAAAAGCCGGAAGAAGGCTGCCGAGACGGCTTGACGCCACTGATCGGCCCGTTCCGACACACCTTGGCACTCGTGCCGGTGACGTGCTTCTAACCCTGCCATTGCTAACTCGCGCCAGGGCCAGGTTGCGTATCGGCCCCGCTGGTGAGATCCGGGGTTCCCCCGCCCCGTGAGCAGATCGGGGCGGGGCCGAACCGTCCAACCGTCTAAAAAGCCGTCAGATGCCGCATCAAAGTGGACCGCTCCTCACCGACAACGCTCTGGATGCGCTTGCGCGCCGGTGGTTCGCTGAGGTGTGGGCCGAGCATCCCGAAACGCGCATGAATGAGCTGCAGCGGGATGTAGCCGGCGATGTCGGAGCCGGAGCGCTCGATTGGCTGTTCGGTGACAGCGACAGCGACACCGCCGGGGATGACGGCGGGTTTTGATCGAGGGCGTCTATTGCCGTTTCTAGCAGTCCCCCAGCCACAACCGTGATCGACCTCACGGGTTGAGGAAGCGTCGCTGTTTGAAGGCTGTGGCTTCACCCATGCTCCTAATTGTGCTTCTCGTGGCAGGCACATTTGCGCTCGCCGGTTCGTTCTCACTCATCGCCATCATAGAGGAGTAAGGCCGTTAGAACCCGCCAGTCCTCAATCGGATCGGGCCGGCGCGGTTGTTCTGGCAGCAACACCTACTGCACAGCCCTTCAACTGATCGGCAGGTTCAAGGGAACCGATCAGGGCGTTGCGATCGACGTAGTAGGGCCGAGAAGCCGATCATACTCGGCTTCCGGCATTCCATAGGAGGCGCCCGCTTGAGCAAGCAGGTGCTCGCGGTCCTTGATGATGATGGTCCCACGCTTCGTTGCGATGACCCCGGCCCGTTCCAGAACCGCCATCGCCTCGCTGACGCCGGTACGGTTAACGCCGAGCATCAGCGAAAGGAAGCGGTGGGTCGTCGACAGGTCATTACCCTCAACCCGATCGTGGCACATCAGCAGCCAGCGGGCGAGACGGGCTGCCAGCGTGTAGCGTGCGTTGGCTAGCGCTGTTCCGGCCATTTGCGCAGTGACGGTCTGCACATATCGAAGTACCCGTTCACCTAAAGGTGAGGATCTGGGTAAGATGTCGCGGAAACTCGAGGCGGACATTACCCAGGCTAATCCCGCATTCTGCACCCGGCCATCATAGGGGGCTTGATCGGAGCCAAGCAGCAGCGGAATCCCGACGAGGCCCTCGCAGCCAACGAGCCCAATCTCAGCCTGTTCGCCATCGGGGGCTTGCGCAACCAGCGAGACGATGCCGCGTTC
>NZ_JAKSYR010000058.1:0-353 GCF_022829705.1 Methylobacterium sp. E-025
GGTGTTCGTGGGCACGAACAACCCGGCCGGCGTCGCCAACCAGGACCAGAGCTACTTCTACAACCCCTTCATCGGCAACCTCTTCGCCTCGGCGCCCGGGAACAAGCGCCGCACCGCCCACCTCGTCGGCGCCTACAGCGGCGCCGGCGACAGCGGCTCGCTCTGCAACGGCACGCTGGCCACCGGCTGCACCCCGGTCCTGCCGCAGAACGCCGCGCCCTCGATCCGAAACACCGGCGCGATCTCGTACACCGGCGACGGCTACAACCTGACCGCGGCCCTGACGCACAGCTGCTACGTCGACGACGCGGCCCGCTTCGGCGGTCAGTTTGCGGCGCTGGGCCCGATCGTGA
>NZ_JAKSYR010000066.1:0-108180 GCF_022829705.1 Methylobacterium sp. E-025
CTGGCGCGGCGGCTGGAGGCGCGCGCCAAGGAGATCGCGATGGAGGCGCTGACCCAGGCCAACCGCGAGGCCCACGCCGCCTGCGCCACCGATCCCGGCGGCCCCCACCGCTGGAACTTCGGCCTCTACGTCTACGCCGAAGCCGTGCCGCCGCGCGCGGGCGTCCCCCCTGCCGAGGAGGCGTTGCCGGCCACGCCGGAGGCCGGGGCGTGAACCTGTCGGTCGGAACCCTGTCGGTCGCACGATCGCGCGCGGATCGGGGCGGTGTTCGGTCGTCGAGCGACCGGCTCGGACGAGGCGCCCTTCCTCCCCCCTCTGCGGGGGAGGTTGGCCTGCGAGGCCCTTCGCATTCAGACGCCCCGGGACCGCGCGCATGAGCGCTCCGACCCGCCGCCTCGTCCTGCGCCTGCTCGCCGGCGCCGCCCTGGTTCCGGGGCGCGCGCTGCCGCAGGAGGCGCCGCGCGACCAGGGCATCGGCGGCACCGGGGCGCGGCCGACGGACACGCCGGGGGACGGCGACCGCGGCATCGGCGGCACGGGGGTGATCGGCACGATCCGCCGCTTCGGCTCGATCGTCGTCAACGACCTGCGCATCGCCTATCCCGAGGACGTGAGCGTGCGCATCGACGGGGTTGCGGCGCGCGCCGCCGACATGCGGATCGGCCACGTGGTCCACGTCGTCGCCCATGCCGAGGCGGGCGGCCTCGCGACCCGGCGGATCGACGTGACGAGCGAGGTGGTCGGGCCGGTGGAGAGGGTGGCCGAGGGCGCCCTCGTCGTCCTCGGTCAGAGCGTCGCCACGGCCGGCGTCGCCGGGCGCTGGGCGGTCGGCGACCGGGTCGCGGTGTCGGGCCTGCGCCGGCCGGACGGCGTCGTCGTCGCCAGCCTGATCGAGCCCCGGGCCGAGGGCCCCGCCCGCGTCGCGGGCCCGGTCCGGCACGACCGCGACGGCCGCCCGGTGATCGGGCGCCTGCGGCTGGAGGGCGCCGACGCGCTGCCCGCCGGCCGGCGCGCCGCGGTCGCCGGCGAGGCGGCGGGCGGCGTGCTCAAGGTGGCCCGCGCGAGCGAGGCGCTGCCGTTCCCGCCGGGGCTGAGCCGGGTCTCGGTGGAGGCCTATATCGGCCGCAGCGGCGGCCGGATGAATCTCGGCTCCGGCCTCGACGTCGCCGGGCCGGCCGGTGCGGCGATCCCGCGCCGCGGCAGCGTCCGCGCCGTGCTGACGACGCGGCCGGCCGCCGACGGGCGCCTCACCGTCGAGGCCCTGCGCCTCGACGAACGCGGCACCGCGCCGGGCCGCAACCCGCTGTTCGAGCGCGCGCCGGACCGGATCGACGGCCGCGGCCTGCCCGGAGGCGGCCCGGACGGACGCTTCGAGCGCGGCGGCCGTGGGTCCGGCGGCGGCGGGCCGGGGGGCGGTGGACCGGGCGGCGGATCTGCGGGCGGCGGGCTCGGCGGCAGCGCCCCAGGCGGCAACGGACCGGGCGGCAACGGACCGGGCGGCGGGTTCGGCATCGACACCCGCACGGCCCCGAACGGGTTCGGCGGCGGGCACGGCGGCCCCGGCGGGTTCGGTGGCGCGGGCGGGCTCGGCGGCCCGGGCGGGCTCGGCGGCCCGGGCGGTCCCGGCGGCTTCGGCGGGCCGGGGGCCGGCCCCGGCGGGTTCGGCGGGCCGGGCGGGCCGGGCGGCGGCCCCCGGCGCTGATGTCGCACGCGCGCCGTCCGGCGCTCGGCGGCCCGCGTGCTTAAGCGATCCTTCACCGCTCCGGCGTCAGTCGAAGAAACGCCTGCAGGTTGGATGCGACGTGCCTGACCCCTTGAACGACCGGCCCCGTTCGGTACCGAGCCCGTCGGACCTCGACCGCCTGATCCGGCGGGATCAGCTCGCGGCCCTGCGCCTGAGCATGTCGACCGCCATCCCGATCAACATGGCCCTCGGCCTGGTCGGCATGATCGTGGCGATCCATGCCGGGCAGGGCGCCGTCGGCGCGACCTGGTTCGCGGCCTCGACGGCGGCCAACCTGCTGCGCCTCGCCCTGTGCCGCGTGCCCTGCGCCGCGCTGTCGCCGCGGACGGCGCTGTCGGCGGAGGCCGCCGCCCGCTCGGTCGACCGGCACCTGCGCCTGGTCTGGATGGCGGCCTGGCTGTCGGGCCTGGTCTGGGCGTTCCTTCCGGCGCTGTGCGCCGGCTGCACCGCGGCGCAGACGGTGTTCTACCTGACGTTGACCTGCGGCACGACCGCCGGCGCGGTCACCTACGGCACCGCCTTCGCCCGCATGCCGATCGGCTTCTTCACCCCGCCGCTGCTCTCGTTCGCCGGATGCCTGCTCGTGGCCGGCGGCTTCGACCGGATCTGCCTCGCCGCGACGGTGCTGCTCTACCTCGCCGCGATGATTCGCGGTGCGTTCCTGTGCGAGGCGGGTTTTCGCGAGGCGAGCCGGCTGAAGAACGAGGCCAGCGCCCTCGCGCAGTCGCGCATGGAGGCCCATGCCAGCGCCAGCGCGCTCGCCCTCGAGATGGCGCGGCGGGCGACCCACGACGACCTCACCGGCCTCCTGAACCGCGCCGGCTTCCAGCAGGATGCCGACGCCGCCTTGCGCGGTGAGGCAGCCTTGCGCGGTGATGGAGCCTTGCGCGGTGAGGCAGCCTTGCGCGGTGATGGAGCCTTGCGCGGTGAGGCAGCCTTGCGCGACGACGCGGCGGTCGAGCCCGTCGCGCATTGCCTGATGCTGCTCGACCTCGACGGCTTCAAATCCGTCAACGACGTCCACGGCCACACCATGGGCGACCGGGTCCTGGCCGAGGTGGCGCGAAGGATGGCCGCCGCCCTGCCGCCGGGCAGCCTCGCCGCCCGGCTCGGCGGCGACGAGTTCGC
The DNA here is from genome assembly GCF_022829705.1 of Methylobacterium sp. E-025. NCBI lineage: Bacteria > Pseudomonadati > Pseudomonadota > Alphaproteobacteria > Hyphomicrobiales > Methylobacteriaceae > Methylobacterium > Methylobacterium sp. E-025. The sequence continues at coordinate 2,873 of NZ_JAKSYR010000066.1, forward strand.
CGTGCTCTACGCGCCGGCGCCGGCGGGGATCGCGCAGGACGTGCTCGCCGCCCGCCTGATCGGCGCGGTCGCCGAGCCGTTCGAATCCCTCGACGCCGGCCGGCTCGGCATCAGCATCGGCATCCACCAGGGCGACGCCGGCAGCCTGACGCATCGCCTGAGCTGCGCCGACGAGGCGCTCTACGCGGCCAAGGGCGCCGGCCGGAACCGCGCCCGCCTGTTCGACGAATGCCTGCGCGACCGGATGGAAACGCGGCGCGACAGCGAGCGCGACCTGTCGCAGGCGCTCGCCGAGGGCGTGGTGACGGTGTGCTTCCAGCCGATCTTCGGGCGGGACGGGCGCACGCTGGTGAGCCTGGAGGCGCTGGTGCGCTGGAACCACCCGCGCCACGGCTGGATCCCGCCGGCCGACGTCGTCGCGGCGGCGGCGACGGCCGGCCTTACCGAGTCGCTGCTGCGCGCCATCCTCGAGCAGGCCTGCGCGATGGTAGCGACCCTGTGCCGGCACGGGCTGGAGACGGTCCAGGTCGCGCTCAACGTCTCGCCCCGCGAGATGGCGCAGATCGCCGTCGACGAGATCGTGCTCGGCCGTCTCGCCGCCCTCGGCCTGCCGCCGCGGATGCTGGAGATCGAGATCACCGAGGAGACCGCCCTCGACATCGGCGCGGTGCAGGCCAAGCTCACGGCGCTGGCCGAGGCCGGCATCCGCGTGACGCTGGACGATTTCGGGATCGGCTACTCCTCCCTCGCCTCCCTGCGCCAGCTCCAGGCCCACCGCATCAAGATCGACCGCAGCTTCGTCACCGGGCTGACCGGCTCGGACGACAAGTGCGGGCTGGTCCAGGCCGTGCTCGCGCTCGGGCGCTGGCTCGACATCGAGGTGGTCGCCGAGGGCGTCGAGACCGCCGACGACCTCGCCACGCTGCAGGCGTTCGGCTGCACGCTGTTCCAGGGCTACCATCTCGGCCGGCCGATGTCGGCCGAGGCCGTGGCGGACCTGCTGGCGTCGCAGGCGGGGGCGCGGATGGCCGCGGCCTGAAACCGGCGAAACGCGCCGGCGTCGCCGCGCCCCGCTGACGGCGGCCGCCCGGCATGCAAGATGCCGCCCGGATCGCCGAGCGACGGAGCAGGCCATGACAGCGACGATGACCCAGGCCGAATACTGGAACGGCGCGGTCGGCCAGCGCTGGGCGCGCAGCCAGGGCGTGCTCGACGCGGTGTTCGCGCCGCTGACCGAGGCGCTGCTCGCCGCCGCCGACCTGCGGCCGGGCGACGGGGTGCTCGACGTCGGCTGCGGCTCCGGCGCGACGGCGCTGAGCGCGGCCGAGGCGGTGGGCGCGGCCGGCCGGGTCGTCGCCGCCGACCTGTCGGAGCCGCTGCTCGCGGTGGCGCGGGCGCGGCCGGTGCCGGCCGGCGCCGCGCCGATCGACTGGATCGTCGCCGACGCCGAGACGCAGGCGTTCGCGGGGCCGCCCTTCGCGCGGGCGATCTCGCGCTTCGGCGTGATGTTCTTCTCGGATTCGCGCGCGGCCTTCGCCAACCTCCGCCGGGCGCTGGCGCCGCACGGGCGCCTGACCTTCCTGTGCTGGCAGGCGATGGCCGACAACCCGTGGGTCACCGTGCCCCGCGCGGCCGTGCTGCCGCTGGTGCCCGATGCGGGGCCGCCGGACTTCGCCGGCCCCGGGCCGTTCCGCTTCGCCGACGCGGACGCCCTGCGCCGCCTGCTGGCGGAGGCCGGCTTCGGCGCCGTCTCGGTCGCGCCGGTGGTGCGCGACCTCGTGCTCGGGCGCGCCGCGGACGGCTCGGCCCGCGCCGCCGCGGAGGCGGCCGCCGCCGTCGCGGTCGAGCTCGGCCCGGTCTCGCGCCTGCTGCGCGACGCCGAGCCGCCCCTGCGCCGGGCGGCCCTCGCCGCCGTCGCCGAGGCGCTGCTGCCCCATGCGGACGACGGCGCCGTGCGGCTCGCGGCCGGGTGCTGGCTCGTCTCGGCCGGGTGAGGCGCTTTTTCCATCGGCGTAAGTGCGACGCGCCCCTTCCCTCCCCCGACGGAACTTGGGCTTGCCCGAGATCCGCACCCCGTGTGCCCAAGTCGGGCAGGTCCGACTTGGGCACACGGGGTGCGGGGGAGGGAGCGCGCGGGGCTTCGAATGGACTGTCGAGCAACGGCACCGGGATATCCCTGGCGGCGCACGCGGTGGAATAGTTCTACGATCTCATTGAAATAGAACTATAATTTTACTTTCTCGCACGTGCGAAAGCGCACGTGAAACCGTTCTGCAGCGCACCATCTCCCGGTCATGGCAGTGACGGCCACGGGGTGCGCGCAGCGACGCGAGACCGGGTCGTCCATCACGACAAGGAATTGACCATGACCAAGCGTCTCGCCTCCCTCGCCTTCGTCCTCGCGCTCGCCGCCCCGGCCTCCGCCTTCGCCCAGGGCTTCGGTTCGCAGGGCTTCGACGCCCCCCGCGTCGACCGCACCGACTCGCGCAGCTTCTTCGGCATGCCGGCCTGGGTCGACTCCGCCCGCGAGGGCGATGCCCTGACCACCGGCTCGATCGGCCCGCGCCTCGGCGACGAGGCCCCGGTGCACACCGGCCGCGCCCTGTCGCGGACCGGCAGCCTGGCCCGGTAAGCCGCACTCCGATCGCAGGATCGGACGAACGGGCGGCGGAGCCTCGGCTCCGCCGCCCTTTTTCGTCGGCGCTCCCCTCAGCTGCGGGCGGCGGTGACGGCGAGCTCCGGCTTGTGGTTGAGGGTCTGGAACACGACGCAGTAGCGCTCGGTCAGCTTGAGCAGCTGGTCGAGCTTGTCCTGGGGCGCATCGGTGTCGAGGGCGAAGGCGAGCCGGATCGCGCGGAAGCCCACCGGCGCCGCCTTGTCGACGCCGAGCGTCCCGCGGAAGTCGAGGTCGCCCTCCGCGCTCACCGTGCCGGCGCGCAGCGGGATCTCGAGGGCGGTGGCCACCGCCTTCAGCGTCACGCCGGCGCAGGCGACCAGCGCCTCGAGCAGCATGTCGCCCGAGCACAGCTCGGCGCCCGAGCCGCCGGTCGCCGGGTGCAGGCCGGCCACCGCCAGCGCGCGGCCGGTCTCGACCTTGCAGGCGATCGCGGTGTCGTCGAGCGAGCCCTTGGCCCGCAGGGTGATCACCGCGTCGTCGGGGGTGTTGCGGTACTGGTCCTTCAGCGGGGCCTGAAGCGCGCGAAGCGTGGTGGCGTCCATCGTCGTCTCCTCCATCGTGGGTCTTGATCGGTCGCCGTTAGCGGGAACCGCACCGCGGCTCAACCGGCGCCGCCCGCTACCACCAGTTCCCGGCGGGCGCCGCGGCGGCCTGGGCCTCGGCCGGGCGCAGCGAGCGGTCCAGGGCCGCCAGGATCGCGCGGGTCGAGGCCTCGCTCTGCGGCGAGGCGGGATCGCGCGGGCGGGCGATGCCGAGCCGCACCGTCTCGTCGAGGCGGCCGGGCTTCGGCCGCATCACCACGGCGCGGTCGGCGAGCGCCACCGCCTCGCCGACGTCGTGGGTGACGATGAGGATCGTCGGGCGGGTCTCGGCCCAGAGCGCGAGCAGGTGCCCGTGCAGGTCCTTGCGAGTGAAGGCGTCGAGCGCCGAGAACGGCTCGTCGAGGAGCAGCACCCGCGGGCGCGCCACGAAGGCGCGGGCGATCGAGACCCGCTGCTGCTGCCCGCCCGACAGGTCGCGCGGCCAGCGCGCGGCGTGCTCGGACAGCCCGACCCGCTCCAGCGCGTGGGCGACCCGGGCGCGGCGCTCGGGCCTGCGGACGCCGTCGAGGCCGAAGCCGACATTGTCGGCCACCGTGAGCCAGGGCAGCAGGCGCGGCTCCTGGAACACCAGGCCCACGCCGGGATGCGGCGCGGCGATGGCCTCGCCGTCGAGCGTGATCGTGCCGGCGCTGCCGCGGTCGAGGCCGGCGATCAGCCGGAGCAGGGTGGTCTTGCCGCAGCCCGAGCCGCCGATCAGCGCGACGATCTCGCCTGCCGCCACCGACAGGTCGATGCCCGCGAGCGCCTGCGTGCCGTCGGCATAGGTCTTGGAGAGGCCTTGGATGTCGAGCACGGTGTCCGCCGAGGTCCTCTTGTCGCCTGTCGCGTGCATGCCATAGGGCGCGAGGCGCCGCCATGCTACGTCGGCGCCTCGCGCAGGCGCGGCCGCGCGAGGCGATGGGGTGGACCCGTGATCAGGCTCGTTCTTCCGGTGCTCCTCGCCCTCGCGGCCCCGGCCGCCGCCGCCGACCTGCGCGAGCGGCCGGACGCCGGCCGCTTCCGCGCGACCTGCGAGGATCTCGGGCGGTTCTGCACCGCGACGGCCTGCGGCCGGGACCAGATCGAGGCGGCGCAGGGCTGCCGCGCCCTGTGCCCGGGCGCGGCGGTGCTCACCGTCGCCCCCGCCGCCTGCCCGCTGCCGGGCGTGGTGCTGCGCCGGAGGGGGTGAGGAGCCGGCCCTTCCCGCCCTCACACGATCGCGTCACGCCGGGAACGGCCGTGGCGGTCGCCGGTTGACGTGCGATCGAATGCCGCGACGCACCATCGCGTCGCAGAACCGGACGACGCCGATGCCCGAATCGAGCCATGACGCGCCCCTCAAGGACGAGGCCGCCTGCGGCACCAAGCCGGCGCCGCCCTGCACGCTGGTGATCTTCGGCGCCGCCGGCGACCTGACCAAGCGCCTGCTGATGCCTTCGCTCTACAACCTCGCCGGCGCCGGCCTGCTCGATCCCGGCTTCGCCATCCTCGGCGTCGACCACAACGACGGCAGCGACGAGGGCCTGCGCACCGAGCTCACCACCTCGATGGAGACCCTGAGCAAGGACCCCGGCTCCGAGTTCCACGCCGACCGGATCGACCCGAAGAGCTGGGGCTTCATCCGCGACCGCATCCACTTCCTCAAGGGCGACTTCGAGGATGCCAAGACCTTCGAGGCCCTGAAGGGCAAGGTCTCGGGCAATGTGGTGTTCTACCTCGCGGTGGCGCCGCGCTTCTTCGGCACCCTGGTCGACGGGCTGGGCCAGGCCGGGCTGCTGAAGCAGGCGGACGACGCCTTCCGCCGGGTGGTGATCGAGAAGCCGTTCGGCTCCGACCTCGCCTCGGCGCAGGCGCTCAACGCGCGGATCCTGAAGCAGGGCGACGAGAGCCAGTTCTACCGGATCGACCACTTCCTGGGGAAGGAGACGGTGCAGTCGATCATGGCTCTGCGCTTCGCCAACGGCATGCTGGAGCCGGTCTGGCGGCGCGAATACGTCGACAGCATCCAGATCACCGCCGGCGAGACCGTGGGCGTCGAGGAGCGCGGCGGGTTCTACGAGCCCACCGGCGCGTTGCGGGACATGGTGCCCAACCACATGTTCCAGCTGCTCTGCATGGTGGCGATGGAGCCGCCGAACTCGTTCAAGGCCGAGGACGTGCGCGGCGAGAAGGCCAAGCTCGCGCAGGCCGTGAAGCCGATCCAGCCCGACCACGCCGTGCGCGGCCAGTACACGGCCGGCACGCTCGAAGGGAAGCCGGTCGTCGGCTACCGGGAAGAGCCGCACGTGGCCGAGGATTCGACCACCGAGACCTACGTCGCCCTGAAGCTCGAGATCGACAACTGGCGCTGGGCCGGGGTGCCGTTCTACGTCCGCACCGGCAAGCGCATGACCGGGCGCCGCACCGAGATCGCGATCCTGTTCAAGCCGGCGCCGTTTCAGCTGTTCTCCGACACGCCGGTGGCCGAGCTCAGCCCCAACGTGATGCGGATCACCATCGACCCCGACCACGGCGCCGGGACCGAGCTGAACGTCAAGGTGCCCGGGCCGCAGATGCAGATCGGCCGGGTGACGATGGGGTTCAAGTACGCCGACTTCTTCCAGAACCAGCCCAACGTCGGCTACGAGACCCTGCTCTACGATTGCATGACCGGCGACGCGACGCTGTTCCAGCGCGCCGACAACATCGAGGCCGGCTGGGCCGCGGTCGAGCCGCTGCTGCAGGCCTGGAAGACCGCCCCGGTGGAGGACTACGCGGCCGGCACCCCCGGCCCGAAGGCCGCCGACGACCTCCTGGCCCGCGACGGCCGCCACTGGCTCGGCCTCGACGGCAAGACCGACTGAGGCAGGACCGACTGAGGCAGGACCGACTGAAGCAAGACCGATCGAGCCTCGAGACAGGTCCGTCGGGCCGGGCGCATCGCGGGCACGGGCCCCGGCCTTTCCCACGCCGTCAATGTTCGTCGCGTCTTGCGCCGTCCTTCTCGGCCTTGACCTCGTCCGCGATCTGCAATCCGGCTTGATAGAGCAGCAGACGGCACGTCATGACCATCTCGGGTGTTCCGACCTCGCGGACGATTTCGTAGAGCCGCAGGCAAGCGTCGACCATGGCCCCGGCGGAGAACCTTTCGTCTGTCGCCATCATGCTGTCTTCAAAGCGATGTTCTCATCTGCCAACTCAGACTTAAGCCGACAACGCCGCCTTACGACCAGAGGTTGCGTATTGCCGTAAAAGCGTTCTGAATGCAGAATACGAGGACGCGTGCGGTCGCATGGCTATTTAAGAGGCGACCGTCGATGTGTGTTGAGCCCGGCCCGGATCGCGGAAAGACCCCCGGTCGCGACGATGTCGGGGAGGGGAACGACAGTCTTCGCCGTCTCGCCGAAGCGCTCGGGGGCACGGTCGCGTCGCTGTTCGGCGAGGCCGCCACGCCGAGCGATCTGGCCGGGTTGCGGGAGCTTCTCGGCCTGTGGAGCGGGCTTGCGAGCGACGCGAGCCGGGCGGACGCGCTGAGGGCGGTCCGCGCCATCGCGAAGGCCGAGGCGCCCTGAGCGTCGGTTCGCAGCGTCGGCGCGGCCGAGCGCGTCACGCGGCGCCCGCCCCGTCCGCGTTCGCCAATCCCGTCGCCATGGCGCGGATCAGCAGATCGAGCTGGTCCCGCACCACCGCGACCGGCAGCACCATCAGGCGCGCGTCGAGGCCGAGCATGACGATGCCGTGCGTCGCCGAGAACAGGCTGCGGGCGAGCAGGACACGCTCGAGGGCCGGGAGGTCCGGGCGCAGCGCCTGCAACGGCGCCTCGATCCGGCGGAACAGGCGGGCCTGCTCGGCGACGTACCCGTCCGGCGGGCGCCGCCCGTCGGCGAGCTGGTGCTGGAACAGGGCGCGCCAGCGCCTGGCGTGGCCTTGCGCGAAGGCGAGATAGGCCTGGCCCAGCCGGACGAGCTCGTCGGCCGCGCCCGCCGCGTCGAACCCGTCGGCCTCCGGCCCGAGCGCCGCCTCGAACAGGCCGAGCGTGCGCAGGTTCACCGCGAGGATCAGCGCGTCGAGATCCGGGAACGCGGTGTAGATCGCGCCGAGCGCGCAGCCGGCATCCGCGGCGAGGTCGCGGGCGCGCAGGGCGCCGAGCCCGTCCGCCGCGATCCGGCGCTCCGCCGCGGCAACGAGCGCGGCGCGAAGCGCTTCCCGGCGTGCCTCCGCCTTCGTCGGCTTGCCGCCGTCGGCCAGCCCGGTCATGCGCCGCCTCGCGGCCCTATTTTGCACGACGTGCAATCGCGCACTTGAACGCTGTTCATGTTCGTGGGAGGTTCCGGTTGTGAACGATGTTCATAAAGCGGGAGCCCCACCATGCTCAAGTTGCTCAACCTCCTCGCCCGGGGGAAAGTCGCCCGGGCCACCGAAGACCTCCACGACCGCAACGCCCTGCTGATCCTCGACCAGCAGATCCGCGAGACCCGCGCCGCGCTGGAGCGCAGCCGTCGGGCGCTGGCCGTGGCGATCGCCGGCGACCAGGCCGAGGCCCGCCGCGGCGCCGAGATCGACGCCCGGGCGGCCGACCTCGAAGGCCGCGCCGTCGCGGCGCTCGCCGCCGGGCGCGACGACCTCGCGGCGGAGGCGGCGGACGCGATCGCCGAGCTCGAGGCCGAGCGCCGGGCGATCGACGAGGCCCGCACGCGGTTCGCCGCCGAGGTCGCCCGCATCCGCGCCACGGTCGCCGACGCCACCCGCCGGCAGGCGGAGCTGGAACGCGGCCGGCGGGTCGCCGGCGCGACGGAAGCCGTGCGGCGGCTCTCGGCCCAGACCGGCCGCGGCGACACGGCCACCCTGCGCGAGGCCGAGGCGACCCTGGCGCGCCTGCGCGCGCTCCAGGCCGAGGCGACCGACACCGAGGCGGCGCTTGCCGAGGCCGACGGCGCCGACATCGCCGAGCGCCTGGCGCGCGAGGGCTTCGGCCCGCGCACCCGCCCGACCGGCGGCGACGTGCTGGAGCGCCTGCGCCGCAAGGCCGGGCTCGCCCCGGCCGCCTGACCCACCGAGCATCCCATCCCTTTCCCGTCCCACATCAGGAGCGTGTCATGAACAACGAGACCACCCAGCATTCCGGCGCCTGGGTCACCTTCACCTACGCCGCCTTCCTCGGCTCGGCCGCGATGGTGGCCTGCGGGATCCTGTTCCTGCCGGTGGACATCTGGATCAAGGGCTACCTCGCCATGGGCGTGGTGATGCTGGTCCAGTCCTGCATCACCGCGACCAAGACGGTGCGCGACGTGCATGAGGGCCGCCGCATGGTGAACCGCATCGAGGACGCCAAGACCGAGCGCCTGCTGATGTCGGTCGGCAAGGACTGATCCGCGCAGGGTCCGATCCGGGCAAGGTCCGACCCGAGACAGGACCGACGCCCCCTCGCGGGGCCCTGCCGAAATCCCGGCCGGGCCTCGCCGGACCCGAATTTCCCCGTCCCTTCGCCAGCCGAGACGATCCGATGCCCGAATTCCCGGCGCTCGCCCCCGCTTCGCGCGGGCGCATCCCGATGCCCGTCAAGCTCGCCTACACCGCCTTCGTCGCGGTCCTGGTCCCCACCTACCTGTCCTCTTACGGCCCGACGAACTTCCTGTACTTCTGCGACCAGTCGCTGCTGCTGACCCTGGTCGGGATCTGGCTGGAAAGCCCGCTGCTCGTCGCGATGTGCGCGGTCGGCCTCGTCGCGCCGCAACTGCTGTGGGTGCTCGACTTCCTCGGCACCGCCCTCGGCCGCCCGATCACCGGGATGACCGCCTACATGTTCGATCGGAGCACCGCGCCGTTCCTGCGCGGCCTGTCGGGCTTCCACGGCTGGCTGCCGTTCCTGCTGATCTACCTGGTCGGCCGCCTCGGCTACGATTGCCGCGCCCTGCCGACCTGGACCGCGCTCGCGATCGTCACCCTGCTGGCGTGCTTCTTCCTGATGCCGCCGCCGACGCCGGAGCCGGGCCTGACCCCGGTCAACATCAACTACGTCTGGGGCATGAGCGACCGGGCGGCGCAGACCTGGGTTCCGGCCTGGGCCTGGCTCGCGGGCCTGATCGTCGGCCTGCCGACCCTGCTGTTCCTCCCGACCCACCTCGCCCTGCGCCGCTGGGCGCCGGCGCGATCGCGACCCGCTGCGGGATGACGGAACGTGCGGAGCCTCTTCCCTCCCCCGCAGAGGGGGGAGGGACGGTGGGGGGCCTGTCTTCGTTCGAGGCCCGGGAACGAGGTCGGCGTCCGCTCGGTCGAAGGCGGGGCCTTCGTCCAGAGCGATCCCGTCAGGCGCCGTCGCCGCCCGGCACCAGCGTGATCACCGTCTCCGTCGCGGCGTCGACCGCCGCGCGGGAGTACAGCAGCGGACGGTAGGCGCGCCGGGCCCAGGGCTCGGCATGGTCGGCGTAGTGCGGGCTCGCCGGGTGGCCGGATTGGCCCGGGGCGTTGACGAAGACGCCGGCATCCCAGTCGCCGACGTCGAGCACCATCCGGAACGAGGCGCCGTGCGTCATCCGGAACGTCGCGGGGTCGTACTCGGCGTGTATCACGCAAGGCCCCGCCCCCGGCATCGGCAGGGGGCCGACATCGTGGCCGGTGAAGTCGCGCGGGCCGAGCGGGTGCGCGAACAGCGCGTGATGCAGGCGGCCCCAGGCCCAGGCCGGGGGATCGGGGCCGAGGCGGGCCGCGCAGTCCCGCCAGGCCGCCGCCAGGGTGCGTTCGACCAGCGCGTCGCGAGCGGCGCGGTCGAGCGGCGGGCGCGGCGTCTCCAGGCGGTCGAGCAGGGCCTGCAGGTCGCCCGGCGGCAGCAGGCGCCGGGTCTCCGGATCGGGCACGAGGGCGTGCAGCAGGGCCGGGCGCAGGTGGTGCACCCAGAACACCTCCACCAGCGCGGCCGAGGCCGAGCCCTCGTGCAGGTGCCCGTCGAAGGTCTCGAGCAGGGCGATCGCCCGGCGGGCCTCCGCGTCGGCGGGCGCGGCCAGCGTCGCGGCGAGGTGCGCCAGCCGCAGCGCCGGCTCGGAGACGTCGTCGCCCTGGAGCCGCTGCGAATCGGCCGGCGCGTGCTGCGGCTGGTGCGCCAGCACCGTGCGGATGCGCCGGGCGCGCCACGGCTCGTGCCACTCGAAGCCGAGCTTTCGCGCCTCAGCCGGGTACTCCTCCGGCAGGTTCATCTCGTTGGCCGAGTAGACGAAGCCGGCGCCCGGATCGATCCGGCTCGGCAGGTCTCCCCCGTCGTGGAACCCGGCCCAGGCGTATCGGCCGTCGCCCGGCACCGGTAGCAGGCCGTCCCAGTTCGGGCGGATCGGCGCCTTGCCCGCCGTGAACCACGCGACCCGCCCGGTCACGTCGGCGTAGACCTGGTTGACGGAGGGCGCCGACCAGTGCCGCAGCGCCGCGCCGAAGGCCTCCGGCGTCGCGGCGTCGAGATAGGCCAGGCTGCCGAGATAGGCGCCGGCGCCGGGCTCGGACCACACCGTGCGGACGGCGAAGGCCTTGGCGGTGGCGCGGTCCTCGCAGATCACCGGGCCGTGGCGGGTGAAGCCGAGCGTGACCGGCTCGTCGGCCTCGCCGCGGACGGGGATGCGCTCGTGCACCCGCTCGATCGGCGCCCAGCCGCCGTCGAACCGGAACCGATCCGGGTCGCCGGGGTCGACGTCGAGGACGAACAGGTCCTCCTGGTCGAAGGGGGCGATGGTCAGGCCGAAGGCGGCCTTGCCGTTGTGGCCGATGCTGATGCCGGGGAGCGCCGGCTCGCCGGCGCCGATCACGTCGAGCCCGGGCGCGGTGAGGTGGACGACGTAGCGCAGCGCCGGCAGGGCGTAGGCGCGGTGCGGGTCGCTCGCCAGGATCGGCCGCCCGGTGGCGCTGCGCGACGGCGCGACCGCCCAGGCGTTCGAGCCGTCGCCGGCCGGCTCGGGGTTTTCCGCAACCCGCTGGCGGCCGACGTTTCCCTGCGCGTCGACCCGGGTCCAGGCCCAGGCCGCGTCGCGGGTGGCGGCGAGCCGCGCCGGATCGAACCCGACCGGCGCGGTGGCGAGGCGGACCACGTCGAGCAGGTCGTCCGGCCAGTGCGCCGGCTCGAGATCGCCGAGCGGCATCGTCGCGTGCGGCGGGCTGAGGCCCTTGCGCAGGGCGTCGGTCTCGGCGTCGGCGCGCGCCAGCACCTGCGCGCGGGCGACCTCGGAGGCCACGTTGCGCACCAGCGCATGGCTGCGGATGCGGACCACGTCTTCGGGCGCCCACGCCGCCGGGCGCGTCCCGAGGGCGGCGAATTCCGGCGGCAGCAGGTCGGGACGCTCGAGGGTCAGGGCGACGTAGGCGTTCAGCCCGGCGACGAAGGCCTCGACGATGTTCCGAGTGAGCGGATGCCCGTAGGCCGCCCACTCGGCCTCCATGTCGCCGCGGTACAGGAACAGCCGCGCCGCCCGGTCCTGCGCGAGGTAGCCCGGCCCGAAATCGGCGGCGAGCAGCCCGAGGCCGCGCTTGCGCCACAGGTCGAGCTGCCACAGCCGGTCGCGGGCGGCGTTGAACCCCTGCACGCGAAAGACGTCGTCCTGCGACGCGGCGCGGAGATGCGGCACGCCGTGGCGGTCGACGCGGATTTCGGCGGGCGCGGACAGGCCCGGGAGGGTGAAGGTGGTCACGCCCGCGTCCCCTGCCCTGATGCCGCAAGCCGGGACGTCGACGGCAAGGCATCACGCCGAGATCCGCGCGCATCCCCTCGCCCCGCCTGCGGGGAGAGGGCCGCGACGACCTCGTCGTCGTCGCGGCGAGGCGGCAGCCGACGGTGAGGGGGTCTCGACGAAGGAGTCTCGTCCGTCCGCGCCCCCTCACCGCCGCTTCGGCTTCGCCGCCGCTTGCCACAGGCGCGACGAGGTGCCTGCGGGCCTCTCCCCGCGTGCGGGGAGAGGGGAAGGGAGGGCCTTTCGGGCATCGGCACGCCGGCTGAAGGAGACGAAACGGACGCGGCGGCTGTCTGTCCGGTCCTCACAGAGCCACCTCGATCAGGAACGGCCCGCGCCGGGCCAGCGCCCCGCGGAACACGTCGATGAAGTCGGCCAAATTCTCCACGCGGCGCGCCTCGACGCCGAAGCCCTTGGCGAGGCTGACCCAGTCGATCGCCGGGTCGTCCAGCGTCAGCATGCCGATCGCCTTCGGGCCGGGATTGGCGGCGCCGACGTTGGCGAGCTCGTGGCGCAGGATGGCGTAGGAGCGGTTCGACCAGATCAGCGTCACCACGTCGAGGCGCTCGCGCGCCTGGGTCCACAGCGCCTGGGCGGTGTAGAGCGCGCTGCCGTCGGCCTGCAGCGCGATCACCTTGCGGCTGGGGCAGGCGATGGCGGCGCCCGTCGCCATCGGGATGCCGAGGCCGATCGCGCCGCCGCCGAGCTGGAGCCAGCTGTGGGGCGCGGCCGCATGGGTCTGCCCGAAGAAGTTGCGGCCGGTGGTGATCGACTCGTCGCAGACGATCGCGCCCTCGGGGATCAGCGCGCCGAGCACCCGGCCGATGGCGGCGTCGGCGAGCGCGCCGGCGGTCGGCAGCTCCGGGCGCGGGCCGGCGGCCGACGACTCGTCCGCCGGCGCGCCGACGGCCTCGGCCAGCCGCTCCAGCGCCTCGATCTGGTCCTCCTCCGGCGTCGCCAGCACGATCGTCTCGGCGTCCGGCGCGCTGAGCACGCTCGGCTTGCCGGGATAGGCGAAGAACCCGACCGGCGGCGTCGCGCCGACGAGGATGACGTGGCGGAAGGGCGCCAGGGTCTCGATCGCGGCGTCGATCGGGTAGGGCAGGCGCTCGATCGGCACCGTGCCGGCGCCGCGGTCGATCCGGGCGTTGGCGGCCATGGCCAGCAGCTTGGCGCCGGTCTTCCGCGCGATGCGGGCGGCGATGCGGCGGCCCTCGCCGCGCACCGCCCGGTCGGACAGGTGCAGCACCGCCGGCTCGCCCGAGGCCAGGGCCGCGACGGCGCGCCCCAGCGCATCCGCGCCCGCCCGCGCGCGCTCGGGGATCGCGGGGACGGGCGCGATGCCGGTGCCCGGGTTCCAGGCGGTGTCGGCGGGCAGGATCAGGGTCGCGATCCGCCCCGGGGCGGTCCGCGCCGCGGCGATCGCGTCGGCGCCGTCCGCGGCGATGGCCTCGGCGGTGGTGCCCATGCGCAGCCAGGCCGAGACCGGCCGGGCGAAGCCGGCGATGTCCGAGGTCAGCGGCGCGTCGTGGATGCGGTGGTAGGTGGCGTGCTCGCCGACGATGTTGACGATCGGCGAGCGGGCGCGGCGCGCGTTGTGGAGGTTGGCCAGGCCGTTGGCGAGGCCGGGGCCGAGATGGAGCAGGGTCGAGGCCGGCTTGTCGGCCATGCGGGCGTAGCCGTCGGCGGCCCCCGTCGCGCCGCCCTCGAACAGGAACAGCACGCAGGCCATGCCCTCGACCCGGTCGAGCGCCGCCACGAAATGCATCTCGGAGGTGCCGGGATTGGTGAAGCACACCTCGACGCCGCCCGCGACCAGGGTGCGGACCAGGCTCTCGGCGCCGTTCATCGTCTCTGCCAACGCGCTCGTCCCTCATCTGGCGGTCCGGAACCGCAGGCCCCGCCGGGAGCGAAACCTCCGAAGGCGCCATCGTGGTGCCGCGGGATAGGGCGGCGCAAGGCCCGGGCGCAACGCCCAAGACGCCATTGTCCTGCGGCACAACCCAAGATCGTTGGCGCAGGTCTTGCCCGGAGGGACTGTCCCCCTCGCCCGCAGGGGCCTCCTCCCTCGCCCGCAGGGGCTTTCCCGGACCCACGCATGAGAAGCCGCACGATGCTCGGCCGTACCCTGGCTGCCCTCGCCGTCACCACCGCGCTGGCCGCGCCGCCGGCGCTCGCCGAGAGCGTCCTGCGCATCGCGATGACCGCGACCGACATTCCCACCGCCACCGGCATGCCCAACAACGGCTTCGAGGGCATGCGCTTCCTCGGCTACCCGATCTTCGAGGGGCTGGTGCAGTGGGACCTCACCCGCACCGACCGGCCGGCCGGGCTGATGCCGGCGCTCGCCACCGCCTGGGAGCAGTCGGCCGAGGACAAGCGGGTCTGGACCTTCCACCTGCGCGACGGCGTGCGCTTCCACGACGGCGAAGCGTTCGATGCCGACGCGGTGATCTGGAACCTCGACCGCTACTTCAAGAACGACAGCCCGCAATTCGAGGCGCAGGGCGCCGGCATCTCCCGCGCCCGGGTGCCGATCATGGGCAGCTACAAGAAGCTCGACGACAGGACGGTGCAGATCACCACCACGCAGGTGGCCTCGTACTTCCCCTACATGGCGGTGTACCTGCTGTTCACCTCCCCGAAATCGTTCGAGAAGGCCGGGCGCGACTGGGCCAAGGTGCAGGCGGTGCCGGCCGCCGGCACCGGGCCGTTCAAGCTGACCAAGGTGACGCCGCGGGAATCGGCGGATCTCGCCCGCAACGACGGCTACTGGGACAGGTCCCGCCTCGCCAAGGTCGACCGGGTCCGCCTGATGCCGATCCCCGAGGCCAACGCCCGGATCGCCGCGTTGCGGGCCGGCCAGGTCGACTGGATCGAGGTGCCGGCGCCCGACGCGATCCCGTCGCTGAAGGCCGCGGGCTTCGCCGTCACCACCGGCACCTACCCCCATGTCTGGCCGTGGATCTTCAACATCGGCGCGACCAACAGCCCGGTGAAGGACGTGCGCGTGCGCCAGGCCCTGAACTACTGCGTCGACCGCGCGGCGGTGGTCAGCTTCCTCAACGGCACCGCGGAGGCCGCCAGCGGCTGGTTCAACGACGGCAACCCGGATTTCGGCACCCCCAAGAACCGCTACGGCTTCGATCCGAAGCGGGGCAAGGCGCTGCTGGCCGAGGCCGGCTTCACCGCCAGGAACCCGCTCGCGCTGAAGATCATGATCTCGGCCTCCGGCTCGGGGCAGATGTCGCCGATGCCGATGAACGAGTTCCTGCAGGAGAACCTCAAGCAGGCCTGCGACGTCGACGTGTCGTTCAACGTCGTCGAGTGGCAGATCCTGCTGAACTCGAGCCGGGCGCTGCCCGACGCGGCCAGCCTGCAGGGCTCGAACGCCCTCAACGTCTCCTCGCCCACATCCGATGCGGGCGTGATGGTGCGCTACTTCGCGGCCGACCGGTTTCCGCCCAACGGCTTCAACTTCCCGAACTGGACCGACGCGACCTTCGACAAGGCCCTGAAAACGCTCGCCGAATCGAGCGACCCGGCCGAGATCTCGGCCGCCACCAAGGCCGCGCACGAGCGCCTCGTCGACGACCCGCCCTGGCTCTACGTCGTCCACGACCTCAACCCCCGCGGCATGAGCCCGAGGGTGAAAGGGTTCGTCTCGCCGCAGAGCTGGTTCGTCGACCTGACGCTGGTGAGCCTGCCGTAGCCGCGTCCGACGCTCGACGCCCCGTCGTTCCGGGGCCGCGTGAGCGGCGCCCCGGGACGACGGGATGGCCCCCGACCACGACGACCGGACAATAAAGGGTCCTTCCGGATGACCGACACGACGAACGCCATCGCCGACCTCTCCGCGACCGAGCTCGCAAACAGAATTGCCGGCAAAACGCTGTCGCCGGTCGAGGCCGTGGCGGCGATGCTCGACCGCATCGCCGCCCGCGAGCCGAAGCTCCAGGCCTTCACCGAGGTGTTCGCCGACGATGCGCGGCTGGCGGCGGAGGGCGCGGACCGGGCGATCCGCTCCGGCCACGCGGTCGGGCCGCTGCACGGGGTGCCGATCGCGCTGAAGGACCTGATCGACCTCGAGGGCCGCATCACCATGGGCGGCTCGGCCGCTCACCGGGCGCGGCGCGCCGCCCGCACCGCCACCATCGCCCGGCGCCTGATCGCGCAGGGGATGATCGTGCTCGGAAAGACCCACACGGTGGAGTTCGCCTATGGCGGCTGGGGCACCAACCCGCATCTCGGCACCCCGTGGAACCCGTGGGACCTCGCGGTCGCCCGCACGCCCGGCGGATCGAGCAGCGGCACCGGCGTCGCGGTGGCGGCGCGGATGGCGCCCTGGGGCATCGGCACCGATACCGGCGGCTCGGTGCGCCTGCCCGCGGCCTTCTGCGGGCTGACCGGGCTGAAGGTCACCGTCGGCCGGGTCTCGACCCACGGCATCGTCCCGCTCAGCGCGACCCTCGACACCCCCGGCCCGCTCGCCCGCAGCGTCGCCGACGCCGCGCTGCTCTACGCGGCGATCTCCGGCCCCGATCCGCTCGACCCGGCGACCCGCGGCATCCTGCCCGTCGACCCGTTCCCGACCCTGAACCGCGGCGTGTGCGGCCTGCGGCTCGCGCGGATGCCGGAGGCCGAGCGGGACGGCTGCTCGGCCGAGATGCTGGCCGCCTACGATGCCTCCCTCGACGTGCTGTCCGGGCTCGGCGCGGAGATCGTCGACGTGGCGCTGCCGTTCCGCTTCGCCGACCTCGTGGCGATGAGCGGGATCACCAACGCCGAGGCCTACTTCGTCAACGGCGCGCTCGCCGAGGACGCGGCCGCGCCGCTCGGCGACGCGGTGCGCGCGCGCATCCTCGGCGGGCGCACCCTGTCGGCGCAGGAGTACCTCGCGACGCTCGAGCGCCGCGACGCGCTCAAGCGCGACCTCGCGCGCGCCTGGGACGGGATCGACGCGATCCTGACGCCCACCACCGAGACCGCGGCCGTGCCCCTGGCGGAGGTCGACGAGCTGCACCTGCCCTCCCGCTTCACGCGCTTCGCCAACCTGCTCGACCTGTGCGGCCTCAGCCTGCCGAACGGCGTCTCGCGCGGCGGCCTGCCGCTCTCGCTGCAGATCGTCGGCCGCGGCTACGACGAGGCGCTGGCCCTGCGCATCGGGCAGGCGTTCCAGGGCGCGACCGACTGGCACCTGCGGGCGCCGACAGGGTTCTGATATAAGGCCACGCGTTGATTTTAATTGACAAGGAACAGATAGAGAGCAGGCCCGAACCACCACTAATTTAACTTATTTGCGATACGTATTCTACAATAATAACCTTTTCCTCCATGTTTTATACAATGATCTTTCATATTATAATATAATTAATATTTGATATCTACTGCTTCTTTTTTATAGGCGGCGCCGACTTGACGGAAACATATTTTTGTCGTGGGTGCTGGATCATTTCTGGATAGGTGTAAGTCAAAATGCCATCCACAATCATTGACGAGAGATAATTTTGGCTAATATGCGTTGGCGTTTTACCGATTAAAAGTGATAATTGTTGTAGAGATAGGGGGCGCCACTGGCAAAGCGTCTCGATCAAGCGTTTACCCTCCTCAGGAGTTAGACGCCGAGTAAGCTGAGCGTTCCGCACGATAACCCGGAGGGGAATCGGCATGTCTTCCAAGCGGATGGCGCTGTCATGGATGCTGCCATCCATGGTAGCTGCTTTATCATGGATGGTGCCGGTTGGACGACCGGGGACGCGACTCTCGGCCTCCCTAACCAGCATTTCCGGACCAGCAACGTAATGCGTTTTTGCGCCACTTCCCCGGTCTATAAAGACCTCAAGCTTTCGCAAGTTTCTCAAACTCTTACTAGCTGTTAATGTATCGGTAGTGGTGAGACTTCTATATGTCGCGTTGTCGATGGCTCCGACCTCGCGCACAAAAATCAACGCTTTCATTTGATCTTCCGACAAATCAAAGGGCGCAAATTTCGACAGCCAGTCCAGGTCGTGAGCATCAAGAAAGTGATGAAATAGAAAGGTTGCAGCGAACTCATCGGTATCTCTATTGGACTCGAAGGTCGGGGAAGCAAGCCCTCTCTGTTTCATCTGGGTTTGCATAATTCTTATACCGCTACCCTTAGTTTCCGCAAACTGGGTCTCATGAAGAATAGCGGCTATGTTTGGGTTTCTGATTGAAGATCCAGGATCATCAAATCTATCAGGAGACTTAAGTGAATATCCGGAATTCTTAATTACGATTCTGTTAGCATACCTTATTACCTGAATGGGCTGATGAAATTGATAGCTTCTATGCATAAGAGCGTTCACGACGGCTTCACGTATGACGCGAAACGGAACAACTGGTGTCTCAGTTCGCTGACCTCTTCTATTTTCATCGATTAGGAAAGACTTCGGCAGATCATCTGAGATTGCGGCAATCACTCTCCCGACAAGAGTAAGGATTGGACCTCTCATGTCGACAGAGTCAAACTTAGCTTCGGGGTCACGGACCCATGTTTTTCCGGGCACGCGGATGTAATCAACTCTGTGGGTAGGAAAAATTCTTCTGATACTCGAACTTTTCCCGAAGGTTAAAACGCCCGTATTTGTGATTTTCGTTCCACCATCTACACGTCTTATTGCCCCGAGAGCGTAGAGTATATCCTCATCCGACCAGTTTAGCTCTTCAGCAAGAGGGTTCGCCTCCGCTCTCGATTTACGATACATTGCGATTGCATCGGGATCGATATCTGACCATTGCGCGTCTCGAACCATTCTCGCATCAAAAGGATCTGTTGATCCCCCTTGGTAAAAGGCGGCCACGTCTTCGTCGGTGTAGCGGATATCAGCGGGTCCGATCCGACGATATGCACCCTTTGGTAATCCGGTTGCGGCGAAATAGACCGGCTTTTGTGTTTTAGGAAGCTCAGGAACATCTATCTTGAGGACAATTTTTCCCTTGATCTGGACAGGTCTGATATCAATTCTAATAGGTTGATTGAATATTGTCGCGCAAGTAGAAGCAATAGCAGATGATATCTTGTCTGGATCACGGATTCCGGATACTTCGTATAATGGAAATAGGGCCTCTTCTTTTCGAATTCCTAGTAGGATAGTTCCACCTTCGAGATCCGGCTCATTGCTCAGAGCGCAAATAGTTTCATAGACTGAGCGTCCAATCTCTTTGCCTGAAATTTCTTTCGCTTCGAGTTCCTCCGTTTCATCTGTCGCGTTTAGCTCCTTCAACAACAAATCGAGACTTTCGAGCCGAATCATTGCTAAAAACCATATCCTGTTTCTGAGCCGAGGGTCTAGATAGTCCTATGGAACAAATCAATGAAGAGCCGTGCAAGCTTCCGCTGCCCCGTTTTGAGCGCGATATTCATAGCGCTCGGGCGCGACTGACAACAGTGGCCAGCGATAATCTCAGGCCTTGAGCGATCAAACAGAACATTAGGATGCTAAGCGCACATGGGCGAGCCGGTCGCTCACATCAGATCTTAGATTTGAATCCTCGTTTATAAGAATCGAACTTAGTCTGAAAGGTAAAAATATAGGCATAAGTTCATATGAGATTCTTGCCGCCGTCGACCTACGAACCCGCCCCGTCCGTAAAAGTCGCACGACCGTCGTATGCCGTTCAGGATCCACGCGTTAAGTCTGACGCTCGCCCGCCCCGGAGGACGGACCCGATGCCGCGTTTCCCGATCGCCCTGGCGCTCCTCGCGCTCCTCGCTCCCGCCGTGCATGCCGAGACCCCGGCCACGGCCGAGCCGTCGGCGCCCTCCGTCGCCGCCGACCCGGTCCGCCCGGACAAGCCGGCGCACAAGCCGTACCTGACCGGCACGGGCGTGCCCGACACCGTCCAGATCCTGCCGGCGCCGCCGGCGAGCCACTCGACCCTGGAGGCGGCCGACCGCGCCGCCTTCAACGCCACGCGGGCGATGAAGGGCACGCCGCGCTGGGAGATGGCCGCCACCGACGTGGCCGAGGGCGCGGCCGCGATCCTCGAGACCTTTGCCTGCGTGCTCGGCACCCGCATCGACCAGGCCCGCGTGCCGGCGGTGATCACCCTGTTCGAGCGCGCGCGCCTCGACATCGCCGCCGGCACCCGCGGTCCAAAGGTGCATTACCGGCGCCTGCGCCCCTTCGTCGGCAACGAGGCGCCGATCTGCGTGCAGCGGACCCAGGCGCTCGCCGACAGCTTCAGCTATCCGTCGGGCCACGCCACCCAGGGCTGGGCCTACGCCCTGATTATGGCCGCGCTGGTGCCCGAGAAGGCCACCGCCATCCTCGCCCGCGGCCGGGCCTACGGCGAGAGCCGCGTGGTCTGCGGCGTGCACTGGCTGAGCGACGTCGCCGCCGGGCGCACCAACGGCTCGGTGATCTTCGCAGCGCTCGTCGGCGACGCCGCCTTCCGGGCCGATCTCGACCGGGCGCGGGCCGAGCTCGCCAAGGTGCTGGCGGGCGAGCGCAAGCCCCCGGATCAGGCCTTCTGCAGCCGCGAAGCCGACGCCCTGAAAAGCCCCGGCCTCGAGTTCTAGAGGGCCGCGATCCGTGGGAAATCCCGGATCCGTACCCGTCTCGGCACGCGATTGCGACGATGCCGTCGTGACGATCGCGCGTGCGTGACCGGGAAGCATGCCCGCGCGCGCCGCGCCCCCGTCGTCAGGTTTCGCGCGTGCCACCCGGTCCGCGTCGCCGCGCGCGTCAACGCTCCGGCGGCGGCTGCACCGCCTGCGTCGGCCCGGCACGGCCCGAGACCGGCACGATCCTGGTTCGAGACGCCGCAGGCGGTCTCGATGGCGGCTCGCGCGCAGCGGGACGGCCGCGCCCGCAGGCGCCGAAGCGGCCGGTCGACGCCCCCCGGGGAGCGTTCCTGCCGACGTCTTCGGCTTCGCCGCGGCGCGACGCGTCCGGCCTCCGCGGCCCGCGGTCGCCGACCTCGGCGACCCAACTCCCGCCGCAGACGAATCGTAAGGGATCGCGCGTAGGGTCGTGGCGCCGGGCCGTTCGCTCGCGCTAAAGAACCCTGGACGAGACGGATTGCGGCGGGCGGATGAGGCGGATGGCGGACACAACGATCGGGACCGCGACGGCTCGCGCCGCGGCGCGGGCGGCCCGTCTCGCCTGCGTCGCAGGCCTCGCGCTCAACCTCTCGGCCTGCTTCCGCCCGCTCTACGGGCCGACGGCGTCCGGCGAGTCGCTGCCCGCGCTGCTCGCCGGCATCCAGGTCGACGACATCGCGATGGCGCGCGACCAGGAGCGCATCGGGCACTACCTGCGCAGCGAGTTGATCTTCGCCCTCGACGGCTCCGGCCAGCCCGGGCCGAAGCGCTACCGGCTGAAGCTGCAGGGCAGCGAGTCGGTGCAGACGCCGATCGTCTCGACCACCACGGGCCGCGCCGAGGCCGGCACCATCGTCGGCGTGGTCAAGTACAGCCTCGAAAACCTCGACGGCACCAAGATCGTCACCGAGGGCGTGGCGACCTCGACCGCGACCTACGACCGCTCGGTGCAGCGCTTCGCATCCCTGCGCGCCGCCCGCGACGCCGAGATCCGCCTCGCCTCGGTGCTGGCCGACCAGATCAAGACCCGCCTCGCCTCGGTGCTCTCGGCCAAGCCTTGAGGATCGGGCGGGGAGCCCGGGCGTGACCGCGGTCAAGGCCGGCGAGATCGAGGGGTTGCTGCGGCGCGGGCCGGACCCGCGCATGCCGGTGATCCTGCTGTTCGGCCCCGATACCGGGCTGGTCGCCGAGCGCGCCAAGCAGCTCGCCGAGGGCTTCGTCACCGATCCGGGCGACCCGTTCGCCCTGGTGCGGATCGACGGCGACGCGCTCGCCGGCGATTCCGGCCGGCTCGTCGACGAGGCCGGCACCGTCGGGCTGTTCGGCGACAAGCGCGCGATCTGGGTGCGCCCGACGAGCCGGCCGATAGCGCCCGCCGTCGAGGCGCTGCTCAAGGGCGAGATCCAGGGCACGCGCATCGTGATCGAGGCCGGCGATCTGGCCAAGACCGCGCCGCTGCGCACGCTGTGCGAGAAGTCGGCCAAGGCGCTGGCGATCCCGTGCTACGCCGACGACGCCCGCGCGATCGCCGACCTGATCGACCGGACGCTGGAGGCGCGCGGCCTGCGCATCGACCGCGACGCCCGCACCCTGCTGGCCGAGAGCCTGGGCGGCGACCGCCGGGCGAGCCTCGCCGAGATCGAGAAGCTCGCGCTCTACGCGGCCGGCACCGGAACCGTCGGGCTCGACGACGTCGAGGCGGTGGTGAGCGACGTCGCCGGCAGCCAGCTCAACACCCTGATCGACGCCGCCTTCGCGGGCCAAGGCGACGTGGTGGAGCGCGACATCCGCCGCTTCCGCCACGAGGGCCTCGACCCCTCGGCGATGCTGGGCTCCGGCCTGCGCCATGCGCTGCAGCTGCTCGCCGTGCGGATCGAGGGCGGCGACAAGGCGCCGAGCCTGATGGTCGCGAGCTGGCGCGGCCTGCACTTCAAGCGCAAGGGCAGCATCGAGACGCAGCTCGCCCGCTGGAGCCCCAACACCCTGCGCCAGGCGGTGCAGATCCTCCAGGACGCGATCCTGGCCTGCCGCCGCTCCGATCCGGTCCTGGCCCACGCCCACGCCTCCTCCGCCCTGCTGCGGATCGCGACGCAGGCGGCGCGGCGACGGGGCTGAGGCCCGGATCGCGCAAGCAAAGCCCGCCGATCGGCGCCGATCCGGCTTGACGAGCGACCGCCGCGCCGGATCACGCTGCGTGATCCGGCCGAAGCCGGCCGGGCCGCCGCCTACGGCTTGGCGAACCCGATGTCGGCGGCCACCGCATCGAGGCGCGCGGGCGCCCGCTCCTTCCGCTCGGAATAGCGGTCGACCAGAAGGTCGGCCCGCTCGCGGGTGAGCAGCGTGAACTTGTAGAGCTCCTCGCAGACGTCGACGACGCGGTCGTAGAGCGGCCCCGGCTTCATCCGGCCGGCCTCGTCGAACTGCGTGTAGGCGGCGGGCACCGAGGACTGGTTGGGGATGGTGATCATCCGCATCCAGCGCCCGAGCACGCGCAGCGCGTTGACGGCGTTGAACGATTGCGAGCCGCCCGAGACCTGCATCACCGCGAGCGTGCGCCCCTGCGTCGGGCGCACCGAGCCCTCCGAGAGCGGCAGCCAGTCGATCTGGCTCTTCATCACGCCGGTGAGCGTGCCGTGGCGCTCCGGGCTGACCCAGACCTGCCCCTCCGACCACAGCGAGGCGGCGCGCAGCTCCCGGACCTTCGGGTGGTCGGCGGTGGCGTCGTCCGGCAGCGGCAGGCCGTCGGCGTGATAGATCCGCACCTCGCCACCCATCGCCGCGAGCAGGCGGGCCGCCTCCTCGGCCAGGAACCGGCTGAAGGCGCGCGCGCGCAGCGATCCGTACAGGATGAGGAATCGCGGCGGATGGGCGAAGCCGGTCTTCGGCGCGAGGGTGCCCGGCGTCGGCACGGCGAAGTGCTCGGCGGCGATGTTGGGCAGATCGGCGAAGGGCGGCTTGTCCACGCGTCGGGCGTCCGTTATGTTTCAATATTCATTGAAATATTGGACCGACGATGGACGAAGCGCAAGCTCTGGCCGCCTTCGGCGCGCTCGCTCAGGCGCACCGCCTCCGGATCGTGCGCCATCTCGTGACCGCGGGGCCGGACGGCGTCGCGGCCGGTGCCCTCGCCGGCGCGGTCGGCGTCTCGACCTCGAACCTCTCGTTCCACGTGAAGGAGCTCGCGCATGCCGGGCTGATCGCGTCCCGGCGCGAGGGCCGCTCGATCCTCTACAGCGCGGCCTACCCGGCGCTCGGCGGGTTGATCCAGTTCCTGATGCGCGATTGCTGCCAGGGCCACCCGGACGTCTGCGCGCCGGCCCTGTCCGCTCTCGACGCCTGCCGAATCCTTACCGATGACGAACGCCGTCGCTGACGCGACGGCCCCCGGAGCCCCGCCGATCGACGTCGCCCCGGGGGGCGTCCGTCCGTGCCGCCCGTCCGAGGCGGTGCGCGATCTGCTCCCGGACCGGCGCGGTGGCGGCCAGGGCCGGCTCACCGCCCCTCGGAGATCCGCCGGCCCTTGGTCTCGCGCTTGTAGAGGGCGATCGCCGCGGCGCATTCGGGCGACAGCTTGCTCAGGTTGGCCCGGAAGCAGGCCTCCACCGCCGGGCCGCCGGGCGGGTGCTCGCTGCAATGCTCGAGGTAATCGCCGGTGCAGTTCTGCTTCAGCGCCTCGCGGATGGAGCTGGTCTGGGCAAGGCCGAGACCGGGGATCGCGAGAAGGCCTGCGGCCAGGATCATCGTGCGGAGGCGGGGCATGGAGGTGTCCGTGCGAAGGAAGGAACGGGCCGCGCGAACGGCCGGAGGCCGGCACCGAGGCCCGAATGCGAGCCTGCAGGCCCCGCCGCAACGCCACGGCGTGGACCGATGGAACGCGCGCCCGGACGGTGGACGCAGCCCGCTTCTAGGCGCGCGCACGCCGCCGTCACAAGGCTCGGCCCCGCATCCGTCCCGGGATCGGACGCAGGGGCAAGAGATCCGGACGCCGCGATGAGGCGTCCGGCGTCGGCCGGTCAGCCGGCGTCGAGCACCTGGAAGCGGCGGCAGAGATCCTCGAATTCCTGGGCCGTGCCGTAGCGGATCCGGATCTCGCCGGCCTCGGACGACTTCGCCTTCAGGGTCACGCCGAGGCCGAGCGCCAGGGCGAGGCGGCTTTCCAGCGAGCGCACCTCGGCGGTCTTCTCGGTCAGCCCACGCGGCCGGCCGGGCCGCGGCACGTCGTCGGGCTGCTGCTCGGACGCGGCGATCGCCTCGACGTCGCGCACCGTCAGCCCCTCCTCGACGATGCGCTTGGCCACCAGCTCGGGCGCGCGCACGCCGAGCAGCGCGCGGGCATGGCCGGCGGTGATCTCGGCCGCGACCAGCCGCTCCTGCACCTTCGCCGGCAGGTTGAGCAGGCGCAGGGTGTTGGCGAGGTGGCTGCGGCTCTTGCCCAGGATCTCGGCGAGCTCGCGCTGCGTATAGGAGAACTCGCTCATCAGCCGCTCGTAGCCGGAGGCCTCCTCGATGGCGTTGAGGTCGGCGCGCTGGATGTTCTCCAGGATCGCGAACTCGAGCGAGGCGCGGTCGTCGATCTCGACCACCACCACCGGCACCTCGTCGTGCCCGGCGCGCTGAGCCGCGCGCCAGCGGCGCTCGCCCGCCACGATCTCGAACGTGCCCGGCACCTCGCCGAGCGCCCGCACCACGATCGGCTGGATGATGCCGCGCATGCGGATCGAGGCGGCGAGCTCGTCGAGGTCGGTCTCGCTGAAGCTGCGGCGCGGGTTGCGCGGGTTCGGCCGCAGGAACTCGACCGCGACCTTGCGCTGCGCCTGCACCTTGCCCGCCTCGTTGCCCGCATCCCCGAAATCGCCGATCAGGGCCGCGAGCCCCCGCCCCAGCCGGGGCCGTGCCACCTCGTCCGCCATCCCGCTCACCCACTTACTCCGTTACGCATCGTTACGCCGTACACCCGAACCGTCCCGGGCCGCATCCGCCCGCCGAAACGGGCGGGCCGCGACCGCTCACGCCGCCGCCGGCACCCGGCCCTCGCGCTGGATCACTTCCGAGGCGAGCCGCAGGTAGGCCTGCGAGCCCGCGCATTTCAGGTCGTAGAGCAGCACCGGCTTGCCGTGCGAGGGCGCTTCCGACACGCGGACGTTCCTCGGGATCATGGTCTCGTAGACCTTCTCGCCCATGAAGCCGCGCACGTCCGCCACCACCTGCGTCGACAGGTTGTTGCGCGGATCGAACATCGTCAGCACGATCCCCTGGATCGTCAGCTTCGGGTTCAAGGCGCCGCGCACCTGCTCGACGGTGCGCAGCAGCTGGCTCAGGCCCTCGAGCGCAAAGAACTCGCATTGCAGCGGCACCAGCACCGCATCGGCGGCGGCGAGCGCGTTGATGGTCAGCAGGTTCAGCGAGGGCGGGCAGTCGATCAGCACGTAGCTGACGTCGCGCGTCGCGTTCGCGTCGCGCAGGCCCCGCAGCACGTTGCGCAGGCGGTGCGCCCGGTCGGGCAGCGAGGCCAGCTCCAGCTCCAGGCCGAGCAGGTCCATGGTCGAGGGCGCCACCGACAGGCGCGGCACCGCGGTGGGCACCACGGCCTGGGCCAGCGACGCCTCGCCCGCCATCACCTCATAGGTCGAGACCCGGCGGGCGCGCCGGTCGATGCCGAGCCCGGTCGAGGCGTTGCCCTGCGGGTCGAGGTCGATCACCAGAACCTGCTCGCCGATCGCCGCGAGCGCGGTGCCGAGGTTGATCGCCGTCGTGGTCTTGCCGACGCCGCCCTTCTGGTTGGCCAGCGCCAGCACCCGGAGCGGCCGCGCGGGCGCGGCATCGGCAGCGGGATGGGGAGTCGCGTCGCTTGTCATGGGCGCCTGGGAGACGGGAACGCTTGGGGGGAGTGGCAGGCTCTCGAGAGCTAGGGGCTCTTGGGAGCGAGGGCGGTGACGCGGACGATCCGGGCGGCCGACTCGGTTCGGCTCGGAATGAGATCGTGGCCGACTGTCCACCGCGCCGCGGCATCGGTCAATTCCGCAACCGCTTCCCGTCCCTTCGGAAACAGCCCGGTGGTGCCCGTTTTCAACAGTGGCTCAGTCCAGGCGAGAAGCTGGTCGAGGGGCGCGAGCGCCCGGGCGCAGACCACGTCGACCCCGTGGTGATCGCCGATCACCGCCTCGATCCGCGCGTTGTGGACCGTTACCCGCGCCCCGGTGACCCGGGCCGCCTCGGTCAGGAAGGCGCACTTGCGGGCGTTGCTCTCGACGAGGTCGACGCGGATGCCGGGCGGCCCGGCGATCGCCAGGATCAGCCCGGGGATGCCGGCGCCCGAGCCGAGGTCGAGCCAGCGGCGCGCCTCCGGCATCAGGTCGAGCAGCTGCAGCGCATCGGCCACGTGCCGCGTCCAGACCTCGGCCAGGGTCGCCGGCCCGACCAGGTTCTTGATCGTCTGCCAGCGCGCCAGCTGCGCCACGTAGAGATCGAGCCGTTGCGCTGTTTCACGTGAAACATTCGCGGCAGCGAGCACGCGGTCGCGGTCGGCGCTCATCGCGACGCCCCCGGAAGGCTTCGGACGACATCCACGGGTTCCCCTCCCCCCTCTGCGGGGGAGGGCGGGCCTCGCGTCAGCGAGGGTCGGGAGAGGGGAGCGACAGTGCCGGACGCGGCGCTCCCCTCTCCCCCCCTGCTCCGCAGGGTACCCTCCCCCGCAGAAGGGGGAGGGAAGACGCGCGTTGCGGCTAGGACCATCCTCACGATGCCACCGCCTCACGACGCCGCGCATGGGCGGCGAGCAGCGTCAGCGCGGCCGGGGTGACGCCCTCGATCCGCGCCGCCTGCCCCAGGGTTCCCGGCCGCACGGTCTCGAGCTTGATCCGCATCTCGTTGGAGAGCCCGGCGATGCGCCCGTAATCCAGCCGAACCGGCAGGCTCACCGCCTCGTCGCGGCGGAAGGCGGCGATGTCGGCATTCTGCCGGTCGAGATAGACCGCGTAGGTCGCATCCGTCCGCAGGCGCTCGGCGATCCGCGGCGAGACCGCGCTCAGCTCGGGCCAGACCGAAGCCAAGCGGCCCCAGTCCAGATCGGGATAGGAAAGGATCTGGAAGGCGGTGCGGCGGATGCCGTCCTGGTTGAGCGCGAGGCCGTGGGCCTGCGCCTGGGTCGGCGTCAGGGTCAGCGCGTCGAGGCGGGCGCGTACCGCCGACAGCTCGGCCTGCGACGCGGCGAAGTGCGCCGCCCGCCGGGTCCCGACGCAGCCGAGCGCGGCCCCGCGCGGGGTCAGGCGCTCGTCGGCGTTGTCGACGCGCAGGCTCAGGCGATACTCCGAGCGCGAGGTGAACATGCGGTAGGGCTCGCTCACCCCATGGGTGACGAGGTCGTCGATCATCACGCCGAGGTAGGATTCGGCCCGGTCGAAGGTCGCCACCGCCGCGCCGCCGGCGATCCGTGCGGCGTTGATCCCGGCGACCAGCCCCTGCCCCGCCGCCTCCTCGTAGCCGGTGGTGCCGTTGATCTGCCCGGCGAGCAGCAGGCCCGGCAGGCGCTCGGCCTGGAGCCCGGCATCGAGCTCGCGCGGGTCGACGTAATCGTACTCGATGGCGTAGCCCGGCCGTAGGATCCGCGTCGCCTCCAGGCCCGGGATCAGGGCGACGAGCCGGTGCTGCACCGCCTCCGGCAGCGCGGTGGAGATGCCGTTCGGGTAGATCGTCGGGTCGTCGAGGCCTTCGGGCTCGAGGAAGATCTGGTGGCCCTCGCGGTCGCCGAAGCGCACCACCTTGTCCTCGATCGACGGGCAGTAGCGCGGGCCGCGGCTGCTAATGCCGCCGGAATACATCGGCGACAGGTGCAGGGTCTCGCGAATCAGGTCGTGGACCGCTTGCGTCGTCCGGGTGATGCCGCAGCGGATCTGCGGCGTGGTGATCCGCTCGGTCAGGGTCGAGAACGGCACCGGCTCGGCGTCGGCCGCCTGCATCTCCAATCCCGACCAGTCGATGGTGCGGCCGTCGAGGCGCGGCGGGGTGCCGGTCTTCAGGCGCCCGAGCCGGAAGCCGAGCCGGTCGAGGGTCCGGGCCAGCCCGACCGCCGGCGCCTCGCCGACGCGGCCGGCCGGGATCTGAACCGGGCCGATATGGATCAACCCGCGCAGGAAGGTGCCGGTGGTGAGCACCACCGCGCCGCCGCTGAGCGTACGCCCGTCGCCGAGCACGATCCCGGCGACGCGCCCGTCCCGCACCACCAGATCCTCGCAGGCGCCTGCGACCACGGTCAGGTTCCGGGTCTCGGCCACCGCCGCCTGCATCGCCGCCGCGTAGAGCTTGCGGTCGGCCTGGGTGCGCGGCCCGCGCACCGCCGGGCCCTTGCGTCGGTTGAGCAGCCGGAACTGGATGCCGGCCGCGTCGGCGACCCGGCCCATCAGGCCGTCGAGGGCGTCGACCTCGCGCACGAGATGGCCCTTGCCGAGGCCGCCGATCGCCGGATTGCACGACATCGCGCCGATGGTCGCCGGATCGTGCGTGACCAGGGCGGTGCGTGCGCCGCACCGGGCGGCGGCCGCCGCCGCCTCGACGCCGGCATGGCCGCCGCCGACGACGAGGACATCGAAGGCCTGTGGAGACGTCTCACGCATCCGCGGGATGTGCCGCCGCGCTGCGGAAAGGTCAATCGCCCGGGATCCGCCGAGCGGGATGGCATCGATCGTGCCCCATCCAGAGGCACGGTGCCGTCGCCTTCGGCAACGAATACTGCATTCGATCAGTCGATCCATCCGGCCCGAGCCTTGCCGCACGATGGTCGACTGCGTTCGGCAGTCGATCATGGCGAATTTCGATGCCGACTCGCGATGAAACCCCTTGCGGGACTCACGATCGCGTGTCATCGACGATCTGTGAACGACTTATGAACGGACAACGGCGTCCGTCCCGGCCACCCGGGATTTCGTGACATCGCAGACCTCGCACGTGCGAGGGCGACCAACGAGGATCAAGATGATGCACATCATCACCATCGGCCTGGGTGCGCTCTGTTGCGCCGGCGGGGCCGTCGCCCACTTCATCGATCCGAGCCAGCGCAAGGAAGGCGTCTTCGGCCTCTCCGGCTTCGGCTTCCTGCTCACCGGCATGTTCCTGACCCGCTCGTGACACGCGATCGGGTTTTCACGTGAAACATCGGGCGTGTTTCGCGTAAGCCGGTGACAGGGTCGACATCGTCGGCGTCGTCTGTCGACATCGCCTTGGGCGACCAGCCCGCGCGACGCACGCGCTGAGTCGGTGCCGCGCGACAGCATCGAGCCGCCACTCTCTCCCGCGCACGGAAGGGGGAAAGCCGGGCTACTTGCCGATGCAGAAGCCGGAAAACAGGCGATCGAGCACCGCCTCGATCCCGACATGGCCGCCGACCTCGCCGAGCGCGCGGACGGCCAGGCGCAGATCCTCGGCCACCAGTTCCGGCATCGCGGCGACGGCGGGCAGCCGGTCGAGATGGGCGACGCAGCGCTCCAGGGCGTCGCGGTGGCGCTCGCGGGTGATGAGCGCATCGCCGCCGCCGAGCGCAGCCTCGGCCTCCGCGGCGATGGCTTCGAGCAGCGCCGGCATCCCCTGCCCCGTCAGCGCCGACACGGCGAGGCCGCCGCCGGACCCGTCGGCGAGGTCCGCCTTCGTCCGCACGCGCAGCACCCGGCCGGTCGCCGCAGGCTCGGTCGCCTCCGGGCCCGGCGGCACCAGCATCAGGACGAGGTCGGCTTCCGCCATCCGGCGGCGGGTGCGCCGGATGCCCTCGGCCTCGACCGGATCGTGCGTCTCGCGCAGGCCCGCGGTGTCGACCAGCATCACCGGCAGGCCGCCGAGATCGAGCCGCACCTCGATCGCGTCCCGGGTGGTGCCCGGCACCGGCGAGACGATCGCCGCGTCGCGCCGGCTCAACGCGTTGAGCAGCGTCGACTTGCCGGCGTTCGGCGGCCCGGCGAGCACGACCCAGAACCCCTCGCGCACCCGCTCGCCGCGCCGCCCGTCGGCGAGCGCCGCGGCGATGGCGGCACGCAGGCGGGCGGCGCGGTCGAACAGGGCGCGATCCAGGGCCGCGTCGTCGACGTCGCCCTCGTCGGAAAAATCCAGCGCCGCCTCGGCGGCGGCCAGGCAATCGATCGCCTCGTCGCGCCAGGCCGCGACCTGCCGGCCGAGAGCGCCGTCGAGCTGGCGCAGGGCCTGACGGCGCTGAGCCTCGGTCTCGGCCTCGATCAGGTCGGCGACGCCCTCGGCCTCGGTCAGGTCCATCCGGCCGTTGAGCACGGCCCGCCGAGTGAAGGCACCGGCTTCGGCCGGGCGGCAGCCGGGAAAGGCGGTGAGCGCGCGGATCACGCCGGCCCGCACCGCGACGCCGCCATGCAGGTGCAGCTCCGCCATGTCCTCGCCGGTGACCGTGCTCGGCCCGGGCATCCAGGCGATCAGCGCCCGGTCGAGGATGGCGCCGTCGGCGGGGTCGCGCAGCGTCCGCAGCGAGAGGCGGCGCGGCGCCGGCAGCGGGCCCGCAAGCGCCGTGAGCACGGCACCGGCATCCGGGCCGCTGACGCGGATCACCGCGATGGCGGCGCGCGCGAAGCCGGAGGCCGGGGCGAACAGGGTGGGGGGATCGCTCATGGTCGGATCGCTCATGCTCGGATCGCTGATGGGGGCCCGGGGCATCCCGGCATCCGCCCATCCGCGCGGGGGCGGCCGTCATCGATCGGCCGCATCCCGGCGAAAGGGTCTTGCCTCGGCCGACGACGTTGCGCAAACCGCGGCGCCGCGAAACCCGTCCGGAGGGAGCACGCCATGGCCCATACCCGTCGCGCGGTCGTCGCCGGCCTGGCGCTCGCCGGGCCGGCGCTCTCCGCCCGCGCCTCCGATCGCCTCGCCGCCGCCGCCGGGCGCATCGGGGCGCTCGAGGCGCGCCTCGGCGGTCGGGTCGGCGTGGCGTTCCGCGACGCGACGGGCGTGTTCCTCGGCCACCGCGCGGACGAAGCGTTCGCGCTGTGCAGCACCTTCAAGGTGCTGGCGGCGGCGGCGATCCTGGCCCGCGTCGCCGCCGGCCGCGAAACGCTCGATCGGCGCATCGCCTACGGGGCGGACGATCTGCAGAGCTACGCCCCGGTCACGCGCTCGGCCCTGGATGCGGCCGGCGGCGGCCATGCGGAGATGTCCGTCGATGGGCTCTGCGCGGCGGCGATCGTCCGGAGCGACAACACCGCGGCCAACCTGCTCCTCGACGCGCTGGGCGGACCGGCGGCGCTCACCGCCTGGCTGCGCGGGCAGGGCGACGCGGTCACCCGCCTCGACCGGACCGAGCCGACCCTCAACACCGCCCTGCCCGGCGATCCGCGCGACACCACCAGCCCGGCCGCGATCACCCGGACGCGGGACCGCTGCCTCCTCGGCGACGCGCTGGCCCCGCCGCACCGGGCGCGGCTGGAAGCCTGGATGGTCGCCTGCGAGACCGGCGGGGCCAAGCTCCGTGCCGGCCTGCCGCCCGCCTGGCCGGTCGGCGACAAGACCGGCAGCGGCGACAACGCGACATCGAACGTCGTGGCGATCCTGCACCCGCCGGGCCGTGCGCCGATCCTCGCGGGTGTGTTCCTGACCGGCTCGGAGGCGCCGCCGGCCGCGCGGGACGCCGCCCATGCCGAGATCGGCCGCATCCTGGCGGAGGCGGTGTGATGGCCAAGGCGACGCCGCGGGCGACCCCCGCCTCGCGGGCGCTGGACAAGGCCGGCATCGCCTACGCGATGGTGGGCTACGCCTACGACCCGGAGGCGCCGCGCATCGGCCTGCAGGCGGCCGAGGCGCTCGGCGTCGAGCCGGGCTGCATCCTCAAGACCCTGATGGCCGCCGTCGACGGCCAGCCGGTCTGCCTGCTCGTCGCCTCCGACCGGGAGGTGGCGATGAAGCGGGTCGCCGCCGCGATGGGCGGCAAGGCGGCGTCGATGCTGAAGCCGCCGGAGGCGGAGCGGATCACCGGCTACCACGTCGGCGGGATCAGCCCGCTCGGAGCCAAGCGCCGGGTGCCGGTGCTGATCGATGCGGGGTCGCTCGCCGGCCGCACCGAGATCCACGTCAACGGCGGCGGGCGCGGCCTGCAGCTGCGGCTCGCGACCGCCGACCTCGTCACGGTGCTCCAGGCCCGGCTGGTCGCGTTGGCCGATCGGTAACGATCGGTTCACCCTCTGCGCCGACACTGGCACCGCGTGCCCGGTTTCCGCGGGTCGGGGGACGACGGGCGCATGCGCGCGAGAGCGATGATCCGGGCCTGCTTCCTCTGCGGCTTCGCCGTGGGGCCCGCCGGCGCGGCCGACCTGTTCGCCCCCGAGCCGGGGCCGGCCTATGGCGGCCCCGTCGCGAGCGCGCCGCGCTACTTCCCGCGCGGCGACGGCAGCGACGGCGTCCTGCTTCACGCCGCCCCGCCCCCGCGCCGGGTCGCCTGCCTGCCGCGCCGCGCGCCGGTGCCGACCAACGCGCCCGACGATCCGAGCTACGTCGGCTCGTCCTACGGCCTGTCGAAGCCGAGCTATTACGGCCTCACGCCCCCGCCGGGCGTCGACGACCCGTTCGGCCGGCCCCTGCTGCCGTATTGCCGATGAGCGCGGCGAGTTTGTTCCGCCAGAAGCGGGGACCTGAGGTCGCCGCGAATCCGCGCCGCTTCACCGCGTCTGCAGACGTGCATTCTTGGACGCAAGGCACGGCCCGGATGCATCATCGTTTCGGCAGGGTCGGCGCAGATCGCAGGCGCATGCTGGCATGCGGCGAAGAGGGCGCTTAAGGCAGCGCTCGACGCCGCCGCCGGAGCCCGCCATGCCAGCCCATCCCACCCCCGAGACGCAGGCCATCACCGATCTCGCCCGCTTGCGCGAGACGGTCGCCGCGTGGCGCGCGGCCGGCGACCGCGTCGTGCTGGTGCCGACCATGGGCGCGCTGCATCGCGGCCACCTCGCGCTGATCGCGCATGCGCGGACCCTGGGCGAGCGCGTGGTGGCGAGCGTCTTCGTCAACCCGACCCAGTTCGGCCCGAGCGAGGATTTCGCCCGCTATCCGCGCGACGCCGCGAGCGACCTCGCCCTGCTGGCGCAGGCCGGGACGGACGCGGCCTGGATGCCCGAGGCGGCCGCCATGTACCCGCCGGGGTTTTCGAGCCGCATCGAGGTGGGCGGCCTCACCGAGGGGCTGTGCGGCGCCTTCCGCCCCGGCCACTTCTCGGGCGTGGCCACCGTGGTGACGAAGCTGCTCAACCAGGTCCGGCCGGATGCCGCCCTGTTCGGCGAGAAGGATTTCCAGCAGCTGCAGGTGATCCGGCGGGCGGTCGCCGACCTCGACCTCGACGTCGCGATCCACGGCATGCCGACGATCCGCGAGGCCGACGGCCTCGCCCTGTCCTCGCGCAACCGCTACCTCGCGCCGGCCGAGCGGGCGACCGCGCCGAAGCTCCACGCGGTCCTGTCCGACATCGCGGCGCAGGCGCGGGACGGCGGCGAGACGGCACCCGCCATCGCGCGCGGGATCGCCGCGCTGGAGGCCGCGGGATTCGCCGTGCAGTACCTCGCCGTCTGCGATGCGGCGACGCTGGCCCCGCTCGCCCGCGTCGACGGCGCGGCCCGCGTGCTCGCCGCCGCCTATCTCGGCAAGACCCGTCTGATCGACAACGTCGCGGTGTGAGCTCCCGGCCGCGCCGGCGTCAGCGCTTGGCGAGCAGCGGCTCGGGCTGCGGCCCGTCCGTCTTGTCGCCCGGCTGATCGTCGAGCTTGCCCAGCGGCACGATCGCCCGCAGCCAGCCGCGGGTGTCGAAGCCGCCGTAATTGCGCTCGGCGACGTCCCGGGTGACGTAGGCCTGCAGGTTCACCGGCCCGAAATTGTAGCCGACGAGGGCGCCGACGGCGAACTGGCCCTGACGCTGGTAGCTCGCCCGGCCGGTCGGCAGGTCGGTGGAGCCGAAGGCGACGGCACCGACCTCGAGCTTGCCGAACTTCTTCGTCGCGGTCAGGTCGAGGTTGAGGAAGTCCGGGTAGTACGTGCCGGTGGGCGAGGTGGTGTCGAAGAAGATCCCGTAGAGGAAATGCGCCGTCAGGTTCCAGCCGTCGCCGTTGTAGGTCGCGGCGAAGCGCTGGTGCAGCACCGGGTTCCGGATCACCACCTTGGTGTCGCTCGGCAGGTAGGCGCCGAGCAGGTAGCTGACGCCGACATGCTGGCCGAGATCCCAGGCGAGCTGGGCCGCGAGCAGGGTCTGGCCGAACCCGCTCTGGTAGCGCGCGCCGTTCGGCGCCGTCGCGGTCACCGGCTGCAGCACCGTGAACTGGAGCCGGGCATCCAGCACCCGCCACGGCGTCGCCCAGATGATGGACGGCAGGTTGACGTTGAGTTCCGAGTCGCGGGGTCGCGTGTCGCGCACGCCGAAGCTCGACGTGTCGATGAGGTACAGCCCCTCCGCCAGCGGAAACCCGGCCGGCAGGCCGACGGTCTGGCCCGGCTGCGCGGCCGAGCCCGCCCGGGCGGCTCCGTGCGCGGCGCACGCCACCGCTGCGCCCACGAGCGCCACCTTCCAACCCGACACCGGCACGCAAGCCTCCTCCGCCGACGCGGTTCGCCGGCAAACGGACCATGCACGGATCGCGGCCGATCCTCCGCCTCCGATCGCGGGCACCGCACGATCGCAGGTTCGGCGTTGCAACCGGGCCACGCCGTCGCCGGGACGGCGCCCGGCCGCTCGAGCATTTTCCAGCGAGGTGGATCCCGGCTCGCGTGAAGACAATGCTCTAGACCCCCTTGGGATGCGCGGCGAAGAAGTCGAGCATCGCGCGCGAGGCGTCGGGCCCGTGCGGATCGGTGAAGCTGCCGGCCCGGTCGCCGCCGGACCAGGCGTGGCCGGCGCCGCGCACCCGCCAATCCTCCAGCATCACCCGGCCCGCCGCGTCGGCGTAGCGGGTGCGGGTGTAGGGATGGCCGTCGCCGTCGAATTGCTCGCGCGAGGGCGTCAGCGCCGCGGCGCCCGCCTGTGCCAGCACCTGGTCGGCGTTGCGGATGCTCACCGTGGTGTCGTCCTCGCCGTGGAAGACGATCGTCGGCACGCGGGTGCCGCCGGGGCCGGCCGCGCCCATCTGCATCGCCATCATCGCCGAGCCGACGTCGCGGGCGCACGACGCGGCGAGGCCGGAATGCACGCCCACCGCCGCGTAGAGATCGGGAAAGGCGCGGGCGATGTTGGCCGCCGCCGCCCCGCCGGCCGAGAGCCCGGCGATGAAGACGCGGTCCGGGTCGATCGCGTGCTCGGCCATCACCGCGCGGGTGAGCCCGGCGATGATCGCGGCCTCGCCGGTCTCGCGGCCCTGGTCGCGCGGCTCGAACCAGTTCCAGCAGCGTTGCGCGTTGGCGCGGCCGGTCTGGACCGGGTAGGCGACGAGCACGCCGTCGCGCTCCGCCAGCCGGTTCATGCCGGTGCCGACGGCGAAGTCGTCCGCGGTCTGGTTGCAGCCGTGCAGCATCACCACGAGCGCGGCCGGATTCTGCGGCCGGCTCGGGACGAACAGGCGATACTCGCGCGCACCCGCCGGCCCGGCGAAGCTTTTGGTGACGAGCGATCCCTCGCCCTCGGCGGGCTCGGCCGAGCGGCCCGGCATCGGCGGCTTGGCGAAGCCGAAGCCGGGCGCCAGCCCCTTCGTGTTGAGGCCTTTGGTGTTCAAGCCCTTGGCGCTCAGGCCCTTCAGCACCGGCGCCAGCCCGCGCACGACGCCGTCGACCGCCGCACGCAGCTTCTCCGGGATCGGGCCGGCCGACGCGGTTTCGGCTCGGGGCGAAGCGCTCCTCGGCGCGGCCTCGGGCCTGGGCGCGGCCGCGGGCTTGGGCGCGGCCTCGACCTTCGCCTCGGCCCGGGGCGCGGATCGCGGGGCGTCGTCGATGCGCTCGGCGGTCAGGTCGAGGGTCGGCGGCTCGATCGCCTTCGGCGTGTCCTGCGGCGTGTCCCGCGGCGTCGCGTGGCCGCCGAGGCTGCGCTGGATCAGGTCGGTCGCCTCCGCGAGGCGGCCGGCACCGGTCAGCCGGGTCGCCTCCATCATGTCGGCGAAGCGGTCGCGCATCGAGTCGGAATGGTCGGTCATGGGAAGTCCTGGGGATCGCCGTGGGCGGATCGGAATAGGGCAGGAGGCTCGGAGCGGAGGCTCGGAGCAGAGGCGCGGCAGCGCCTCAGCGCAGCCGGTCGGCCAGCGCGGCGCGGACGGCGGGGCTGGCCTGGAGGCTGCCGAGCACGTCGAGGGAGGCGATCGCCGCACGGGCGAGGTCGGGGGTCACGTCGTCGGCGATGGTGGCGAGGCCGAGCACGCGGATGTCCAGCATCCGCCCCTCGGCCCGGGCCGCCTCGAGGCTGGCGCGGTCGATGTGGCGCAGGCCGAGCTCGACGCTGCGCCGCGCCATCGACTGGCGCGTCACGTCGGCATGCCGCTCGATCTGGTTGCGGATCGCGGTGCGGATGAAGTCGCTGCGGTTCGAGAACACCCCTTCGGCCACGAGCAGGTCGACGTGCCCGAGGTCGACATGCCCAAGGTTGATCGTGATCTTCTCGCTCTCGGGCTGCCGCGCCGCCGCCCGCGTGGGCTTCGGCCGTGCCATCACATCCATCATCGCGACCATCCCGTCACCATCCGTGTGGATGGCATATGGGGGCGCCATATTGCATTGCAATATGGGCTTCGTGCGATGCACCAACCCGTGAGGGCGGCTCTGCCGTCAGACGGCGGTGTCCTCGCCGATGTACTCGGCCCAGATCGCGCTGGCGCCGAGGCCGGCGCGGAATGCGGCGTGGCGCTCGCGCTCGGCGTCGGTCAGGCGGGCGCGGGCGGTGCGGACCGTGCGCACGACGCTCTCGGCGCTGCGGTCGACGACCGCGTCGGCGACCGCGGTCGCGCCGAGATCGAACCCGGTCTGCTTGCCGCCGAGCAGCTCGATGTAGACCTCGGCCAGGATCTGCGCGTCGAGCAGGGCCCCGTGCTTGGTGCGGCGGCTGGTGTCGATGCCGTAGCGGCTGCACAGGGCGTCGAGGTTGGCCGGCGCGCCGGGGTGCTTGCGCCGGGCCATCGGCAGGGTGTCGACCACGCTCTCGAGGACGATCGGCGGCGGCGCCTTGGCCCCGAGCCGGGCGTATTCCATGTTGAGGAAGCCGACGTCGAACGGCGCGTTGTGGATCACCAGCCGGGCGTCGCCGCAGAACTCGATCAGCGCGCCGGCGATCTCCGAGAACAGCGGCTTGTCGGACAAGAACGTGTCGGACAGCCCGTGCACCTTGAAGGCGCCCTCCGAGACCGCCCGCTGCGGGTTGCAGTACTTGTGGAACGTCCGGCCCGTGGGGATGTGGTTCAGGAGCTCGACCGCGCCGACCTCGATCAGCCGGTCGCCGGTCTTGGGGTCGATGCCGGTGGTCTCGGTGTCGAGAACGATCTCGCGTACGACGTCGTGCATGATGTCCGGTCCCGAACGCTTCCGCGCGTCGCCTACCCGATTAGCCCGCTCGGGTTAACCCGCGCCTTCAGCGCCGCCGCAGGCGGACGTAGAGCGCGCCGGCGCCGCCGTGGTGGCGGGCGGCCTCCTCGAAGCCGAGCACGATTGGGCGCAGCTCCGCGCCGCGCAGCCAGTGCGGCACCGAGCGGCGCAGCACGCCGCGCTCGGCATAGGCGTCCTCGCCGCCCTTGCCGGTCACGACCAGCACCCGCGCATGCCCGGCGGCGCGCGCCCGCATCAGGAAGCCGACCAAGGCCGCGTGCGCCTCGGCCTGATAGAGCCCGTGCAGGTCGATCCGGCCCTCGATCGCCAGCACGCCGCGGCTGAGCCGCTGGCGCTCGCGCCGCTCCAGCCCGGGCGGGGCGGGGCCCGGGACGAAGGCCGGCCGCACCGGCGTCGGCGGCGCCGGGGCCGGTGTCCCCGCGCCGAGCCGGACCACGCGCCTGGGCTTCTTCGCCGGCGCGACGACAGCGACCGGGCCGGGCACGACGCTCGGCATCGCCGGCACGGGCTCGGGGAGCGGCACCGCCTTCTTGGCGGGGCTTTTGGCCGGCGCAGGTTTCGGCGTCGGCTTCGCCGCGGCCGGCGCCGCGGGCCCTGGGGCGTCGGCAGCGGGCTTGGCCTTCCGCAACGTCGCGCGGGCGCGCAGCGGCGTGATCAGCTTGGCGATCTCGCCCCAGAGATGGGCATCCTCGCGGGACAGCGCCCGCGGCCGGCGCGGCGGCCTCATGCCGGACGCTCGGATCGCGTGAGGTGAAGCGCGGGTCTCTTCTCCCATGGGAGAGGGAGCCGCGCCGTGACGCCCAGGATCCTTCCGGCTTCCACACTCCGACATGCGGACATTCGTTCGTCCGTTCCGGTTCCAGCGAGTCGCGGAAAGCGATGGCATTGGAGCCATGGCGTCGGAGACCAGAACCCCCTCATGGCGCGGCCGGCTTCGGCAGGAGCACGACGAAGCCGGGCTTGGTGTGCAGGTCTCCGGCCGCGACGCCGGCCGCGGCGCCGGTGCCGACGTAGAGGTCGCCGCGGGCCGGGCCGAGGATGGCTGAGCCGGTATCGGCCGCGACCACGAGGTGCCCGCTGCCGGGCTGGCCGGGCAGCCTGCCCTCCAGCCAGAACGGCAGGCCGTAGCGCCAGAGGGTGCCGTCCACCGCCAGGCTGCGGCCGGGGCTGAGGGGCGCGCCGGCCGCGCCCGGCGGGCCCAGGGCGGGATCGGTGACCGGCTCGGTGCGGAAGAAGATGTAGGACGCGTTCATCCGCATCAGCCGGCGTGCGTGGTCCGGGTGCGCGCGCAGCCAGGCGGTCCAGCGGGCGAGGCTGAGGTCGTTCAGGGCGAGGTGCCCCTCCGCCACCAGCAGCTTGCCGATCGAGGTGTAGGGCCGGCCGTTCTTGCCGTCGTAGAGCACGCGGATCGCCGACCCGTCGGGCAGGCGGACGCGGCCGGAGCCCTGCACCTGCAGCACGAACAGGTCGACGGCGTCGCGCAGCCACAGCAGCGGGCGGGTGCGCCCGGCGATCGCCCCGTCCTCGATCGCGGCCCGGTCGGGATAGGCCTCGAACCCGGCCGCCGCCGCGCGCCCGGCGCGCAACGCCGGATCGAGGCCGGGGCGGGTCTCGCCGGGGGCGAGCGTCACGAGGTCGTCGGGCCGGGCGAGCACGGCGGCGGCGAAGCCGGGGCCGGGCGCCAGCGATCCCTCGAGCTGCGGCTCGAAGTAGCCGGTGAGGAACCCGGTCTTCCGCTCGGGCTCGGTGCCGTCGGCCGGGCGCACGACGCGGTAGGCCGAGAACCGCTCCTGGAAGAACCGCCGCGCCCGCTCGGGCCAGCCGGCCCCGGTGCGATCGAGCGCGGCGGCGGCGGCGCAGGCGGCGGCGAGGTCGGCCGGCGACCCGGCGACGCCGGCGGCCTGCGCCGGATCGGGGCCGGGCGCGGCGCAGGTCCGGCGGAAAGCCTCGAAGGCCGCCGCCGTCTCGTCCGCCTGCCAGCCGGGCAGGGCCGCGATCGCGACCGGCTCCAGCACGGCGTTGCCGACGCGCAGCGGCTCGGCGGCGCTCGCCGCGGCGGCCCCCGAAACGAGAGCGACCGCAGCGCGGAACGCTGCGGTCGGACGGGGCGGGTGTCGGGGCGGCATGGCTCTCGGGACGATGGCTGCGCGGGCGCCCTCAGGCCCCGGCTTCGGTCGCGACCAGCTGCCAGTTCGGGTCGCGGGTGCCCAGGGTGCGGGCGAAGGTCCAGACGTCGGGCACCTCGACCACGGCCTCGGCGCTGCCGTCCACCACGACGCCGTCGGCGTTGCGAGTGGCGGTGATGAGGCTGGAGAGGAACCGCACCGTGACCTGCGCGACGCGGTTCCGCACGTCGACGGCGACGATCTCGGCCTTGTCGATCGAGACGAAGGTGGTCTCCACCGTCTGGCGGTTCTTCTCGCGCTCGGCGATGGCGCGCTCGAACGCGTCGCCGACCTCGCGGGAGAGCAGGGATTTCAGGGTCTTCCGGTCGCCCTTGGCGAAGGCGATCATGATCGCCTCGTAGGCGCCCTTGGCGCCCTCGATGAAGGCGCGCGGCTCGAAGCCGGGCTCGGCCTGGACGATCGCCTCGAGGCCGCGGGCGACCGCCGAGCCGGGCTCGGCGATGCCGCGCCAGTCGCGCGCCTGGGCCTCGGCGGCGCGCTCGGGCTGGACCCGGTCGGCGCCGGGCAGGCGCACGACGTTGTCGCCGTCGCCGCGGCCGGGCTGGGGCTCGGTGCGGCTGCGGTCGACCGGCTTGAACGGGGCGCGCTCGGCGCCGGTCTTCTGCCCGAGGACCGAGCGCAGCCGCCAGATCACGAAGACGGCGAGCGCCAGGAAGATGATCGTCGTCACGTCGAAGCTGTCCTGCATCACCGATCCGATGGTGGCCGCCGTGGAGCGCGGGTCCCGGCCGCAGCCTTGGCCCGTGCGCGCGGCTCCGGGAAATCCGAGAGGGGTCGCACGATGGTCATGTCACGCCGCACGCATCCTCGAGCGGACGCGGCCGGGCTCTCGAGGAAACGCGCCGCGTCCCCCTTTGCATAGGGGGCAATG
Source organism: Methylobacterium sp. E-025 (assembly GCF_022829705.1). Taxonomy (NCBI): domain Bacteria; kingdom Pseudomonadati; phylum Pseudomonadota; class Alphaproteobacteria; order Hyphomicrobiales; family Methylobacteriaceae; genus Methylobacterium; species Methylobacterium sp. E-025. The sequence goes on from NZ_JAKSYR010000066.1 coordinate 43,925, forward strand.
GGCATATGGGGCAATGCACCGGCCGGTTCCAGGCGACATCGCGGAGGATCGCCCCGGCCGCGTCGTCGCGACACGCGCCGCCGGGACCGGCCGCGGCCCGACGCCGGCACCCGGTCGGCCGGGCGGCGGCGCGGGGTCCGCGCGCCGTCCGGCGCCTCGCTTGTCCGCATCGAACGGGCATGTTAGCGGCCTCGCCTCTGCCCACGACCGCACAGGCATGGCGGTCACCCGTAGCCATCGGCCCGCGGCCGGTGTTCGATCTTTCGAGAAGGATGACCCGCCATGGCCGATTCCCCCGCACCGAACGGCAACGGGCAGGCCGACGAGGCCCCCGCGATCAACGCGCTCGCGCAGTACACCAAGGACCTGTCCTTCGAGAACCCGAACGCGCCGCGCTCGCTCCAGCCCCAGGAGGGCCAGGGCCCGCAGATCAACATCCAGGTCAACGTCAACGCGCAGCAGCTCGCCGAGGCCGACTTCGAGGTCGAGCTGACGCTGGAGGGCGACGCCAAGATCAACGGCGACGTGCTGTTCGCCTTCGACCTGAAGTATGCCGGCGTGTTCCGCATGCGCAACATCCCGCAGGACCAGGTCCACCCGGCGGTGATGATCGAGTGCCCGCGCCTGCTGTTCCCGTTCGCCCGCCAGATCGTGGCCGAGGCCGTGCGCAACGGCGGCTTCCCGCCGCTCTACATCGACCCGATCGACTTCGTCGGCCTCTACCGCCAGAAGGCGATGGAAGCCCAGGGCGCCGGCGAGGCGACCGGCCCCCTCGCCTCCTGAGTTCCGCGGCCTCCCGCGTCTCGACGACAGCCCGGCCGCCCGCGCGGCCGGGCTGTTTCGTTTTCACGGGAAACACCGCATCCGGGCGGCTCGCTGAAAGCGATCCGCCGGCGCGGACAGCCCGGCCGGCACGCCCGGGGCGCGTTACAGGATCGCTTCGATGCCCTTGTGGCTCACCAGCGAGAGCAGCTTGAGCGAGGGACCGCCAGGCTTGGCGTCTCCCCGCTCCCACTTGCTCACCAGCGAGGTCGTCACGTTGAGAGCCTTGGCGAAGATCGCCTGGCTCATGTTGGCCTGTTCGCGGATCCGCCGGATGCTCTCGGGCGGCAGCGGCTCGATGGGCGTGAGGCACGAAACATCGAACCGGCGCAGCGTCGCCTTGTCGATCGCCCCGATGGCGTGAAGGTCGCTCGTAGCCTCGTGGATCGATCGAAGCAGATCGCTCCTATAGGTCCGTTTCGGGCTTCTCATCGGAGAGGTCCTTCCACCCCTGGGTTTCGGCAAGCGTCTCGAATCCGGCGTCGCCGACATCCGCGAGGATCTTCGCGAACGCGCGAAGGGTCGTCAGTTCGGCACCCTTGATGTTGGGTTGGACGTTCTTGGGAAAGATGTGCAGGACGACGCATCGCCGGTCCGTGACCAGGAAGAGGACGGCACGGAAATCGCCCTTTCGGCCGACGTGCTGCTTGTACAGGTGAGCGCCGATCTCGGCGTCCACCAGCCCGAGATTGGCCTTCTCGACGGCCTTGGCGAGCGTGCCCGCGGCGATCTTGCCCTTGCAGGCCTGCTTCCATGCCGAGCGGTTCACGAAAAGTCTCATGACACCCCCGACATGGACCGAACCTCGATCCGTTCGGCGGCCTCTCAAGACCGGGAACGCAAGCGCTCGGTACCGACGCCCAAAGTATAGGAACGAATCCTACGGTTCAAGCCTCTCCCCGATCCCGGGGCAGCGCCGCCCTCGGTGCCGTGGAGACCCTCACCGCGCCACGCCGCGATAGGCGGCCGCCAGCGTGCGCAGCGCCGCGGCGGCGCGCGGGTCCGGCGCCTGCGCGTGCAGCACGATCCGGGTGAGCGGCAGGGCCGGCAGCCCGAACGCGGCGCCGACGTCCCGCGCGCCGGCGGGCGCGACGCTGGGGGCGAGCGCCGACACCGCGAGCCCGGCCGTCACCGCGGCGCCGACGGCGAGCACGCCGCCGCCGACGAAGATCTCGCTCCAGGGCAGGCCGGCCGCGTCGAGCGCGCGCAACGCCGCCACCCGGACGTTGCAGGGGCCGGCGAGCGTCGCCATCGGCAGGGGCGCGCCGGGCTCGAACCGGAAGCCGGGGGCGGCGAACCACGCCAGCCGCTCCTCGGCCAGCACCGTGCCGCCCGCCTCGGCTGGGTCCTCGCTCCGGACGATCGCCGCGTCGACCTCGCCCGCATCGAACAGGCGCATCACGTCGCGCGACGGGGCGATCCGCACCTCGACGACGAGGCCGGACCCGGCGAGCCCGAGCCGGTGCAGCAGCGCCGGCAGGTCCGGGCCGGCGACGTGGTCGCTGATCCCAAGGACGAGCCGGGCGGGCGGCGCGGCGGCGAGGTCGGCCATCGCCCGCGCATGGGCCGCCAGCAGGTCGCGGGCGGCGGGCAGGAAGCGCTCGCCCCGCGCCGAGGCCCGGACGCTGCGCGGGGTGCGGTCGACGAGGCGGCAGCCGAGCCGATCCTCGAGCCGCTTCAGCCGCAGGCTGATCCCGGCCTGCGAGGTCTCCAGCGCCGCGGCGGCGCGGGTGAAGCTCGCCAGGTCGACGGTGAGCACGAAGGCCTGGACGCTTTCGATGTCGAGCGGGCGGGTCAGCATCACATCGATCCGTTATGGCAGATATAGCGTCCGATATCTTGCCGTTATCATCGCGGACGGCAAGGGTGTCCCTCGACCGCGCCCGAGGACCCCCGCCATGCCCCTGACCCGCATCTCCCTGCGCGCCGGCAAGAGCCCGGCCTACCACGCCGCCCTCGTCGCCGGCCTCTACGCGGCGATGCGCGAGGCCTTCGCGGTGCCCGAGAACGACCTGTTCACGGTGATCCACGAGCACGGCTCCTCGGCCTTCGCCTACGATCCCGGCTATCTCGGCATCGCGCGGGACGACGACCTCGTGATGATCCAGATCACCGCCAACGACACCCGCGACACCGCGCAGAAGCGGGCGCTCTACGCGGCGATCGCCCGCAACCTCGGGCGGGATCCGGGCGTGAAGCCGGGCAACGTGCTCGTGAACCTGGTGGAGGTCGCGCGCGAGAACTGGTCGTTCGGCGACGGGCTGATGCAGTACGGCCCGCCGGCGTGACGATCCGGCGCGGCAGGCCGCTTTGAGCCGGTCCGCCTCCCGGCGTGTTCCCGAGGAGGCGCCGCATGCCGCGGCCTCACCGATGGGAACGTCATGTCCGACACCGCCTCCCCGCGCCCCGAGCCGCCCTTCGCGGCCCGGCCGATCCCCTATCCCGGCCGCTCGTCCGAGATGCAGCCGCCGCCCGATCACGGCGAGCACAGCTACGTCGGCTCCGGCCAGCTCACCGGCAAGGTCGCGCTGATCACCGGGGGCGATTCCGGCATCGGCCGGGCTGTGGCGATCGCCTATGCCCGCGAGGGCGCCGACGTGGCGCTCGCCTATCTCGACGAGCACGACGACGCCAAGGACACCGCCGCCTGGATCGAGAAGGCCGGCCGGCGCGCGCTGCTCTTGCCGGGCGACGTCTCGGAGGCCGGCCATTGCGCCGCGCTGGTCGAGACGACGATCGCGGAGTTCGGCCGGCTCGACGTGTTCGTCAACAACGCCGCCGTGCAGGTGCTGGCCGACGACCTCGAGGGCATCGCGATCGCCGACTGGGACCGGCAATATGCGGTCAACGTCCATGCGATGTTCTACATCCTCAAGGCCGCCTCGCCGCACCTGAAGCCCGGCGCCTCGATCATCGCCACCTCCTCGGTCAACGCCAAGAACCCGGTCGAGCAGCAGCTCGCCTATTCCTCGACCAAGGCGGCGCTGTGCAACATGGTGGCGAACCTCGCCAAGATCCTGGGCAAGCGCGGCATCCGCGCCAACGCGGTGCTGCCGGGCCCGATCTGGACGCCGCTGATCCCGTCGACGATGTACACCAGCCAGGTCGAGAGCTTCGGCTCGATGACGCCGGCCGGGCGCCCCGGCCAGCCGGCCGAGCTCGCGCCCCCCTACGTGATGCTGGCCTCCGACGCGGCGAGCTACATCAACGGCGCGATGATCGCGGTGACGGGCGGCATGGTCACGATCTGAGGGCGAGTCTCGGCGCGCGGTCCGGGCGCCGTCGCCGGGCGCCCGGACCGCGCGCCGAGGGAGCCGGACGGCATCCGAGCCACGGCCTAAACCCGCCGTTAACCGAGATCGGCAATTTGTCGGATCGCTAGTGGCGTCGCTCGGGCTGTCCCTGCCGCCGCGCAAGGGTGGCAAATCATGCGGCTGATCATCGGCACACTGGTCGTCTTCGCCTGCGTCTTCGGCAGCTACGCGGCGATGGGCGGCCACCTGGAAGTGCTGTGGCAGCCGTTCGAGTTCGTCATCATCCTCGGCGCGGCGATCGGCGCCTTCATCATCGGCAACACCGGGCCGGTGCTCAAGGCCGTGCCCGCCATGCTGGCCACGCTCGTGAAGGGGCCGAAATACAATCAGCAAGCCTATGTCGAGCTGCTGGGCATGCAGTATTCGCTGTATCGGCTCGCGAAGCAGAAGGGCCTGATGGCGCTCGAGCCGCACATCGAGGAGCCGAGCGAGTCGGCGCTGTTCAACAGCTTCCCGACCTTCGCGGCGAACCACCACGCGGTCGAGTTCGTCTGCGACTACATGCGCATGGTGACGCTGGGCGCAAACAACGTCCACGAGATCGACGCCCTGATGGACGAGGAGCTGGAGACGCACCACCAGGAGCAGGAGCGGATCATCTCGGCCATGCAGTCGCTCGCCGACGGAACGCCGGCGCTCGGCATCGTCGCCGCCGTGCTCGGCGTGATCAAGACCATGGGGGCGATCAAGGAGCCGCCGGAGGTGCTGGGGCATCTGATCGGCGGCGCGCTCGTCGGCACCTTCTTCGGCGTGTTCGTCGCCTACGGCTTCTTCGGGCCGATGGCGCAGTCGCTCAAGAGCCTCTTCGAGGCCGAATCCAAGTACTACGTCTCGCTCAAGGCGGGCCTCCTCGCCCACATCGCCGGCCAGCCGCCGGTGATGGCGGTCGAGTTCGCCCGCAAGGCCCTGATGAGCGACGTCCGCCCGACCTTCAACGAAGTGGAAGCGGCGACCGCCGCCCTGCCCGCCTAGTTCCGACCCCACCTCGCGCAGGGACTCGACGGCCATGGCCCTCCAGCCGATCATCATCAAGAAGGTCAAGAAGGCCGCGCATGCCCACCACGGCGGGGCCTGGAAGATCGCCTATGCGGACTTCGTCACCGCCATGATGGCGTTCTTCCTGCTGATGTGGCTGATCAGCATGACGACCCAGGAGCAGAAGATCGGCCTGGCGGAATACTTCGCGCCGGCGGCTTCGAGCCCTGCGACCAGCGGCGCCGGCGGCTTGCTGTACGGCACCTCCCTCGACACCTCGGGCAACAAGCCGTCCAAGCCCCGCGAGGCGGCGACGGGCTCCGCCCAGCAGGAGGATGCGGTGCGCGCGAGCAGCCCGGGCAGCGCCAGCGATCTCGAGGCGAGCCGGCGGGCCGCCAGCGTTCCGGCCAACTACAGCGCCATCGCCAGCCTCCGGCAGGCGCTCCAGAAGCTGCCCGAGATCGCCGAATTGTCGCGCAACATCGTGTTCGAGACGACCAAGGAGGGCGTGAACGTCTCCCTCGTGGACGACGACGGCCGCTCGATGTTCCGCGAGGGCTCCGTCGAGCCCTACGAGCGCACCCGCCGCGTGCTGGAGGCGCTCGCGCCCGCCCTGCGCAAGCTGCCCAACCGCCTGTCCATCACCGGCCACACGGCCGCCGCGCGCCCGGGCTCGACGCGGGCCGGCGAGCCCTGGACCCTCACCGCCGGGCGGGCGCTCGCCGTGCGCGAGGTCCTGGCCGGTGCCGGGGTGCCCAACGACAACTTCGCGTCCGTGGTGGGACGCGCCGACACCGAGCCGGTCTTCCCCGACAATCCCTACATCGCGCCGAACCGGCGGGTGACGATCACCCTGCTCAACGGGAGCCCGCCCGTGCCCCCGAACGTTCTCCGCTGACGACGGGGCGCCCGGCGCCCTCCGAGGCCGCAGCGTCTTCCCGCGCGTCGCTTTCCGCCCCGAGCGGACCGCTTGCGCCGCCTGAGCACCGCGACTCCGCCCGATCCGATCGTACCTTGACCGCGGGACCGGACCGGGCCACGCCCTGCGCCGCTCCCGCGTGCACCCAAGGACGGCATGGCCCCGACCACCCACCTCGCCCTGATCAACGTCTTCATCGGCGACATCCAGGGCGGCTTGGGACCGTTCCTCGGCACGTGGCTGGCCGAGGCCGGATCGTGGAGCCCGGCCCGCGTCGGCCTCGTCACCACCCTGGTCGGGTTCGGCACGCTGCTGCTCTCCGGCCCGTTCGGCGCGCTGGTCGACCGGGTCGGGCGGCCGCGGCTGCTGATCGCCGCGGCCTGCACCGCGATCCTCGCCGGCACGCTGCTGCTGCTGCCGGCCCGCGCCTTCGCCTTCGTGTTCACGGCGCAGCTGCTGGCGGCGGCCGGCGGCACGCTGCTGCTGCCGGCGGTGACCGCGCTGACCCTCGGGATCGTCGGCAAGGACCGGTTCCCGGGCCAGCAGGGGCGCAATCAGGCCTTCAACCACGTCGGCATCCTGATCGCCGCCGGCGCCATCACGCTGGGCACCGCCCGGTTCGGGTCGGCGATCGCCTTCTGGGTGCTCGGCCTGATGGCGGTGCTGGCGATCGCCGCCGCGCTGACCACCCCGGCCTCGGCCTGGAGCCAGCGCCGCGCGGTCGGCTGGACGGAGCCCGGTGGGGAAGACGGAGCGGAGGAGGCGCCGCAGCGGGCCGGCATCCGCGCCGTGCTCGGCGACCGCCGGCTGCTGGTGCTCGCCTGCGCGCTGACGCTGTTCAACCTCGGCAGCGGCGGCATGCTCTCGCTGCTCGGCCAGAAGCTCGTCGCCACCGCCGTCAGCGCGACGCACTGGACCGCGATCTACGTGATGGTGGCCCAGCTCACGATGGTGCCGGTGGCGCTGTTTTCCGGCTCGCTCGCCGACCGGCGCGGCCGGCGCAAGCTGCTGCTGGCGGCCTTCGCGGTGCTGCCGGTGCGCGCCGCGCTCTCGGCCTTCGTCGACGACCCGACCTGGCTGATCGCGGCCGAGATCCTCGACGGCGTCGCCTCCGGCATCGTCGGCGTGGCGGTGCCGGTGGTGGTCGCCGACCTGACCTGGGGCTCGGGCCGGACGCAGACGGCGCTCGGCACCGTCAACGCGGTGCAGGGCATCGGCGGCGCGCTCTCGGCCTGGTACGGCGGCCTCGCCTTCGGCCTGCTCGGCTGGACCGGCGCGTTCCTGGCGCTCGGCGCGCCGGCGCTGGCGGCGCTCGCCCTGGTGATCTGGTTCGACGCGACGCCCGAGCCCGGCCGGCGCTCGCGGCGGCGCCAGGCCCGCACCCTGCACCCCGCGACGTGATCCCGGAACTGCGGGATCGCGCGCGGGTTCACGCTCGCGCATCGGGTGGCACGAAACGTGACGCGCCGGGGCGCGACAGGCCCCGTGTCGGCCGGTCGCATCGTCCCGACGCGCGGCCGCCCGCACCTTACCCCCTCCCCTCCTTGCCCGCCCCTTGCGCGAGACAACACGGAAACGGCCCCCTCCCATGCGCGACGACGCCACCGGACGCACCCTCACCGCCCACGAATCGCGCGAGACGCCCTGGCTCAGCGTGGTGCTGGGCTACGGGCCGATGCTGCCGCTGGCGGCCGGCGCCGCCGCCGCCTGGTGGATGCGCGGCCAGCCGCTCGACTACCTCGTCGCCCTGATGACGATCCTCTACGGCGCCGCGATCCTGCTGTTCCTGGCGGGCGTCCGCCGCGGCGTCAGCTTCCGCACCGAGGGCGGGCCGACGGTGATGCAGATCGCGACGATGCTCGGGCTGTTCGTGCTCGGGCTCTCCGCCCTCGTCACCGTGGTGATGGGCAAGGCGATCCCGGCGCTCGGCCTCCTGATCGTCGGCTACGCCGCCATCGCCGTGCTCGACCCGATCGCCGCGCGCGCCGGCGAGGCGCCGCTGTTCTTCGCCCGCCTGCGCCCGCTGCAGATGCCGATCGCGGTGATCAGCCTCGCGGCCCTGCTCTGGCTGAAGTGGATCTCGCCGTACTAGGTCGCCGCGTCGACCCACCGGGAGCGTCGCCAACCGTGCATCCCCTCGCCCCGCACGCGGGGAGAGGGCCGTGTCTCCCCCTTGTCGGGGAGCACGGCGAGGCGGCAGCCGACGGTGAGGGGGCTTCGACCGAGGAGCCTCCTCCGATCGCACCCCCTCACCCTCGCTTCGACTTCGCCGCCGCTGCTCAGCGGCACGACGAGGTGCCGCTGAGCCTCTCCCCGCGTGCGGGGAGAGGGGCTCCCCGCGATCCGTCTGCGGGCGTCGTGCCATGCCGTCGGGATCCTGTCGCGCGACGCCGTCGCCAAGCCGCCGGCTTGCCGCTGCCCCCGCCGCCGCGATACAGCCCGGCGACCCCCGAAGCGCGCGATCGAAACGAACCGTCATGTCCAAGGCCGATTCCAACACCGGCGAGAAGCCCGGCCTGAAGGCCCGCCTGCCGCGCGGCTTCGTCGATCGCCGCGCCGCCGAGATCGCGGCGCAGGGGCGGATGCTGGAGACGATCCGGGCGACGTTCGAGCTCTACGGCTTCGAGGCGCTGGAGACCCCGTTCGTCGAGTACACCGAGGCGCTGGGCAAGTTCCTGCCCGACCTCGACCGCCCGAACGAGGGCGTGTTCTCGTTCCAGGACGACGACGAGGCCTGGCTCTCGCTCCGCTACGACCTGACCGCGCCGCTCGCCCGCCACGTGGCCGAGAACTTCGACGCGATCCCCAAGCCCTATCGCAGCTTCCGCAACGGGTTCGTCTTCCGCAACGAGAAGCCGGGGCCGGGCCGCTTCCGCCAGTTCATGCAGTTCGACGCCGACATCGTCGGCGCGCCGTCGGTCGCCGCCGATGCCGAGGCCTGCATGCTGATGGCCGACACGCTGGACCGGCTCGGGCTCGCCGGCCGGTACGTGATCAAGGTCAACAACCGGAAGGTGCTGGACGGCGTGCTCGCGACGATCGGGCTCGCCGGCGACGCCCAGGCCGGGCAGCGCCTGACCGTGCTGCGCGCGATGGACAAGTTCGACAAGTTCGGCACCGAGGGCGTGCGCCTGCTGCTCGGCCCCGGCCGCAAGGACGAATCGGGCGACTTCACCAAGGGCGCCGGGCTCGATTCCGGCCAGGCCGACAAGGTGATCGCGCTGCTGCTCGGCGGCGGCTCGGAGGCGGCGCCCGAGCGCTTCGCCTTCGTCGACGCGCTGCTCTCGGCCTTCGGCGAGAACGAGACCGCGCGGGCCGGCATCGAGGAGCTTCGGACGATCGCCACGCTCGTCGACGCGGCCGGCTACGGCGTCGACCGCATCCGCGTCGACCCCTCGGTGGTGCGCGGGCTCGAATACTACACCGGCCCGGTCTACGAGGCCGAGCTGACCTTCCCCGTCGTCAACGAGGACGGGCAGACCGTGCGCTTCGGCTCGGTCGCCGGCGGCGGGCGCTACGACGGGCTCGTCGGGCGGTTCCGCAGCGAGCCGGTGCCGGCCACCGGCTTCTCCATCGGCGTGTCGCGGCTGTTCTCGGCGCTGCAGCTCACCGGCAGCCCGCTCGTCGAGGCGGCGGCGAAGCCCGGCCCGGTGGTGGTGCTGGTGCTCGACCGCGACGAGATCGCCGCCTACCAGCGGCTCGTCGCCACCCTGCGGCAGGCCGGCATCCGGGCCGAGCTCTACCTCGGCGGGGCCGGGATGAAGGCGCAGATGAAGTATGCCGACCGCCGCGGCAGCCCGGTGGCGATCATCCAGGGCTCGAACGAGCGCGCGGCCGGCGAGGTCCAGGTCAAGGACCTCATCGCCGGCGCCGAGGCCGCCCGCAACATCGCCAGCAACGCCGAGTGGAAGGCCGCCCGGCCGGCGCAGTTCTCCTGCCCGGAGGCCGAGATGGTCGCCCGCGTGCGCGAGGTGCTGGCCCAGCACTTCTCGGACGAGGCCTGAAGGCAAGCGCCAACGGTCAGACTCTCCCTCCCCCGCACCCCAGTCGGGCCTGCCCGACTCGGGCACACGGGATGCGGATCTCGGGCGAGCCCGAGATCCGTCGGGGGGAGGGAAGAGCGGCGGCTCCCTCAGCGCGGGCAGCCGGCGGCGCGCTCCCGGCGCTGGATCTCGGCGACCTTGGCGCGGTCGCGGGCCGAGAGCGGCACGTCGGCGATGTCGTCGTAGCGGCAGCCGGCCTTGCCGAAGGCGCGGATCCCGCGCGGCGTGCGGCAAGCAGCAGCCGGCCTCGGCGTAGACCGCGTTGCGCACGCCCCGGAGCGCGTCGCGAGGGACTTCCGCCCGCGCCGGCGCGGCGAGGAGCGGCCAAGTCTTCAGGGCCAACGTCGCCAGGGCCAAGGTCGCCAGGGCCCAGGTCGCCGGGAGGAAGGCGAGGGGGGCGCGCATCGGAGCCGGTTCCCATCGGGTTGGGGACCCATCAGAGCCGGTGCGCCGGGCGCCGCACGGCCGCCGCGTCCCACAGGTTCGCCCCTGCGTGTTCATTCGCGCCCGTGCGCGGCGGCGGGGCGGTCGCCAAGCCCGGTTCCGGTTGCTACAGAACCGCTCGACGACGACGGGCAGGATCATGACGCGACCGCAGGCAGGAGAGATGGGGGCGGACGGGCTCGCGCAGGCGCGGCTCTCGGCGCATCTCGCGCAGGGCGGCTACCGCTTCGTGACGCCGCCGGTGCTGCAGCCGGTGGAGCCGTTCCTGGAACTGTCCGGCGAGGACATCCGCCGGCGCATCTTCGTGACGCAGGGCTCGGACGGGGCCGAGCTGTGCCTGCGGCCGGAGCTGACGATCCCCGTCTGCCGCCTGCATCGCGCGCAGGCCGAGGGGCAGGCGGCCGATTACAGCTATTGCGGCCCGGTCTTCCGGCTGGCGGCCGACGAGCCCGACGAGTTCCTGCAGGCCGGCATCGAATCGATCGGCCGGACCGACACGCCGGCCGCCGACGCCGAGGTGCTCGGCATCGCGCTGGAAGGCCTCGCCCTGTTCGGGCACGCGGCGCCGGGCGTGCGCCTCGGTGACATGGGGCTCACGGTGGCGCTGCTGGAGGCCCTGAGCGTGCCGCCGGCCGCCAAGCGCCGGACGCTGCGGGCGCTCGCGGCCGGGCGCTCGCTCGACGCGGTCACCAACGCCGCCCAGCCCGAGGACCCGCATGCGGGCCTGCTCGCCGCGATCCAGGGCCAGGACCCGCGCGGCGTCCGCGCCTTCGTCGAGGACGTGCTGGCGATCGCCGGGATCTCGGCGGTGGGCGGGCGCAGCGCCGGCGAGATCGCCGAGCGGTTCCTGGCCAAGGCCGCGGCCCAGGCCAACGGCGGCGCCGGCCTGAACGCCGAGAACCGCGCGCTCGTCGACCGCTACCGCGCGATCGGGGGCGACCCGGACGCCGCCGCCCGCGACCTGCGGGCCCTCGTCCGCGACGCCGGCCTGCGCCACGACGCGCTCGAGGCGGCGCTCGACCTGTTCGAGGAGCGCAACGGCTTCATCGCCGCCCGCGGCCTGGCGCTCGAGGGTTTTCGCTTCTCCGGCGCCTTCGCGCGCAACCTCGACTACTATACCGGCTTCATCTTCGAGGTGACGGCGACGACGGACCGCGCCGGCCCGGTGCTGGTCGGCGGCGGCCGCTACGACGGGCTCCTGACCCATCTCGGCAGCGCGACCGCGCAGCCGGCGGTCGGCTGCACCTTCTGGGTCGACCGCGTCGCGCGCTGGGTCGACCCCGCGGCGGGAGCCGGCCGACCCGTGGCGGGAGCCGCCCGATGAGCGAGACCATGGACATCCCGGACGCCCCCCTGGTGCTGGCCGTGCCCTCCAAGGGCCGGCTGCAGGAGAACGCCGCCGCCTTCTTCGGCCGCGCCGGCCTGCGCCTGGCGCAGGGGGCGGGCGCGCGCGACTACCGCGGCAAGCTCGTGGGCGTGGCCGGCGTCGAGGTGCGCTACCTCTCCGCCTCCGAGATCGCGAGCCAGCTCGCCTCGGGCGCGGCCCATCTCGGCATCACCGGCGAGGACCTGATCCGCGAGACGCTGCCCGACGCGCACGGCCAGGTCGAGCTCCTGACGCCGCTCGGCTTCGGCAACGCCACCGTGGTGGTGGCCGTGCCCCAGGCCTGGATCGACGTGCGCGCCATGGCCGACCTCGACGAGGTCGCCGCCGAGATGCGCGCCCGCCACGGACGGCGCCTGCGCATCGCCACGAAGTACGTCAACCTCACCCGCCGCTTCTTCGCGGAGAAGGGGGTGGCCGACTACCGGATCGTGGAGAGCCTGGGCGCCACCGAGGGCGCGCCGGCCGCGGGCTCGGCCGAGATCGTGGTCGACATCACCACCACCGGCGCGACGCTGGCCGCCAACGCCCTGAAGATCCTCGACGACGGGGTGATCCTGCGCTCGGAGGCCAACCTCGTCGCCTCGCTCAACGCGCCCTGGGGCGCCCACCAGCGCGACGCGCTGCGCGCCGTGCTCGGCCGGATCGCCGCCGAGGAGCGGGCGCGGACCACCCGCGAGGTCCGCGCCGCGATGCCGGATTCCGGCGCGATCGACCTCGCCAGCATCAGCGGCCTGCACGAGGCCGAGCTGCCCTACGGCGCCCCGCGCGGGGCCGACGGCGAGATCGTGATGCGCTGTCCCGCGGACGCGGTGTTCGACCTCGCCGACGCCCTGGTCCGGGCCGGCGCCAGGGCCGTCACCGTCCGCCGGATCGACTACGCCTTCGCCGCCGAGAACCCGCTGGCGGAGCGGCTCCTGGCGCGGCTGTAGCGGCTGCAATCTGGCAAGACGCCCCGTGCCGTGCTAGATGTCTTCTCGTGGGCGACACGGTGACAATCTGCCTGCCGTAGCACTGCCGTCCCCCATCGATGGCAGGAGCGCATTGCGGGGTTCCGGCAGGCCCCGCCCCACGGCGTGAGGAGGCTTCGGCCTCCTTTCGCATGTCAGAGGGCGGCCCGGATGAGCGGGTACGGCTTGCGCAACTCCCGTCTCATGTCCCGGTCCCGCATCGTTGGGAACACCAACCGGTCGCCTATTGCGGCCCCTGCTTGGCGAATTCCGACTGCACCGCGCGCAGCACCGTCAGGCGCGCGTCGTAGATCGCCTTGAGGCAGGCGGTGTCGGCGGCGCAGGCGCGGCGCTCGGCGAGCCAGGTCTCCTGGTCGTCGCGCAGCTTGGCGCGGCCGCCCATCGGCAGCACGTCCTTCAGGATCTCGAAGCGGGTCGCCATCTCGACGTCGCGGTCGTTCAGGGCGAGCGTGGTGCAGACCGCCCGCTCGTCGGCGGCCTTCGCCGCCTCGCAGTCGAAGCTCGCGGCCCGGGCCGGACCGGCGGCCAGCAGGAGGGCGAGGACGGGCAGGGCGAGGGCGGGCAGGACGAGGCTCGGCTTGATGGCGAAGGTCATGGCGGTCCAACGGGGTGCGGCGGCGATGCGTTCGCCATCGCATGCCGGCAGGGTTAACCGAACGGAAAAATCGCTTCTTTCGGCGCCGCCGACAGAACGGGCCCCTGCGGTCGCAGCCGCGTCGGGCGGGGGATGGCTCGACCTCCGCCGACGATCTCCGGACCGCGATCGCCCCGCTCTCGCCGCCCCGGTGTTGCCGCCCCCCTCGACCCGCCCCGGAGGCGGACGGCCTCCCGCCGACCGCCGCACCGCCCTCGCCGGCATCCCGTTCGGGCGGCGCTCGGGCCTGCCCTGCACGCTGAGACCGGATTCGGGATCGGCCAGATCATCCCCCCGCCCGGACAGCTTCCAACCAGCGGTAGTTCATGCCGGATTAACACGCTGCGAGGTGTGATCGCGGTGCGACGTGCGGAACAAGCGTCGCTCCTTGAGGTGTTCCCATGAAGATCAAGAGCAAGACTTCCACCATCAAGTCGGTATCTGTCGCGCTCGGCGCGCTCGTCCTCGTGAATACGGGCGCTTGCGCTCAGTACGCGTCGGATCAGGCCGCGCACGCCGCCGACGTCCGCGCCATCCAGGCCCGACGCGATCAGCATGCCGCCAACGTCGCGGCGCTGTACGGGGATTACGCGGCGGCCGATGCCTACGCGCACGCCGCCCATGTTCGCCGCGTTCAGTCCTACCGGGACGCCGGGTACGCGCAGCGGCTCCGGTACTGGGGCTACTGAGGTCCGGATCGATCCTCTGCCGCCGGCCGATCGATGTGCGCGCCGAGCCGGGACGACGGATCGTCCCGACCCGGCGCGCGGACGCGGCCGCACGGCGATCGAAGGTGTCTTTCCATCCGGCATCCATCGCACTCGAACATGGCCTAGAGCCCGGGCTTCACGATCACCAGCACGACGATGACGATCATCAGCAGCGTCGGCACCTCGTTGAGCACCCGGTAGAACTTATGGCCGCGGGTGTTCCGGTCGGCGGCGAAGTCCTTGACCATCCGGGCGAGCCAGCCGTGGATGCCGCTCATCGCCAGCACCAGCAGGAACTTCGCCTGGAGCCACCCGGTGACGTAGGCGCCGCTGGTCCAGGCCAGCGTCAGCCCGAGCACCCAGGTGACGATCATCGCCGGGTTCATGATCGCCTTGAGCAGGCGCCGCTCCATCACCTTGAACGTCGCCGACTGCGCCGCCGCGCCCGGGCCGGGGGGGAGGGCGGCGTGATAGACGAACAGCCGCGGCAGGTAGAGCATCCCGGCCATCCACGCGATCACCGCGACGACGTGGAACGCCTTGATCCAGGGATAGAGGGTGTCGAGCACGGGCGAGGGTTCCGGATGGGATGGTCGGGCAGGGCGCACGTCTCCGACATCGCACGGATAGGGCGCGTTTCCCCTCTCCCCGCACGCGGGGAGAGGCCCACAGGCACCTCGTCGTGCCTGTGGGAAGCGGCGGCGAAGCCGAAGCGGCGGTGAGGGGGCGCGGACGAACGAGGCTCCGCCGTCGAAGCCCCCTCACCGTCGGCTGCCGCCTCGCCGCGACGACGACGAGGTCGTCGCGGCCCTCTCCCCGCAGGCGGGGCGAGGGGATGCGCGGCCTCTCGGACGCTTTTCAGGAGGACGGCGAGCCGCCCCTCAACCGCGCCAGCATCTGCTCCACGTGGGCCACCGGCGTCTGCGGGGTGATGCCGTGGCCGAGGTTGAAGATGTGCGGCAGGCCGCGGGTGGCCTCGAGCACCGCGTCGACGGCCGCGTCGAGGGCCGCGCCGCCTTCGATGAGCGTGTCGGGGTGGACGTTGCCCTGGGTCACCGTCGTCGCCGGCACCCGGTCGCGCAGGGCCTTGAGGTCGATCGACCAGTCGACGCCGACCGCGTCGGCGCCGGTCTCGGGCACCACCCGGGCATGGCCCTCGAGCCCGGCGCCGCGGCAGAACACGATGATCTTCGCATCCGGCACCTCGGCGCGGATGCCGGCGACCATCCGGGCGATCGGCCCGAACGACCAGCGGCTCAGGGCGTCGCGCTCGGTCTCCTCGGGGAGCGCGCTGTCGGAGACGTCGCCCACCGGCTCGACCAGCGCCGTGCCCGGCGGCAGCGCCGGCGGCAGCGTGCCGGCATGCGACTCGAAGATCTGCACCGCGTCGGCGCCGGCCCGGAGCTGGCGCACGAGGTAGGCGGTCTGCACCGTGACCAGGCGGTCGATCAGCGCGTCGACCAGGCCCGTGTCGGCCTCGGCCAGCGCACGGGCGGGCGCGAGGTCCGGCGTGCCCCGTCCCCCGATCATGTAGCTCGCCACCGTCCAGGGGCCCCCGCAGAAGCCCAGGAGCGTGGTCTCGGGCGGCAGCTCCGCCCGCAGGCGCCGCACCGTCTCGAAGACCGGCGCGAGATGGGCGAAGATCGCCGGGTCGTCGGCCTGGCGCAGGCGCTCGAACGCGGCCCGGCCTTCGAGCGGATCGAGGCGCGGCCCCTCGCCCTCGACGAAGCGGACGTCCTGCCCGAGGGCGTGCGGGATCACGAGGATGTCCGAGAACAGGATCGAGGCCTCGAAGCCGAAGCGCCGGATCGGCTGCAGCGTGACCTCGACGGCGAAGTCCGGGCTGTAGCAGAGGTCCAGGAACGAGCCGGCCTCCGCCCGCGTCGCCCGGTACTCCGGCAGGTAGCGCCCGGCCTGGCGCATCATCCAGGCGGGGGGCGGCGAGACCGCCTCGCCGGCGAGCACCCTGAGGACCTTGCGGTCGGGACCACCCTGCACCGTGCCCTGCGTGGTCATCCTGTCCCCCAATGCCGCCTCCCGTTCCGCCCTGCCGGGCTCAGGTCTCGTTCTCGAAAGGCCCGTTCGTCCGGTCCCCGTCGCGGCGCGACGAGGCCGTCCCCAGGCCGGCTCTATCTTAGAGAAGAGAGATTCTAGGACTCTGTTTTTTCTCTTGGAGGCTGAGTCACGGGATCGCAACCGTGTCCACAGGCTCTCCCGGCCGCAACGCCGTTAAGCAGGCTTTAACGGATTGCCGCTAATGTCTGCGATAGGCCAGTCCCGCCAGCGCCTTGCGCGGTGCGACGGAGCCGTGCGCGTGCCTGCGTCCCGGATTCTCCCAGGCGCACGGATTCCGCCATGCCGATGATGACGGCCTGTTGACGCCGGAGTCGATGGATTTCGCGGTCTCCGGCTGGACCGGGCCGGCGGGCCATCCTATCCACACTCATCGACTCCCCTGACGGCCGGCGGTGGATAAGGGCGTTTCGTCCCTTTTTCCCGATTCCGAGGAGACCGGATGCTTCGAGCGGCCGCGCGTTCCGACATCGTCTCCTCCGGCCGCCGGATGCGGTCGGCGCCCTGCGGGGACGCGTGCGGGCGGCGAGGGGCACGGATATGAGCCGCAGCTACTTCCACCTCCACCTCGTCTCGGATTCCACCGGCGAGACCCTGATCAACGTCGGCCGCGCGGCCGCCGCGCAGTACGAGGGCGTCTCGGCGATCGAGCACGTCTACCCGCTGGTGCGCTCCGGGCCGCAGCTCGAGCGGGTGATCTCGGAGATCCAGGCGGCGCCGGGCCTCGTGCTCTACACCCTCGTCGGCGGCGATCTCGGCGAGCGGCTGGAGAGCGCGTGCCGGGAATCGAGCTCGCCCTGCCTCTCGGTGCTGCAGCCGGTGCACAACCTGCTGCAATCCTACCTCGGCACCCAGAAGGCGGCGCGGCCGGGGGCGCAGCACACGCTCAACGCGGAGTACTTCAAGCGCATCGACGCGATGAACTTCACCCTGGCCCACGACGACGGCAACCTGCCCGACGACCTCGAGGAGGCCGACGTGATCCTGATCGGGGTCAGCCGCACCTCGAAGACGCCGACGGGGATCTACCTCGCCAACCGCGGGCTCAAGACCACCAACCTGCCGCTCGTGCCCGGCATGCCGCTGCCGCCGGCGCTGGAGCGGGTGCGCAAGGCCCTCGTCGTCGGGCTGATCGCGTCGCCCGAGCGCATCGTCCAGATCCGCCAGAACCGGCTGCTCAGCCTCAAGGCCGACGATTCCTCGATGTACGTCGACAAGGACGCGGTCGCCGACGAGATCACCGCCTCGCGCCGCCTGTTCAGCAAGAACCGCTGGCCGACCATCGACGTCACCCGCCGCTCGATCGAGGAGACCGCCGCCGCGATCCTCGACCTCTACCGCGACCACCGGCTGAAGTTCATCGCGGCGTGAGGCCGGCCCTCAGCCCGCCCTGCTGCCGGCCGGGCGGATGCTGGGCTCCAGGCCCAAGGCCCGGAGCACGCCCATGAAGGTCGCGAGCTGCGGATTCCCGCGGTTCGACAGGGCGCGATAGAGGCTTTCCCGCGATCGGCCGGTCGCCTGGGCGATCTCGGCCATTCCGTGGGCGCGCGCCGCCTTCCGGCAAGGACGCGCGGGCGGCGTATCGCCGGCGTGAGCAGCGATGCAGCTCCGAAGCGACACTTCGTCGACCCGATGCTGGGCCCGCGGCCCGTCCCGCAACGCACACCCGCCCGCACCCACCCCGTTGACCACCCGCTAACCCGTGTCGCGGTAGACCCGTCTCGGGGCCAGCGTCGCGTATCGGTCCCGCCGGCCTCGTCGCCCGGTTCATCCCGGACGGCGGGGCTTTGCGCGTCGCGCCCGGCGACGATCGGCTTGCGGGCGCGCGCCGATCCGTGACACTCCGGCGGGATGCAGCCTTCCTCCCCCTGGCTCGGGTCCGCGCCGCTCCTCCTCGCCTCGACCAGCCCGACGCGGCGGATGCTGCTGGAGAGCGCCGGCCTGGCCGTCGAGACGACGGCGCCGGGCGTCGACGAGCGCGCGGTCGAGGCGGCCTGCGCCGGCCCGGATCCCGGGACTTCGTCCGGGACCCTTTCGCCCGAGGCCTTGGCGCTGCGGCTCGCCGAGGCCAAGGCGGTGGCGGTCGCCGGGCGGCATCCCGGCCGCGTCGTCGTCGGGGCCGACCAGGTGCTCGCCTGCGACGACGCGGTGTTCCACAAGCCCGCGGGCCTGGACGCGGCGCGCGCGCAGCTGGCGCGCCTGGCCGGGCGCACCCACGCCCTGCACGCGGCGGTCGCCCTGGCGCAGGACGGCGCGGTCGAGAGCTTCGTCGAGACCGCGCGCCTGACCCTGCGCCCGCTCGATCCCCGGGCGATCGCGACTTATGTGGCGCTGGCGGGCGCGGAGCGCGTGCGGGCGAGCGTCGGCGGCTACCAGCTCGAAGGGCTCGGCATCCATCTGTTCGAGCGGGTCGAGGGCGACCACAGCACCATCCTGGGCCTGCCGCTGCTGCCGCTGCTCGCGCGGCTGCGGGCCAAGGGCCTCCTGGCATTCTAGGGACGCGACATGGCGGGACACGATCACCACGACCCTGCCGGGCACCGGCATCCCGATGCGGGGCACGACCGGGGCCACGACCATGCCGGCCATGATCACGGTGCGCATGACCACGCGGGTCACGACCATGCCGGGCACAGCCATGCCGGACATGGTCATGGCGGCCACGGCCACGTCCACGCGCCGGCGAGCTTCGGACGTGCCTTCGCCATCGGCATCGGGCTCAACGCCGCCTTCGTGGTGATCGAAGCCGGCTATGGATGGGCCGCCAACTCGATGTCGCTGGTGGCCGATGCCGGCCACAACCTTTCCGACGTGCTCGGGCTGGTGGCCGCCTGGGTCGCCTCGGTGCTGGTCAAGCGCCGCTCGACCGCGCGCTTCACCTACGGCCTGCGCGGCTCGTCGATCCTGGCCGCCCTGTTCAACGCCGTGTTCCTGCTCGTCGCCACCGGCGCGATCCTGTGGGAGGCGGTCTCGCGCCTGATCCATCCCGAGCCGGTGGCCGGCACCACGGTGATGGTTGTGGCCGGCCTCGGCATCCTGGTGAACGGGGTCACCGCCTGGCTGTTCGCGTCGGGCGCCAAGGGCGACATCAACATCCGCGGCGCCTTCCTGCACATGGCCGCCGACGCCGCGGTCTCGGCCGGCGTCGTGCTCGCCGGCCTGATCATCCTCGCCACCGGCCTCGACTGGATCGACCCCGCCGTCAGCCTCGTCGTCGCCGGGCTCATCGTCTGGGCGACCTGGGGCCTGCTGCGCGACAGCGTCGCGATGTCCCTCGACGCGGTGCCGCCGGGCATCGACCCGGACGCGGTGCGCGCCTATCTCGGCGCCCGTCCCGGGGTCTCGGGCCTGCACGACCTCCACATCTGGCCGATGAGCACCACCGAGATCGCGCTGACGGCCCATCTCGTGATGGCGGACGGCCATCCGGGCAACGGCTTCCTCGTGGAGATCGCCGAGGCCCTGCGCGCCCGCTTCGGCATCGCCCACGCCACGGTGCAGATCGAGGAGGCCGGCGGGCCGCCCTGCCTCCTCGCGCGGGAGTGCGTCGCGTGAGGCGCGCCTTCGTCGTCGGCCACCCGATCGCGCATTCGCGCTCGCCGCTGATCCACGGGCACTGGCTGGCCGAGCACGGGATCGCCGGCAGCTACGCGCGCATCGCCGTCGCGCCGGCGGACTTCGCCGAGTTCTTTCGCCGGCTACCGGAATCGGGTTTTGCCGGCGGCAACGTCACGATCCCGCACAAGGAGGCGGCCTTCGCGCTGAGCGACAGCCTGACGCCGCGGGCGCGGGCGATCGGCGCGGTCAACACGCTGGTCGTCGGCGCCGACGGACGCATCGCCGGCGACAACACCGACGCGCCGGGCTTCGCCGCGCATCTCGACCGGAACCTCGGCGAAGGCTGGCCCGAGCGGGCCGGCACCGCGCTGGTGCTCGGGGCCGGCGGGGCGGCGCGCGCCATCGTCGTCGGCCTGGCCGAGCGCGGCCTGGCGCGGATCGTGGTCGCCAATCGCACCCGCGAGCGGGCGGAGGCCGTGGCGGCCTTGGCTCCCGGCATCGCCACCGCGATCGCCTGGGACGCGATCCCCGAGGCGATGCCGGAGGCCGGGCTCCTGGTGAACACCACCGCCCTCGGCATGGCCGGGCAGCCGCCGCTCGGCCTCGACCTCGGCCCGCTGCCGGCCCGCGCGGCGGTGGCCGACATCGTCTACGTCCCGCTGGAGACGCCGCTGCTTGCCGCCGCCCGCGCCCGCGGCCTTGCCGCCGTCGACGGGCTCGGGATGCTGCTGCACCAGGCCGTGCCCGGCTTCGAAGCCTGGTTCGGCGTGCGCCCGGCGGTGACGGAGGCCCTGCGCGCCGTCGTTGTCGCCGACCTGCCGGGATAGATTGGCCTGGATGAGCGACACCGCGCGCAAAAAACCGTTCGTGCTCGGGCTCACCGGCTCGATCGGCATGGGAAAGTCTGCCACCGCGGCGATGTTCGCCGCCCGCTTCGTGCCGGTGCACGACGCCGACGCGGCGGTGCATGCGCTCTACGGGCCGGGCGGCGCGGCGGCCGAGGCGATCGGCGCCGCCTTCCCCGGCACGCTCGCGCCCGACGGCGGCGTCGACCGCACCCGCCTGCGCGACGCGGTGCTCGGGCGGCCGGACAGGCTCGCGACGCTGGAAGGGCTGGTCCATCCGCTGGTCCGCGCCGCCGGCCACGCCTTCCTCGAGCGCCACGCGGCCGCGCCGCTGGTGCTGCTCGACGTGCCCCTGCTCTACGAGACCGGCGGCGAGACCCGCTGCGACGCCGTCCTCGTGGTCACCGCGCCGCCCGCGGTGCAGCGCGCCCGGGTGCTCGCCCGCCCCGGCATGACCGATGCCGCCTTCGACGCGATCCGCGCCAAGCAGATGCCGGATGCCGAGAAGCGGGCCCGGGCCGACTACGTGATCGACACGAGCCTCGGCTTCGCCGCCGCCGAGGCGGAGGTGGCGCGGATCGTCGCGCGGATATCCGACCAGGCGGGACATCGCTGACGTGGCTCCAGCGATTAACCTGGTCCTAACCCATTCGCGATAAAATGCCGGATCAATAAGAATTAACGCATCACCGTTAATGATTGCCTTCGAATCAGGAGGCGGTGCTGCATGTCGAAACGCCTGGAAGCGATGCGGGCCAATCCCGCGGCTGGGTGGACCGTGTCGGACATCGCTGCGCTCTGCGCCGAGTTCGACGTAGCTTGCCATCCACCACGGGGCGGCGGTTCGCACTATCGGGTCGGCCACCGGTCGCAATTCGAAAAGTTGACGATCCCCGCCGCTCGGCCGATCAAGGGGTGGTATATCCGCGAACTTGTTCGGTTCATCGACAAGGTCGGAGCCGCGCCATGAGCGAACTCACCTACCCCGTGGTGATCTCCCCACTGACCCAGGACGACGGCGGCGGCTTCGCTGCGACCGTGCCCGATCTCCCCGGCTGCATGTCGGACGGCGAGACGCCCGAGGAAGCGCTCGTGAACGTCCGCGACGCGATCGACGCGTGGATCGCCATGGCTCGCGAGCTCGGTCATGCCGTGCCCCCTCCCTCGCACGCGCTGCAGCGGGCTGTCGGCTGAACGGCACGCGCCGTCCTCGGCCGACGTCCGCCGCCGCCCGACGGCGTTCGGTTCCTCCACAGGGGGCGATATTTCGTCGGGAGCCGATGCGGGGGCGGCGGGTTGGCAGCCCAGGGGCCGCCTGCCGTCGCGGGCCGCCCGCGACGCACCCGAAGGACATCCGCCATGGCCACCAAGCCGAAGACGCTGCACGATGCGTTCTACGAGACGTTGAAGGACGTCTACTACGCCGAGAAGCAGTCGGTGAAGGCGCTCAAGAAGTCGGCCAAGGCCGCCGAGCATGCCGAGCTCCGCCAGGCCTTCGAGACCCATGCCGAGGAGAGCGCCAACCAGGTCGAGCGGCTCGGCCAGGTGTTCGAGATCATCGGCAAGCCGGCCCGCGCCAAGACCTGCGAGGCGATGCAGGGCATCACCTCCGAGATGGAGGAGGACCTGGAGGATTTCGGCGACAGCCCCGCCGCCGACGCGGTGCTGGCGGCCTGCGCCCAGGCGGTCGAGCACTACGAGATCGCCCGCTACGGCACCCTGAAGACCTGGGCCGCCCAGCTCGGCTACGCCGACGCGGCCAAGCTCCTCGACGAGACCCTGCAGGAGGAGAAGAAGACCGACGCGCTGCTCTCGGAGATCGCCGAGAAGCTCAACCTCGACGGCACCGAGCCGACCGAGGAGCCCGCCGGCAAGAAGGGCGGCCGCAAGGCGGCGTAGGCGCGCACCGAACGACCCCGTCCCCGCATCGCAGCGGGCGACGCGCCCCCTCTCCCGCACGGGGGAGGGGGCGCGTCGTGCGTCGAGCGATCCGGTCCTGCGGGGATTGGCCGATCCGGCCATCCGCTTCGAGACGGCTTTCTCACCTCTCGGTTCGAGACCGACCTCGCCATCCCGGGGCTGCGCAGCAGAGCCCGGGATCCGGAGCCGCCGACGGCGCCATCTTCAGCGCGACCTGCGGTTCTGGATGCCGGGCAGGTCCGCGGCGCCCCGGGATGACGACGGCGGGTGCCGCGACCGCGACGCCCATCGCTCCGATCCGCCCGCCCCGCGCGAGCCCCCGGTCGGAGCGAGGCCTCGGAAACCCACCCCCTTGAGCCGGCATCGAAAACGCGATATGCGTGGTCTGCCCTCCTAAAAAAAGCGCCGCCGCCGCATCCGTGAGCCCCCGGGGCTCCGCCCAGACGATGCACGGGTCCGCCGCAACCGTTTGCGGCCAGACATCCGGCGCCCTCTCCCGATTGCCAGGCTCCCTGCCTCAACCTTCGCTTTCGTCGGTTCAAGACATCCCATGAACGAACAGTCCGACGTCTCCGCCCTCGCGGACATCCCAGGCTCGAACTTGCCCGACTCGAACTTGCCCGACCCGACCCCGTCGACCGAGGGCGCGCTCGCGGCCTCCGACCTCGACGCCATGCGCGAGGTCAAGCTCCAGGACCTCAAGTCCAAGACGCCGACCGACCTGATCGCCTTCGCCGAGGAGGTCGAGGTCGAGAACGCCTCGACCATGCGCAAGGCCGAGCTGATGTTCGCGATCCTCAAGCAGCTCGCGGCCAAGGAGGTCGAGATCATCGGTGCCGGCACCTGCGAAGTGCTGCAGGACGGGTTCGGCTTCCTGCGCTCGTCGGAATCGAACTACCTGCCGGGCCCGGACGACATCTACATCTCGCCGACCCAGATCCGCCGCTTCGGCCTGCGCACCGGCGACACGGTGGAAGGCCCGATCCGCGGCCCCAAGGACGGCGAGCGCTACTTCGCGCTGCTCAAGGTCAACACGATCAACTTCGAGAACCCGGAGAAGATCAAGCACAAGGTCCACTTCGACAACCTGACGCCGCTGTTCCCGACCCAGCGCTTCAAGCTGGAGCTCGACGCGCCGCCGAAGAAGGACTTCTCGCCCCGCATCATCGACATCGTCGCCCCGATCGGCAAGGGCCAGCGCGCGCTGATCGTCGCGCCGCCGCGCACCGGCAAGACCGTGCTGATGCAGAACATCGCGCAGTCGATCACCATCAACCACCCGGAATGCTACCTCATCGTGCTGCTCATCGACGAGCGGCCGGAGGAGGTCACCGACATGATCCGCTCGGTGAAGGGCGAGGTCATCGCCTCGACCTTCGACGAGCCGGCCACCCGCCACGTGCAGGTCGCCGAGATGGTGATCGAGAAGGCCAAGCGCCTGGTCGAGCACGGCCGCGACGTGGTCATCCTGCTGGATTCGATCACCCGCCTCGGGCGCGCCTACAACACCGTGGTGCCGTCGTCGGGCAAGGTGCTCACCGGCGGCGTCGACGCCAACGCGCTGCAGCGCCCGAAGCGCTTCTTCGGCGCGGCCCGCAACATCGAGGAGGGCGGCTCGCTCTCGATCATCGCCACCGCGCTGATCGACACCGGCTCGCGCATGGACGAGGTGATCTTCGAGGAGTTCAAGGGCACCGGCAACTCCGAGATCATCCTGGACCGCAAGGTCTCGGACAAGCGCATCTTCCCGGCGATCGACATCACCCGCTCGGGCACCCGCAAGGAGGAGCTGCTGGTTCCCCCGGACGCGCTCAAGAAGACCTACGTGCTGCGCCGCATCCTCAACCCGATGGGCGTCACCGACGCGATCGAGTTCCTGATGGACAAGCTGCGCCAGACCAAGAGCAACGGCGACTTCTTCGACTCGATGAACACCTGAGGGGTTTCGGGCCTTCGGACGAAAAAGAAGGCCCCGATCCTTGGATCGTGGCCTTTTTCATATGCGCCGTACCTCTTCCCTCCCCCCTTAAGCGGGGGAGGGTGGGCCTCGCGTGAGCGAGGGTCGGGAGAGGGGAGCGACCTCTCCGGATAGCGCGCTCCCCTCTCCCGACCCGCTTCGCGGGCCACCCTCCCCCGCAGAGGGGGGAGGGAGAAACCGCTCCGCCGCTCAGGTTCGCCGCCGCCGCCGCGCCAGCATGTTCAGCCCCTCGACGCCGGCCGAGAACGCCATCGCGGTGTAGATGTAGCCCTTCGGCACGTGCGCCCCGAAGCCTTCGGCGATCAGCGTCATGCCGATCATGATCAGGAAGCCGAGCGCCAGCATCACCACGGTCGGGTTCCGGGCGATGAAGGCCGAGAGCGGCTCGGCGGCCACCAGCATCACGATCACCGCCGCGATCACGGCGATCATCATCACCGGCACGTGCTCGGTCATGCCCACCGCGGTGATGATCGAGTCGATCGAGAAGACGAGGTCGAGCAGCAGGATCTGGCCGATCGCCGCGGCGAAGCCGATCGCCGCGGCGCCCGTCGCCTTCTCCGGCGGCGGGTCGACGCTGTGATGGATCTCGCTGGTGGCCTTCCACAGCAGGAACAGGCCGCCGGCGAGAAGGATCAGGTCGCGCCAGGAGAAGGCGTGGCCGGCGACCTGGAAGACCGGGCTCGTCAGCTGCACGATGAAGGCGACCGTGCCGAGCAGCCCGAGCCGCAGCACCAGGGCGAGCCCGATGCCGATGCGGCGCGCCTGCGCCTGCGCCTGCGCCTGGTGCTCGGGCGGCAGCTTGTTCGTCAGGATCGAGATGAAGATCAGGTTGTCGATCCCGAGCACCACCTCCATCACCACGAGGGTCGCGAGCGCGGCCCACACCGTCGGGTCGGCGGCGAGCTGAACGAGATGGTCCATCGGGCCCCTCCCTCGAAGCGCGCGCCTCAGCGCGGCGAGAGCCGGTTCGCGGTGCCCGGCCGGCGGGCGGCATCCGGCGCGTAGATCCTCAGGATCTTCGGGAAGACCTTGAAATGCGCCGGGGTGTGGGTGGTGAGCTCGCCGTCGGTGTTGACGGCCCGCGGCTTGCGCGTGCTCAGCACCACCTCGGTGGTCTGGAAGGCGCGCACGTCCTCGGCCCTGCCATGGGTGCCGCGGCGGAGCGCCGGCAGCAGCGCGAGCAGCCGCCACCAGTGCTTCACCTCGAGCGAGTAGAAGTCGAGCTTGCCGTCGTCGACGGTGGCGGTCTCCTCCACCGTCATGCCGCCGCCGTAGTGGCGCCCGTTGCCGACCGAGGCCTGGATCGTGGTGACGCGCTCGCGCTTTCCGTCGTGCTCGATCGTCACCGTGAAGGGCCGCACCCGGCGCAGCACCCGGAAGGCGGCGATGGCGTAGCCGACCGTGCCCCATTTCTTCTTCGATTCCGCGGTGAGCCCGCCGGCCAGATCCGCCGAGAAGCCGATGCTCGCCACGTTGAAGAAGTAGTGCCCGTTGACCCAGCCGAGATCGACCGGCTGCGCCGCCGCCGTGGTGATCAGCTCCGCGGCCGCCACCGGGTCGAGCGGCAGGCCGAGGGAGCGGGCGAGGTCGTTGGCGGTGCCGAGCGGCAGGATGCCCAACGGCAGCCCGGTCTCGACCAGGGCGGGTGCCGCCGCGTTCATGGTGCCGTCGCCGCCGCCGAGGATCACGAGGTCGACATCCTGCGCGTGCCGCCGGATCACCGCGCAACCATCGCGCTCGGGCTCCGGCTCGACCAGGTCGAGCCCGCCCGCGCGCAGCGCGTCGCGCACGGCGTCGATCGCGCCGCCGCCGTTGCGGGCCTTCGGGTTGCACAGCAGCAGCGCCCTGCGGCGGCCCGCTGCACCGTCATGGGGAGGAACGCCCGCGCTCATCGGAAAACCTCCGGCATCCCGGATCGAGTTTGCGAATCGGACAAGCGGCAGCCCTTCGGCGCGTTCGTCCCACCCGCGGGGGCGCGGGGGCGACGGCGTGGCAGAGATCCGACATCGCGGTCGACGCCTCGACCGCCAGAGGGGCCCGGACCCGGAATACGGCCTAGGTGGCGTACCGGTCGATCGATCTCAACCCCGGCGCCCGCGCAATCGCGCGCTTCCCATGGGCCGGGGCGGCGGTTTCCGCGGCTTGGACGGTCTTCCGCTCGCATCGATCAGGACCGAAGCCTTCGGCCCGGCCCGGCCGGGTGCCTCGAGCGACCGGGTCCACCGGGCGGACTGCGCGCCCGTCGGGGAGGGCGCACGCGCGTGCTTCGCGCGGTCTTCGCGTGGTCTTGGCGCGGTCTTGCGCTCCCGATCGGCCGGCGCAATCGCGGGCGTCCGCCGGCACCGGACGCGATTCGCGCGACCCGTCGATGCCGAAGGCGGTCGATCCGCGACGGCGTGCCGGTCCGACGGAACCAGCCGCCCACCCGCTTGCGTTAACCTCGGCCGTTCTAAAACGCCCCGTTCGACGTTCGGCCACCATCCGGTGATCCCATGTGCTCTGATCTCCCGCGCTTCGGCGCCCGGCGTTCCACGCTCGCGCTCGGCCTGATCCTCGCCGCCGGCGCAGCGCAGGCGCAGACGCCTCCGGCCTGGGTCGATCCGCCGGCGAAAGTCGCGCCCGGCACGCCGGCGCCCAAGGCCGAGCCGCAGCCGCAATCGCAGTCGCAAGCGCAACAGCCCCCAGCACGGGAGTCGACGCGGCCGGCCTCCGAGACCGCGGCCGGCACCGATCGGAATGCGAAGCCGGATCGCGAGACGGCGCAGCCCGCCGGGAACGCGGCGAGCCCGGCGCCCGCCTTCGCGGAGACCGAGCGCGACGGGGCCGCCATGGGGGGGCCGAGCCGGCGCGCCGAGCGGCCGCGCCTGCGCCGTCGCTCGGCGCGGCGGCTCTCGGACACGCCGGCCGCCGACGCGCTGACCGTCGCGCCGCGGATTCCCTCCGGCGCACGCGAGGCGGCGGCCGACCCGCGCTTCGCCGACTGGGCCGGGCAGGCCCAGGGCCTGGCCGAGGATTACCTCGCCTCCTTCTCCGGATCGAACGGCGCCATGGTCTCGGGCGCGTCGCGCTTCTACGGCGAGCGCCTGCGCTTCCACGGGCGGATGACGACGTTCGCGGCCCTGCTCGCCGAGAAGCGCCGCTTCGCGCAGCGCTGGCCCGAGCGGCGCTACGAGCCGCACAACACCCGCACCGCCTGCAATGCGGCGCTGCAGAGCTGCGTCGTGCGCACCCTCGTCGACTTCCGGGCCGGCAACCCGGCCCGCGGCGCGCGCTCGCAAGGGGTCGCCGAGCTGGTGCTCGAGGTGAGCTTCGCCGGCGGCCGGCCGGTGATCGTCTCCGAATCGAGCCGGGTGCTGCGCCGCGGCGCCACGGTCGGCGCGCTTCCCGGAGCCGGCGCCAACGGCTAGACGACACGCCATGACAGCCTCGGCCACGAAACCACCGGCCACCGGAACATCGGCCACGACGCCCCCGGATGCGGAAGCCGAGGCCGCGACGGCGCGCCCGGCGCTCGCCGGCCCCGGGCGCGCGGCCCTGCGCGGCGCGGTCGAGGCCGAGATCGCGCGCCGCAACCCGAAGCCGGTGGCCCTGCGCACGCTGCAGCTCCTCGCCGAGGCGGCGGTCGAGCCGTCCGAAGCGCCGCCGGGCCATCGCGTCGTCGACCGCCACGGCCGCCCGCGCCGTCATGCCGGGTCGGACGCGCCGCTGACGCTCGCCGAGCTCGTCGACGAGATCCAGGCCCGGCACCCGGCGCTGTTCCGGCCGCCGGCGACCGTGCCGGCCGAGCCCGAGCCCGAGGCGGCCAAGGACGCCAAGGACGCCTCGCTTCTGGCCGGCGCCGCCGAGATGCGCGCCGCCACCGCCCGCCTCGTCGAGACCGGCTCCGAGCGCGCCCGGGCGCTGGCCGAGCGCTCGACCGAGCAGGGCCGGGCGCTCGCCGAATCCGCCGCCGACCGCGTCTCCGGCGTCCGGGCGGGGATGGCCGCCTGGCTCGCCGCGCGGCACGCGGCGGCGGCGAACAGAGCCGCCGAGACGACGGCCGGCGCGGCCCCCCAGCCGGCCTCGCGCGATCCGGCATCCCCCGATCAGGCATCCCGCGATCCCGCTTGGCGCGAGGAGGCGTCGCGGGTCGGGGCTTCGGCCCGGGACGAGGTCGGCCGCGTCGCCGCGCGCCTGCGCGACTGGCAGGGCGAGGGCGAATCCGTGCGCCAGCACCGGCGCTGGCTGGCCGGCGGCACCGCGGCGGCCCTGCTCGCGGTGCTGGCGGCCGGCCTCGTCGTCGGCAACCGTGCGCCCGAGAACGAGAGCCCGGCCCAGCGTGCGACGCGGGCCGGCGCCGAGAAACCCGCGCCGGCCGCGCCCGCGCCCGATCCGGTGACGCCGCCGCCCGAGACCGCCGACACGGTCGGCCTGCCCGAGCCGCCGGCGCCGCCCGCCGCCAACGCGATCAGCGGCAAGGCCGAAGTCATCGACACCGCGACCGTGCGCGTCGCCGGCAAGCTGATGCACCTGTTCGGCGTCGAGTGGGTGCGCGGCGGGCAGGCGGACGAGCTCACCAAGTACCTCGCCGGCCGGCCGATCACCTGCACGCCGGTGCCGGGCAGCGAGAACGTCTCCTGCACCGTCGAGGGCCGCGACCTCTCCGAGGTGGTCCTGTTCAACGGAGGCGGCCGCGCCTCACCCGAGGCCTCCCCCGAGCTCGTCGCCGCCGAGGACCACGCCCGCACCGAGCGCATCGGGGTGTGGAAGCGCTAGAGCAGCGTCGCGCGAGGTGGACGCGGGCTCGGGTGAAGGCAACGCCACCCCACGAGGCGTGAGAGCGTGTTTCCGCGATCCGGTGATCGCGCAAAATACGCTCCAAGCCGCACGGCACGGACGCGTCGCCCGGACCCGCGCCAGCCGGGCGATGTGGGGAGGCGCCGCCCCTGCGAGGACGAGCGGCGCCCGTTCGCGCCGTCGCCCCCGGCTGCGCTAGGATGCCGGCGCGCCGCGTCGGCGCCTTGCGGGGATGGCGATGAGTCTCTCGATCGGCCTGAGCACCTTCGCGGTCGTGGCGGCGATCCTCGTGGTCGTGACGCTGGCGGCCGGCATCAACATCGTGCCGCAGGGCTACGTCTTCACCGTCGAGCGCTTCGGCCGCTACGCCCGCACCCTCGAATCCGGGCTCGGGCTGATCACCCCGTTCGTCGAGCGCATCGGGCGCCGCGTCAACGTGATGGAGCAGGTGATCGAGGTGCCGAGCCAGGAGGCCTTCACCCGCGACAATGCCGGCGTCACCATCGACGCGGTGGTGTTCTACCAGGTGCTCGACGCCGCCCGCGCCTCCTACGAGATCTCCAACCTCGACGTGGCGACGCGCACCCTGACGATGACCAACATCCGCACCGTGGTCGGCTCGATGGACCTCGACCAGCTGCTCTCGCACCGGGACGAGATCAACGAGCGGCTGCTCAGGGTGATGGACGCCGCCGCCTCGCCCTGGGGGGTGAAGATGACCCGCATCGAGATCAAGGACATCGTGCCGCCGGCGGATCTGGCCGGCGCCATGGCCCGGCAGATGAAGGCCGAGCGCGAGAAGCGCGCCTCGGTGCTGGAGGCGGAAGGCCACCGCCAGGCCGACATCCTGCGCGCCGAGGGGCGCAAGCAGTCGGCGATCCTGGAGGCGGAAGGCCGCAAGGAGGCCGCCTTCCGCGACGCCGAGGCCCGCGAGCGCTCGGCCGAGGCCGAGGCGAAGGCCACCGGCATGATCAGCGCCGCGATCGCCGCGGGCGACATCGCGGCGGCGAACTTCCTGGTGGCCGAGAAGTACGTCGAGGCGGTGCGCGCCATCGCCACCGCCCCGAACCAGCGGGTCGTCGTGGTGCCGATCGAGGCGGCGGCGCTCGCCGGGACGCTGGGCGGCATCGCCGAGATCACGAAGTCGGTGTTCGGGGAGGGCGCGGCGCCCGCGCGCCCACGCTCCGGTGCGCCGCCCAGCGTCGGGGTGCCGCGGACGTGAGCTTCTCCGGCGCCTGGTCTCAAATCTTGGCAAACGCCTTCGCGGATCTGGGTCCGGCCTGGGCCTGGATCCTCGCCGGCCTGGCGCTGGCCGGGCTCGAGCTGGCGGCGCCCGGCATCTTCCTGATCTGGCTCGGGCTCGCGGCGCTCGCCACCGGCCTCGTCGCGGCGCTCGTGCCCCTGCCGTGGCAGGCGCAGCTGCTGCTGTTTTCCGGGCTCGCCGTCGCCGCGGTGCTCATCGCCCGCCGCCT
This sequence comes from Methylobacterium sp. E-025, assembly GCF_022829705.1. Taxonomy (NCBI): domain Bacteria; kingdom Pseudomonadati; phylum Pseudomonadota; class Alphaproteobacteria; order Hyphomicrobiales; family Methylobacteriaceae; genus Methylobacterium; species Methylobacterium sp. E-025. The sequence continues at coordinate 74,766 of NZ_JAKSYR010000066.1, forward strand.
CGGCCGCGACCACGTCCCGACCCTCAACCGCGCCGACCGCGGCCTCGTCGGTCGCGAAGGCCTGCTCGCCGAGCCGATCCAGGACGGCGCCGGCCGCATCCGCTTCGACGACACCCTCTGGCGCGTCACCGGCCCGGACCTCCCCGCCGGCGCGCGGGTGCGGGTGACGGGCATCGACGGGACGGTGCTGGTGGTGACGGGAGCGTGAGGCGGCTGCGGCTCGGGCTGGCCGCATCGTTCGCCGCTCCGCCCCGCCATCCCGGGGCCGCGCAGCGGAGCCCGGGATCCAGTGCCGCAGGTCGATCTTCAGTCCGCACCCTCGGCGGCTCCGGATTCCGGGCTCGCCTGCGGCGCCCCGGAATGACGGGGGTGGCGCCCCCTCACCCGAACGCGCCGACCTCGTGCTGGATCATCCCCGAGATCTCGCGCACCTGGGTGAACATCTTGGCGATCGGCTGGAACAGGCCGGAATGCTCGGCCTCGTAGGTGCCGACGTCGCGCGGGCCGGCCGGCTCGCCGAAGTTGAGGCCGAGCGTCGGGTCGGGGGTGACGGGGAAGATCTCGTCGAGGAGCTTCAGGCAGCCGTCGATGTCGAGGCGCAGGAAGCGCTCCAGCAGCTGCTCGCGGCTGACGCCGGCCTGGGGCCGGAAGCCGGGGATGTGGACGGCGGTGAACCAGATCCGGTGGATCAGCGCGAGGCGGATCGCGTGGAGCAGGGTGAGGCGCACCGACATCTTCCGCAGGTCGGGGGCGGCGGCCTGCAGGCTCAGCGCGTCGGTGGTCAGCCGCCCGAACAGGCGGCGCAGGTTCGGCGCGAGGTCGAGGCGGTCGAGGACGCCGGCGATGACGATCAGCTCCTCGCGCCGGCCGTCCTTCTGGGTGCGGCGGGCGCGCTCGAGCCACACCGCGGGGTCCAGCGTGTCGATGTAGGCGCGCAGCACGTCGAGGTCGCCGACCGAGGCCGCGTGCTGGACCAGGCGGAAGGCGCGGGAGAACCGCACCGAGTCGCGGCGCATGTCGCGGAACAGGTCGGGCGCGCGCCCCGCCGCGCGGCCGAGCCCGTGCAGGGAGTTGGCGAGGTAGCCGAGCTGCTGCAGGATCGCGTTGTTGGGGATCGCCCGCATCTGGCGCGGATGGGTGATCAGTGCCGGCCCGCCCGAATCCGACTGCCGCGCCACCGGGCGCGAGCCGGTGCGGTCGATCAGCCCCGGGCCGAAGGTGCCGAGCAGGGCGGCGTAGCCGGGATCGTCGACCAGCGCCTCCATGTCCTGGCGCACGACGGTGAAGAACTCGAGGGCGAAGTCGGTCTCGGCGTAGACGGGATCGTCGGCGGCGTCCGCGCCCTCGGTCGCGTCGGAGAGGGCGTAGTCGGGGAAGGCGTCGTCCTCGGCCACGTCGAGGGCGTAGACGTGCTCGGCCACCCGCGCGATCGAGGCCTCGGCGATCGCCTGCGAGCCGAACAGCAGGTAGCCGTCGGTGCCCTGGAAGCTCGATTCGAGGCGGACCTTGATCCCGGCCTTCTGGTTGCGCGCGCGCGCATCCTCGGGGGCGAGGTAGGCGAGGCGGTCGCGCAGGGAGGTCGGGTGGGCGCCGCGGCCGATCGATTCGCCGTGGGTGTCGAAGATCGCCAGCTCGACGTCGGCGAGCCCGTTCGAGACCAGCATCTCGGTGATGCGCAGGCGCAGCCGCTCGATCCAGAAGGTGGCGGCGAGCTGGCCGACGTAGCGCCCGGAATCGGAATAGCCGAACTGCACGGTGAGGCGGCCGATGCGCTTGAGGTAGCGCCGCCAGTGCGGGTTGCGCAGCGCATCGTCGAGCACCCGGATGCCCTGCTCCAGGGCGCTCGCCGTCTCGAACAGCGGCGTGATCTCGAGCTTGTCGGCGATGCCGTAATGGCGCGCGAGCCAGAGCGCGGCCAGCAGCGTGTAGCCGGTCTCGGTCTCGGCGATGAGGAAGCGCACCGGGTGCGTGCCGTCGACGTGCTTGAGGATCTGCGCGATCGTCATCATCAGCCGGGCGGCGGAGGCGCGCTCGGCGGCGAGCGCGCCGAAATCCACCGCCACCGGCTGCACGTCGTTGAGCAGCGTGTGGATCGCCGAGAGGTGCGAGCGGCGCTGGGCGGCGTCGGCCGGCTCGCCTTCGAGGTCGATGACCCGGCGGACCGCGTTGTGGATCTGGCTGGCGTTGAGCCGAAAATGCGGCAGCGCGTTCGAGAGCCCGTGCGTGGCGATGCCCGAGCGCAGGACCGCGATCCTGCGCCGGTCGGCGTCCGTCTCGGCCGCGGTGACGGCGCCGGCGAGCCCGGCCAGCAGCGCGCCGGAATCGGTCTGCGCCCGCTCGCGCTCGATGATCAGCGCCAGCGCGAAGCGGTGCACCGCCTCGAGCGAGGGCTTGTCGCCGAGCCGCGGCGCCACCGCGAGCTGGCGGTTGACGGCGGCCAGCGCCTGCTCGGCGAGCGTCCGCACCACGTTCGCGGCGGGGATGGCGGGGAGGTGGCGCATCACCCGGTCGAGCTGCATGCGCTTGGATTCGAGGCGGTAGCGCAGGGTGTCCCACCAGCCGATGTCGGTGCGCCCGTCGGTGTCGCAGCCGACCCAGCTGGCGATGGCGAAGGGCTTCGGCACCAGCTCGGTCCAGCGGTCGGGCCAGCGCCTCTGCGCGGCGTCGAGCAGCGCGCCGTTGAACGCGTCCACCGCCTCGCGGCCGTGGTTGGCGGCCACGCAGGCCTGCTCGAACTCGCCGTCGAGGGTGATCGGCGCGTCCGGCCGGGTCGAGAGCCGGGCGGCCTTCTCGATCAGGGGCGCGCGCGCATCCGGGTCGTCGAGGCTCGCGGCCTCGGCGAGCAGGGCCGCCACCGCCTTCGGCATGCCGAAGGTCGGGTGCGCGGTGAACACCACGGCGAAGGCGGTGCGCGCGATCCGGTCGCAGAAGCTCTCGAAGGCGCCGGGCCGGTCGGGCACCGCCGCGACGAGGCGCGCTGGCATCGCCGCGTCGGCATCGGGATGGTCCTCGATGCCGACGTAGGCGCGCAGCCGCGCCGCGCGGTCGGCCAGCGCCTGCGCCCGCAGGCGCACGAACAGCGCGTCGAGGTCGGCCTCGCCGATCTCGTCCCGGTCGAACCGGCGGGTGATCGCCAGCGTCACCGCCAGCACGGGGTTGCGGAACGGATCCTCGCTCGCCTGCTCGCGCGAGGCCTCGATCAGCCCGACGAGATGGCCTTCGAGCTCCTCCGGGTCGCGATGGGCGTGCGTTCGCATCGGTCAGGCTCCGGCAGGACGGGGGCAGGCGGCTTTTGGCGGGGACGCCCGGCGCGTGCAAGGCGCCGGCGGCCCGTGGCCGGAGAGGCAAGGACCGTTCCGCTCCGGCCAAGGTCTCGCCGCGGATCCCGGCCGCGTGCGGTCGCAGGCGTGCCCCGGGGTGCATGCGGCCTCCGCTTGCGCTAACGCTGCGGGGCAATGGAAACGCTCCTGATCCTGGCGGCCGTCGCGGCCTGCGCGGTGGCCGGCACGGTGGTGCTCCGGCTGCTCGCGCGCGGCCGGCGCGAACCGCTGCGCCTCGACAGCGAGCACGACGCCGCCGACGAGGCGCTGCTGCTGGCCGAGATCGGCCCGACCGCGAGCCCGATCGACCGCTCCGGCGCGGTGCTCGACCTCGAGCCGATCCGGGCGGAGAGCCGGGAGGCGCCGCGCCTGGCCCGGCCCGATCGCACGGAGGGCGACCCGCGATGAGGACCTTTCTGCTCGCGCTGCTGGCCGCCGGGCTCGCCGCGGCGCCGGCCCAGGCGCAAGTCGCGCCGCCCGCGCCGGCCGCCCCTGCGCCTGTCCCCGCGCCCGTCCCTGCCCCGGCTCCCGAGCCGGCCCTGCCGACCCCGGCCGCCGACCTCGCGGTGCTGCAACCCTGCGGCGCGCGGGCGGCGCGCTTCGAGGGCGCCAAGGGCTTCGACGTGGTGGTGACGCGGATCGGCCGCGCCAGCATCGCGAACCCGCTGCGGCCGCTGACGCCGGAAACCAGCCAGGTGCTGCAGGTGGTGATCGCGGCCAAGCCCGCCACCGCCTACGGGCCGGACCTGACGGCGCTGCGCCGCGGGCCCGCCCCCGCCGCCCTCGAAACCCAGCTCGGCGCCCCGATCCGCTGGGAGAACGGCCTGCCGGACCTGCCCGACCCGCTGCCGATCGTGGCCGAGGACGGCACCCCGCTGGCCGCGCTCGCCTTCCGCGCCTGCATCGACCCGCCCGCCGTCGCCGCGCCGCCGGTGGTCGCACGCGGGACCAAGGGGAACGGCCAAGGGGCGAGCAAGGGGGCGGGCAGGGGGAACGCCAAGGGCAACGCCAAGGGCAACACCAAGGGCAACACCAAGGGGAACGCGCAGGGCAACGCTCTCGAGGCTGGGCCGGCGGACGGCGCGCCCGACCCGAGCGGCGCCGGCCAGGAACCGGCGAAAGCGGCCGCGCGGAGGCCGGCGAAACCCGCGCCGCGCAAGGATGCGGCCCCGAAGGCCCCGCCCGGCTTCCACGTCCCGCAGGGCGCCATCGCCGAGTAGGCGCGGGGTTCTGGCGGAGGCTCGCCGCGTTCTTCCCGCGCCTGACGCGGGTTGTCGTGCGCGCATCTCCGCAGGACGGCCCCGGATGGCTCGTTCCAGGCGCAGGACGGCCCCCTCTCCCGTCCCGGAGAGGGTTGGGGTGAGGGGTACGACCTGTCCGGAAAGACCTGTCCCTCTCCCGAACGGGAGAGGGGATCCGCGCCTCGCCGGCACGAGGCGCGAGTGCGACAGCCTTTTCGGCCGAGGCAAGCGCGTGCTGAATGTGCCACCACGGTCCCCGGACCGAGCCTGATCGAAGGATGCGAGGAACCATGGCGGAGATGACGGCGGCCGGGGTGATCGCGGCGCTCGGGCTTCGGCCCCACCCGGAGGGCGGGCATTACCGCGAGACCTTCCGCGATCCGCGCCTGGTCGGGGGCCGCTCGGTCGGCAGCGCGATCTACTACCTGCTCGACGTCGGCGAGGTCTCGGCCTGGCACCGCGTCGACGCCGCCGAGATCTGGCACTGGCACGCCGGCGCGCCGCTGGTGCTGACCGTGAGCCCGAACGGCCACGACGCCGCCGCCCACCATCTCGGCCCGGACCTGGCGCGCGGGCAGCGGCCGCAACTGGTGGTCCCCGAGGGCCATTGGCAGACGGCGACCAGCCTCGGCGCCTGGACGCTGGTCGGCTGCACGGTCTCCCCCGCCTTCGACTTCGCCGGCTTCGAGATGGCCCCGCCTGACTGGCGCCCGACGCCGCGGTGACCCGGGCGCGTCCGGGCCGGGCCGCCGAGACGACGGCCGCGCATCCCCTCGCCCCGCGGGCCGGGAGAGGGAAGGCGGCGCCGCGGATCGTCGATGCGGACGCGACGCCGCTCCCGCTCACGTCCCGCGGCGCGAGGCCCGCAGCGCGACGAGCGCCCCGGCGACGATGAGCGCGCAGGCGAGGCCGAGCACCGGGGTCGCGGCGGCGTAGCCCGCGGCGACGAGGATCAGCGTCGAGAGCACCGGCGCGGCGTAGGCCGCGACGCCGAGCAGGCGGATGTCGCCGCGCTTGCAGCCAATGTCCCACAGGTAGAACGCCGCCCCGACCGGGCCGAGGCCGAGGGCCGCGACGGCGCCCCATTGCAGCGCGCCCGCCGGCCACGCCGTCACTTCCCAGGCGCGGTGGCAGGCGAGGCTGAGCGCGGCGGTGGCGAGGCAGAAGCCGGCGACCGCATCCGTCGGCACCGCGCCGACCCGGCGCGACAGCACCGAGTAGCCCGCCCAGACGAAGGCCGCGGCGAGCGAGGCCGCATAGCCCGGCAAGGCCGCGTCCGAGAGGAAGCCCGCAGCGGCGCCGCGAAGGTCGCCGCGGCCGAGGAACAGCGCCACCACGCCGGCGAGCCCGAGCACCGCGCCGAGGAGGTGGCCGGGCCGCAGCCCGCCGGCGCCGGGGAGCCGCGCCGAGAACAGCACGATCAGCAGCGGCCAGAGATAGTTGATCAACCCGGCCTCGGCCGGCGGCGCCAGCCGCAGGGCGGCGAAGTACAGGGCGTGGTAGCCGAACAGCCCGCCGACCCCGAGCGCCCAGACCGGCCAGGGCTGGCGCAGGGACGCGAGGCCGGCGGCGATCCCGCCCCGGCGCGACAGCCAGCTCGCGCAGCCGACGAGGCCGCCGAGCGCGAACGTCATCGCCGCGAGCTGGAACGGCGGCACCGCCCCCGACGCCGCGGTGAACAGCGCCAGCAGCGACCACAGCAGGATCGCGCCGCAGCCGAGGAGGGTGGCGGAGGAGGAGGAGATCGCGCGAGACCCGTGATCGCGGAAGGGATTCCGCTCTCCCACGGACCCGCGGGCGAGGGCAACGGGGTTTTGGCGCGGGGCAGGCCCGGTCGGACGGCATCCCGGAACCACGCATCTTCCTCACCCCGCCGAGAAGCCGTCCGCGTCGCGCGCCGCGTGCAGGAAGCCGATCAGGCGTTCCGCCAGGAGGCCCGGCGGCTTCGCCGGGCGGATCAGCAGGGTCGCGATCGGCAGGCGGGGGCGGAAGGGGCGCAGCACGATCGGCAGGGCGAGGTCGCGGGCGGCGACCGGGTCGACGATGGCCAGCCCCAGCCCCTCGGCGACGAGGCCGCAGCGGGCGGCGGTGTACTGCGCCGTCGGGCCGAAGCGCGGCGCCAGGCCGGCGTCGCGGAACGCCGCCTCCACCGCCTGCTGGAAGTCGCCGGGCGCGCCGGCGATCAGCGGCACGTCGGCGAGGTCCTGGACCGTGATCGCGCGCCCGCCCGCCAGCGGATGGCGCCGGGGCAGGGCGCAGACCGCGTCGACCGTCAGGAACGGCTCGGCGATCACCCCCACATGGCCGGAGCGCGGGCGCACCAGGCCGAGATCGCACTGGCCGGAGGCGGCCCAGGACCAGATCGTGTCCGGCGCCGGCACGTGCACCGCCACCCGGGCTTCGGGATGCGCCGCCCGGAGGCGGCCGATCGCCCGCGGCAGCAGGCGGGCGACGAGCGACGGCTGGCAGGCGATGCGCAGCGGCCCGGTGCCCATCTCGCGGATGCGGCGGGCGGCCTCGCGCAGGTGGTCGAGCCCGGCATAGGTGCGCTCCACCTCGCGGGCGAAGGCCTCGCCCTCCGCGGTCGGCACCGCGCTGCCGTGCCCGCGCAGGAACAGCGGGAAGCCGAGGTCGCGCTCGAGCTGCGCGACCGCGCGGCTCACGTGCGGCTGGCCGATGCCGAGCGCCTCGGCCGCCCGCGTCATGCCGCCATGGCGCAGCACCGCGCGGAACAGGTCGAGATGGGCGGGGTTCATCATGCCCGATTCGCATGAAAAGCGAGGTTTTGGGCATTTGACGGCATGGGCCTGGGGTGGTTGTCAAGGCGCGGGCGCAGCCGGAGCGGCCGGCGGGACGGCGAACGCGATGCGGACGATCCTCAAACCGACGAATTCGACATCGACGATCCCGGCCCGGGCGACTCATGCGGGCTGGGGCAGCGGGCTCCTCGGCATCCTCATCTTCAGCGCCTCGCTGCCGGCGACGCGGGTGGCGGTGGCCGGCTTCGCGCCGCTGTTCCTCACCGCGGCCCGCGCCGCGATCGCGGGGCTGCTCGGGGCGGGGCTGCTGCTGGCGTTGCGCGCGCCGCGGCCGCTGCGGCGCGACCTCGGCCCGCTGGCGATCGTCGGGCTCGGCGTGGTGATCGGGTTCCCGCTGCTCACCGCGCTGGCGCTCCGGCACGTCACGACGGCCCATTCCATCGTCTTCCTCGGCCTGCTGCCGCTGGCGACGGCCGTGTTCGGCGTGCTGCGCGGCGGCGAGCGGCCCAGGCCCGCCTTCTGGCTGTTCTCCGGCCTCGGCGGCCTCGCGGTCGCGGGCTTCGCCCTGGCGCAGGGCGGGGCCGGGTCGCTCGCCGGCGACCTGTCGATGCTGGCCGCGATCCTGCTCTGCGGCCTCGGCTACGCCGAGGGGGCCGCGCTGTCGCGCCGGCTCGGCGGCTGGCAGGTCATTTCCTGGGCGCTGGTGCTGTCGCTGCCTGTCACCCTCGCGCTGGCGCTCGCGACCCTGCCGGAGGCGTGGGACGTCGGCTGGCCGGCCTGGGCGGCGCTCGCCTACGTCTCGGTGTTCAGCATGCTCGTCGGCTTCGTGTTCTGGTATCGCGGGCTGGCGCTCGGCGGCATCGCCGGCGTCGGCCAGCTCCAGCTGCTGCAGCCGTTCCTCGGCCTGGCGCTGGCCGGCCTCCTGCTGCACGAGCCCGTGGCGCCGGGCATGCTGCTCGCCACCGCCGTGGTCGTCCTGTGCGTGGCCGGGGCCAAGCGTCATGCCTGACGTTGTCCGTCGGGCGATCGCGCGGGCTCACGCCGCCTGTCGCGCGACCGGACGCGGCGCGGGGCCTTCCCTCGCCGGCCCAAGGCACTCACGCATCGTGCAGGTCGAGCCGACGCGATCCGCGTCGATCGGTTCGCCCGGGGCAGAGACGTCAGGCGGCGCTCGCGCTGGCGATGGTGCTGCCGACGGCTTCCGCGATCGGCTTGAAGGCGTTGACGAGATCCGGGTCGACCTTGCCGGTCATGCCGCGGAGGAGGTCGTAGGCGGCCTCGCCCGAGAGCGGGCGCTTGTAGGGCCGCCGCTCGATCAGCGCCCCGTAGATGTCGCAGACCGTGATCAGGCGCACGAGGTCGGGGATCTGCCGCGCGGCCAGCCCGTCCGGATAGCCCGAGCCGTCGAGCGCCTCGTGGTGGGAGCGCACCACCGCGAGCATCGCCGCCGGGTAGTCCTGGCCCTGCAGCATCTCGATGCCCAGCACCGGATGGGTCCGCATCACCGCCATCTCGGCCTCGTCGAGGCGGGCCGGCTTGTTGAGGATCGCCAGCGGGATGCGGGCCTTGCCGAGGTCGTGCAGCAGCGCGGCCTGGGTCAGGTCGCGGCAATCCTGCGTGCGCAGGCCGAGCTGCCGGGCGAAGCCCGCCGCGAGGCCGGCCACCAGCAGGCAGTGCTGGTGCGTCGCGTCGTCGAAGCGCCAGACCACGTCGAGCCAACCGCGGATGTCGGCCTTGTTGAGGGCGCCGACCACGAGGTCCGCGCCCGCCGCCGCCATCGCCGGGGCCGGGGCGCGGCCGGCGCGGCCGAGGTCGAAGATCCGCGTCAGCGCGGTGTCGGCCTCGGCGATGGCGGCCCGCACCGCGGTCCGGCCGCCGTCGGGCGCGGAAGGGGGCGCGGAGGGAAGCGCGGCGTCCGGTGCGGGCGATGGCGCCGGCGCGTCGACCGAGGGCGCCGGCACGACGGCGCGCAGGGCCGGCACGAGCTCGCGCAGCACCGCGTCGGCGCGGAGCGTGCGGGTCGCGCCGAGGGCCTGCGCCTGCAGGTGCGCCCGGGGCGTGTCCTCGTGGAGGACGCAGAGGAAGGGGACGCGCCCCGGGCCGAGCCGGTGCATGTACCGGTGCAGGCCTGAGACCTGCTGCGAATGGGCCAGCGAGGCGTCGCCGACCACGGCGACCACCTGGGACAGGTCGGGCGCGTTCCGGGACTGGTAGGGATCCAGCAGGTCGATCACCAGCGGCTCGCCGAGCGGTCGGAGCTGCCCGGCGAGCCTCCGGCCGCGCTCGGGCTGATCGGTGAGGACCAGGATCGTCTTCATGGATGTGCTTCGCCGCCCGCGATCCGCCCTTTCGCGCATCATGGGCCTGATTCCTCACCAGCGATTAAAGCAATCGCGGGTTGAGCGCGCAAAAAGCGGCCGGCGTGCATTGGCCTATAGGCACCGCGACGGGCAGATCCGGCTAGAACCCCCCTGCGTCCCGCCGCCGCATCCGCAGCCGGCGGCGGTGCCCGATCGCGCCGGCGATGCCGGGGCGGGAAGCGTCGGGCGGCCGCGGACCCGGTCCGGGCGGGGGACCCGGGCGGCCCCCCGCGCCGTCGCTCAGGCGATGTACTGGGCGCCGTTGATCGTCAGGGTCGAGCCGGTGATGAAGCCCGAATCCTCGGCGGCGAGGTACTCGACCGCGCGGGCGATCTCCTCGGCCTCGCCCAGCCGCCCGACGGGGATCGTCGAGATGATCTTGTTGCGCACGTCCTCGGGCACCGCCATCACCATGTCGGTGGCGATGTAGCCCGGCGCGATCACGTTGACGGTGATGCCCTTCGCGGCGCTCTCCTGGGCCAGCGCCTTGGCGAAGCCGATCACGCCGGCCTTGGCGGCCGAGTAGTTGGCCTGGCCGATCTGGCCCTTCTGGCCGTTGATCGACGAGATCAGGATGATGCGCCCGAAGCCGCGGTTGCGCATGCCCTCGATCACCGGGCGGGTCACGGTGAAGGCCGAGTCGAGGTTGGTCTTGATGACCGCCTGCCACTTCTCGAAGGTCATCTTGTGGAACAGGCCGTCGCGGGTGATGCCGGCGTTGTTCACCAGCACGTCGACGGGGCCGACCTCGGCCTCGACCGCCTTGATGCCGGCCTCGCAGGCGGCGAAGTCGCCGACGTCGAACTTGAACACCGGGATGCCGGTCTCGGCCTTGAAGCTTTGAGCCGCCTCGTCGTTGCCGCCGTAGTTGGCGGCGACCTTGTAGCCCTTGGCCGCCAGACCCTTCGAGATCGCCGCGCCGATGCCGCGGGTGCCGCCGGTGACGAGGGCGACGCGTTGCTGAGCCATGGTTTCCTCCAGTTTCTTGAACGTGTTCTCGGTCGCGATCGGGCCGGGTGCGACGGGCGTCGCCTCCGGCCCGCGGATGGTGCCGTCATGCCGCGTGCGGATGGCGTCCGCACGCGAAATGTTTTGCGTCCGGCCTAAAGCCGGATTTTCGGCTCCGGAGAGCTGTGGCTCACGCGCGCTCGATGCACATGGCGACGCCCATGCCACCGCCGATGCACAGGGTGGCGAGGCCCTTCTTGGCGTCGCGGCGCTTCATCTCGTGCAGCAGGGTGACGAGGACGCGGGCGCCGGATGCGCCGATCGGGTGGCCGATGGCGATGGCGCCGCCGTTGACGTTCACCTTGGCGTCGTCCCAGCCCATGTCCTTGTTCACCGCGAGCGCCTGGGCGGCGAAGGCCTCGTTCGCCTCGATCAGGTCGAGGTCGGCGGGCTTCCAGCCGGCCTTGTCGAGCGCCTTTCGCGAGGCCGGGATCGGGCCCGTGCCCATGACCTTGGGGTCGACGCCGGCGGTCGCCCAGGACTTGATCGTGGCGAGCGGGGTGATGCCGCGGCGCTCGGCTTCCGAGGCCGACATCAGCACGATCGCGGCGGCGCCGTCGTTGAGGCCGGACGCGTTGGCGGCCGTCACCGTGCCGTCCTTGGAGAAGGCCGGCTTCAGCTTGGCCATCGCCTCCACCGTCGCGCCGTCGCGGATGTACTCGTCGGTGTCGACGACCACGTCGCCCTTGCGGCCCTGGACGGTGACCGGGGCGATCTCCTCCTTGAAGCGGCCCTCCTTGCGGGCGGCCTCGGCCTTGTTCTGCGAGCGGGTGGCGAACTGGTCCTGCTGCTCGCGGGTGAGCTGGAAGGCCTGCGCCACGTTCTCGGCGGTGGTGCCCATGTGGTAGCCGTTGAAGGCGTCCCAGAGCCCGTCCTTGATCATGGTGTCGACGAGCTTGACGTCGCCCATCTTCTGGCCGCCGCGCAGGTACTGCGCGTGGGGGGCGAGCGACATCGACTCCTGGCCGCCGGCGACGATGACGGTGGCGTCGCCGTTGGCGATCTGCTGCATGCCGATGGCGACGGTGCGCAGGCCCGAGCCGCAGACCTGGTTGACGCCCCAGGCGGTGGCCTTCTCGGGGATGCCGGCGGCGATGGCGGCCTGGCGGGCGGGGTTCTGGCCGGCGCCGGCGGTGAGCACCTGGCCGAAGATCACCTCGTCCACGTCGTCGGGGGAGACGCCGGCGCGCTCGAGGGCGGCCTTGATCGCCACCTTGCCGAGCTCGTGCGCGGGCACCGTGTTGAAGGCGCCGCCGAACGAACCAACCGCCGTGCGCGCCGCGCCGACGATGACGATGTCTTCGCTTGCCATCTGAAACGTTCTCCTCGTGGTCGGCCGGCGCGTCTTGGAGATCGCGCGCTCGAAAATGCCGTTCCCCCGGATGAAGGGCCTCGCTCGATCGAAGTCAAGAAGGCTGAACCGCCGGGCGTGACGCTCGGCGGGCGGCGGCTGCTCGCTCGGGCGACCCGGGACGCGCCGGGAATTAGCATTATTCCGCGGGAAAAGGCGCCAGATTGCTATTTTCGTCGCCGGCTGAAAGCCTTAAGGTCGAGATCGGCGCGTGGGCGGCTCCCGGCGGCGGGGGCCCGGCCGTGGTCGTCGCGCGATCGGGGAGAGGCCGCAGAGATGGCGGACAGCGTCAAGGCACAACAGACCGTCATCAAGAAGTACGCCAACCGGCGCCTGTACCACACCGGAACCTCGACCTACGTCACCCTCGAGGACCTCTCGACGATGGTGCAGAACGGCGAGGACTTCGTCGTCTACGACGCGCGCACCAGCGACGACATCACCCGCTCGGTGCTGACGCAGATCATCTTCGAGCAGGAGAACAAGGCCGGCGCCGACAACCTCCTGCCGGTGGCGTTCCTGCGCCAGCTGATCCGTTTCTACGGCGACAGCATGCGCACGATGGTGCCGAGCTTCCTCGAGTTCTCGATGGCGAACTTCGCGCGTGACCAGGACGGCCTGCGCGAGAAGTTCTCGACCGGCTTCGGCTCGTCGGCGTTCCAGAGCGCCATCGAGCAGCAGGTGCGGGCCAACATGGGCTTCTTCGGCGACGCCATGAAGATGTTCACCGGCTTCACCCCGCCCGGCGTGACGAACGCCGGCACCCATGCCGGGCAGGCCGCCCCGCCCGCGCCGGCCGCCGCCGCCGGCAGCGACCTCGACGACCTCAAGCGCCAGATGCTGGCGATGCAGGAGCGCCTCGAGGCGCTGGCGAAGAAGTAGGGATCTCTTCCCGCCCCCCGACGGATCTTGGGCTTGCCCGAGATCCGCACCCCGTGTGCCCAGGTCGGGCAGGCCCGACTTGGGTGCGGGGGAGGGGAGAGGCGCGTGCCGATAAAAGGTTGACGAACCGTTAACATCGGCCCCACCTTTGCAGCGCCGGCCCCGACCGGGCCGGGAGATGCGGGCGATGATGCAGATCGGGACAATCGGGCGTGTCGGGACGGTACGGGCGACCGTGCGGCCGCAGGCGCCCGAGCCGCGGGAGCCGGCGCGGCCGGCCGAGCCCTCCCGCGCCCTGGTGGCGATTGCCGGCGGGCGGGCCGAGGCGCCGGAGGACGCGGCCACGCAAAAAGCCCGCGGCGGCACGCGGCCGCTCGCAGGCTTCCTGACGCAGATGATCGTCGAATCCGACCCGACCCTGCGGCCGTCGCGGCTGGAGCGCACCGGGATCGCCGCCGCGCGCTACGCCGAGACGGCGCGGCTCACGGCCTGATCCCGGACGGCCGTCTCAGGCCTCGGTCGACTTGACGTTCAGGACCTGGCGGCCGCGATACATGCCGGTCTTCAGGTCAATGTGGTGGGGGCGGCGCAGCTCGCCCGAATCCTTGTCCGTCACGTAGGTCGGCGCCTTGAGGGCGTCGGCCGAGCGGCGCATGCCGCGGCGGGAGGGGGAGGTCTTGCGCTTCGGAACGGCCATGACGGGAAATCCTTGCGGTCTGGCGCCAAAGCGGCGCCCGGGCGTCTCCCGATCGGGATCGCCTCGCGCACCGCTCGATACGGAGATTCGAAGGAGCGCTTATAGCGGCGGCGGGCCGGCATGGCTAGGGGGCGTCGCGCGCCCTCGGCGAGCCCCCGGAACGGCGCGACGCTCCGCTCGGGAACGGCCCCGGATGGTGCGACGATGACGGCCCGTTGCCGGCCATCTGCGGGGCGCAATACTTGCCGACGGCGGGGTATGATGCCGCGGGCGCAACCTGAGCCGGGGCCGGCGAAGATGCGTGCCACGCGGAAGAAAGTCGGGCGGGGGCAGAATTCTTTGAACCTTTTCCCGTCCATGCCCCGTTAAGCTTCGGGGCCGCCCGGCTGTTCGCATTACGAACCGGGCGCCCCGCCTCCTGAAGTCCCGCCGGCACGTGGGGTGACCCCGACCGACCCGACGGCGGATACGACCCGTTGAGAGAGATCACGTTCGATGGAATCGTCCGACGCGTGGCGCCAGACCGGCCGCCTGGACACCGAGCAGGGCAAGGGCGACCCGTTCGCCGCCGCGGTCCGCGCGACGCGGATGGCGATGATCATCACCGATCCGCGCCAGGCCGACAACCCGATCGTGTTCGTCAACGACGCGTTCCTGCGGATGACCGGCTACGCCCGCGACGAGATCATGGGCCGCAACTGCCGCTTCCTGCAGGGCGCGGGCACCGACCGCGGCGCCGTCGCGCTCATCCGCGAGGCGGTGACGGCGGGGCGCGACATCGCCATCGACATCCTGAACTACCGCAAGGACGGCACCCCGTTCTGGAACGCGCTGTACCTCAGCCCGGTCACCAACGAGGCCGGCGAGGTGCCCTACTTCTTCGCCTCGCAGCTCGACGTGACCGACCGCGTCGACGCGCACATGCGGGTCGAGCAGGAGAAGGCGCATTTCGAGGCCGAGGTCGCCAAGCGCACCCACGATCTCAGCCAGTCGCTCGCGACGCAGACGATGCTGGTCCACGAGGTCGACCACCGGGTCAAGAACAACCTCCAGATGATCGCCGCCCTGCTCGCCATGCAGACCAAGGCGATCACCGACCCGTCGGCGCGCGCGGCGATGGAGATGATGCTGACCCGCGTCGAGGCGCTCGGCACCGTGCACCGGCGGCTGTACCAGTCGAACGACGTCGAGCGCTTCGACGTCGCCGAGTTCGCCCGCGACCTCTCCAACGACCTGGTGCGCGGCTCCGGCCGCGACGGCATCCGCCTGCACCTTGACCTCGAGACGGTGGAGGTGCCGGTCTCCAAGGCGCCGCCGGTGGCGCTGATGATGAACGAGCTCATCACCAACGCGCTCAAGCACGCCTTCCCCGACGAGCGCCCCGGCCGGCTCTCCGTCACGGTCGCGCCGGACGGCAAGTACTTCGCCATCAAGATCGCCGACGACGGCATCGGCATGCCGATCGAGGTGATGGAGAAGCGCTCCTTCGGCAAGCGCCTCATCGGCACCCTGTGCCGGCAGCTGAACGCCAGCATCGCCTGGCAGTCGAACGAGCCGGGGACCACGGTCAACATACGCCTGCCGCGCGAGACGGCGGACAGTTCGGAGACGCCGTGACCGAACCGCTGCGGATCCTGGTGGTGGAGGATGAGGCCCTCATCCTCATGCAGATCGAGATGATGCTCGAGGAGGCCGGGCACCGCGTGGTCGGCACCGCCATGACCGCCGCCGAGGCGATCGCCCAGATCGAGGCGTGCCGGCCCGAGCTGGTGCTGATCGACCTGCGGCTCGCCGACGGCTCGTCCGGGATCGAGGTGGCGCAGGCGATCCGCGACCGCGCCGGCATCACCGCCGCCTTCATGACCGCCAACGCGCGCCAGCTCACCGAGGAGATGGAGGGGGCGACGGCGGTGATCTCGAAGCCGTTCAGCGAGACCGTGCTCGAGGCCGCGCTCGCCTACCTCGAGACCTGCGTGCGCCGCCCGCCGCCGACCGGCCCGGTGCCGAACGGGATGCGGATTTCGCCGCAATGCCTCGCCCGCTTCGCCGCGATGCGCCCCTGACGGCCGCCGGGCCCCGATGACGGAACGGATGCGCCCGCTCGGGATTGGAACCGGCGCCTGAGGCGGCGTGTCGCAGCGTTAAGCCGCGGTTCAAGCGCGCCGGCCCACACCCCAGGCCGTCGGCGCCGGGCACCGGGCCGCCGTTCCTTCGGGAGGACCACCATGGCCACTCAGTTCCTGCGCACCCTCGCCGTTCTCGCCTGCCTCGCCGCCGCGCCGGCGCTGGCGCAGAGCCCCGCCCCCGCGACCCCGACCAAGCCCGCGGCGACCGCGCCCGCCGCCCCGGCCGCCCCGATGAAGCCCTCGGCCCCCGTTGCCGGCGCGCCGAACGCCGCCAAGGGCGCCCTGCTCGACCTCAACAGCGCCTCCGCCGCCGAGCTCGACGCGCTCCCCGGCATCGGCGCCGCCCGCTCGGCCGCGATCATCAAGGGCCGCCCCTACAAGGGCAAGGACGACCTCGTGCAGAAGAAGATCCTCTCGCAGTCGGTCTACGACGGCATCAAGGACAAGGTCATCGCCAAGCAGAAGTGAATTTTTGGGAGTTTGGGCCGGCGCGCGGGGATTGGCCGCGCGCCGGGAGTGGAGAGTGTTGGCGCTTGACAGAGTTCCATTGACCGCTTTCGACCATTCTCGCGCCCGAGAAAGGTCCGCTCCAGTTTTGGGTGAAGCAGCGTCGGACGATCGGAATATTTGGCAAAAGGACTGTAGGAAGGTTCATTCCTGAAACCTCTATCAATTTCTGATCATTAGTTTTAATAAAATCTAGCGGGACTTCGCTGATGTTTTTTCTTCTCATCGCTATGTCTGGACTATCGTGCCCTTATCCAGCCGATCAATGGGTGCCGATCCCCTTTCGTCGAGACATGCCCAAGGAAGCAGTGACTGCTTTCGGAGAGTTGGCCGACAAAAACGAGCCATTCAATCGAACTGATTTAAAGACATCGCTGCCCTCGCGCCGTTTCGTGAATGCACGGGGTCATGGATGTGAGTTGATACTAACCTATATACGCGGAGGTAGAGGGGAAAGCTTGGAGGAAGCTAAGATGATGTTCGAAGACGGTCATTGGATTGTCGCTAAATATCAATAAATTCTATTTTTGCAACATGATAAAATCTAATTATTGGATGAAGTAATCAAAGGGCGCGTAACCGGTTTTGCTTTAGGTCGAACGGCGCCTGAGCATCTGAGTAGAGTCGCATGCGGAACGCCCGCTTTCGGACCAAAGGCCGAACTCCGTCCCTCCCATAGCCCTCGTTCAAGCCCGTCGAACCCGCGTCCCCTCAACCTTGTCCCCCACCCCAGCGGATGATACCCGCCGAAAAACCCCCCACCCCCAAAAGCCCGAAAACCATGCCGAGCCACACCATCCGCCTGCATCGCGGCGACCTGCCGGCCGGGTATGAGCCGGGGGCGGCGATCGCCGTCGACACCGAGACGCTGGGGCTCAACCCGCATCGCGACCGGCTCTGCGTCGTGCAGGTCTCGAAGGGGGACGGCTCGGCCGACGTCGTGCAGATCCTTCGCGATGGGCCGGTGCCCGCGGTGCTGGCGGGCATCCTGGCCGATGCGGGGGTGCGGAAGATCTTCCACTATGCGCGGTTCGACCTCGCGGTGCTGTACCGGGCGCTCGGGGTGATGCCGGCGCCGGTCTACTGCACCAAGATCGCCTCGAAGCTCGCGCGCACCTACACCGACCGGCACGGGCTCAAGGACGTGGTCCGCGAATGCGTCGGGGTCGACCTGTCGAAGGCGCAGCAATCCTCCGACTGGGGCGCCGAGACGCTGACGCCGGCGCAGGTGGAGTACGCCGCCTCCGACGTGCTCCACCTCCACGCCGCGCGCGACCGCCTTGACCGGATGCTGGCGCGCGAGAACCGCACGGATCTCGCCGAGGCCTGCTTCGCCTTCCTGCCGACCCGCGCCCGGCTCGACCTCGACGGCTGGCCCGAGGTCGACATCTTCGCCCACACCTGAGCGGCGCCCGGCCCGCGGCGGCGGCCCGGCGGGGGCGGCCGCCGGGCCGAGGCGGCGTCGGGCCGGATCAGTCGTCGCAGGGCAGCAGGTCGGCGCCGTCGGAGATGAACTGCGCGGTGTCGCGGACGGTCTGCGGCGTGCGCGGATCGTGGGCGACGAGGCCGGCCTCCTCGCGCAGGCGGTCGTTGCAGGCGCAGTGCGGCAGCCGGCCCGAGGCGCGGTCCGGCGTGCAGGCGTCGTGGTGGGCGCAGGCGAGGTCGAGGGCGTCCACCGGCGGGTGCCCCGGCCCGCGGTTGCCCGGGCCGCAGAAGTTGCCGTGGATCAGCAGGGCGTTGTGGGCGCGGTCGATCCGCGGCATCTCCTGCGCGTGGGCCAGGGCGGGCAGCGCCACGGCGAGGGCGCCCGCGAGGGCGAGCCCGCGGAAACGGATGGTTCGAAAAACGGTCACGGTCGATCCTGTTCGCTGACGCCGCCCTCGACGGGGAAGATGGGGCGTCGATCCGGCAGGGCAACCGGCGGATCAGCCGCGCGATCCGAGCGTCGTCGCAAAGGTCGCACCGGGGTCGGGAG
The DNA here is from genome assembly GCF_022829705.1 of Methylobacterium sp. E-025. Lineage (NCBI taxonomy): Bacteria > Pseudomonadati > Pseudomonadota > Alphaproteobacteria > Hyphomicrobiales > Methylobacteriaceae > Methylobacterium > Methylobacterium sp. E-025. The sequence goes on from NZ_JAKSYR010000066.1 coordinate 92,992, forward strand.
CCTACAGGGCCGGGCTCCGCCGGCGAAGCACCAGTCGATCGTGCCGGTCCGGTTGACGCATGTTAAGGCCGGACCGGGCCGTTGCTATCATAGGCTGCAAAGATCGCTCGGATCGGCAGGAAACTGCCGGATCTCAAGATCGCGTGTGGTGCGAAGACCGCGCGCGCTCAGCCGGCATGGCCGTCCTGCGGGCGGTCGAAGTCGAGCGACGCGGTGTCGATCACGATCTGCGTCCGGCTGATCACCTCGAGCTTGCGCAGGATCTCGGACACGTGGGCCTTCACGGTCGAGTCGCCGACCTGGAGCGCGTGTGCGATCTGCTTGTTGAGCTTGCCCTGGCGGATCATCAGCAGCACCCGCATCTGCTGCGGGGTGAGCCGGGCGATGCGCTCGGCGAGCGGCGCCTTCCGCGCGGCGCCGCGGGCGGGCGGCCCGGCCTCGGCGAGGCCTTCGGGAATCGCGAGCGCGCCGGCGAGCACGTCCCGGATCGCCCGCGTCAGCGTCGCCTTGTCGACCGCCTTCGGCACATAGCCGGCCGCCCCGTGGTGCAGCGCCTCGCGCATGATGCGCGGATCCTCGTGCCCCGACACCACCAGGATCGGCACGCGCGGAAACCGGGCGCGGATGGTGACGAGCCCGTCGAAGCCCGACACCCCCCGCATCGACAGGTCGAGCAGCGTCAGCTCGATGCCGCGATGGGCGGCCAGCATCGCGCAGGCCGCCGCGATCCCGTCGGCCTCGTGCAGCACCGCGTCGGGATCGGACAGGCCGATCGTGCTGGCGAGCGCCTCGCGGAACAGCGGGTGGTCGTCGACGATCAGGAGTTCCATGGCCTCCCCCTCCGGGGCTCGGCCGCCCCGCGCGTCCGCCCGCAACCGCCGACGAGGCCTCGCACATCCGCCGCATCCGGCCAAGCCCGGGGCGCCGTCCGCAGGCAGCACGCGCCCCGTGGGGCGCCTGCTGGCCGCACGGCCGGCGACGCCCTCAGTTCGCCCGAACGACCTCGACGAGGTTGTCCGAGAACGAGGGCGCGTGGCCCATGTCGCTGAAGGCGCCCGACGAGATGCTGTTGACCGTGCCCTCGTTGAGCTGGCGCCAGTAGCCCAAAGTCGCGACCACGATGCCGGCCGTCACGTCGTCGGTGATGCGGGCCACGCCCTTGAAGGCGCCGCGGTCGTTGGCGACCTGCACCTTGTCGCCGTCGCGAATGCCGCGGGCGTCGGCGTCGGCCTGGCTGATCAGTACGAACTGCTCGCCCTGGCCCTTCTGCTTGTCCTCCATGTTGGCGTAGCAGGAGTTCAGGAAGTAGTGGCTCTTGGGCGAGACGATGTTGAGCGGGAAGCGCCTGGCCAGCTCCGGGTCGTTGGCGTGGGATTCCCGCGGGCCGAGGTAGTCGGGCAGGGGATCGAGCGCCTCGCCGGGCTGGAAGCCCTCGTACATCTGCCGGAACGGCGGCGCGACGAAGTTCGTGGCGCCCTCCACCTTCAGCATGCACTTGCCGGTCGGCGTCGGGAAGTTGCCCTCCCGGTGCGGCGCCCGGTCGTCCGGCGTGCCGACCTTGAGGCGGGCGAAGCCGTGCTCGCGCATGTAGGCGAGGTCGATGCCCTCGCAGGCCGGCGACGACCAGTCGACGTAGTGCTCGAGGCACTCGCTGTCCGACCACGTGAAGTTCTCCTCCGCGTAGCCGAGCCGGGCCGCGAGCCGGCGGAAGATCTCGTTGTTCGGGATCGCCTCGCCGGGCGCGTCCGCGCACTTGGTGTTGTAGGTCAGGTAGAGGTGGCCCCAGGACAGGATCATGTCCTCCATCTCCGCGCCCATCGTGGCGGGCAGCAGGATGTCGGCGTAGGACGCCGTGTCGGAGATGAAGTGCTCGGCCGAGACCATGAACAGGTCCTCGCGCATCAGCCCCTCGACGATCTTATCGGTCTCGGGCGCCTGCGTGACGGGGTTCGAGTTCCAGCACATCATCGACAGGATCGGCGGGTCGAGCTTCAGCTCGCCGGTGAGCGCGCGCCCGATCTGCAGGTTCGACACGACGCGGGTCCCCTCCGGGATCAGGTCGGGCCGGCACATCACGTCGAACTTGTAGGGATGCTCCCACACGCCGAACTGGGTGACGCCGCCGCCGACGTGACGCCACGCGCCAGTCAGCGCCGGGATGCAGGTGACGGCACGGATGGTCTGGCCGCCGCCGTAATGCCGCTCTAGCGCCACGCCCATGCGGATGCCGACCGGCTGCTCGGTCGCCATCTCGCGGGCGAGCGTGCGGATGTCCTCGGCCGGGACGCCGGTGATCGCGGCGGCCCATTCCGGCGTGCGGGGCGCGGCCCGCTCCTTCAGCTCCGCGAAGCCGACCGTGTGGTTGTCGACGTAGTCCTGGTCGACGAGGCCCTGCGCGATGATCGAGTTGATCAGCGCCATGGCGAGCGCGCCGTCGGTGCCGGGCTTCGGGGCGATGTGCCAGTCGGCCGCCTTGGCGGTGCGCGAGGCGTAGGTGTCGATGACGACGACCTTGGCGCCCTTCTTCTGGGCGTCCTTGACGATGGCCCAGTGGTGCAGGTTCGTCGAGACCGAGTTGCAGGCCCAGATCACGATGTACTTGGAGTGGATGTAGCTGTCCGGGTCGAGGCCGGCGGTCGGGCCGACGGTGAGCAGCCACGCGGTGCAGGAGCCCTCGCCGCAGAAGGTGCGCTCGGTCACGGTGGCGCCCATGCGGTTGAAGAAGGCGTCGCCGCCGTTCAAGCCGTGCACGAGGCCCTGGTTGCCGAGGTAGCTGTAGGGCGCGATCGCCTCGGGGCCGTGCTGGTCGATGATCGCCTTCCAGCGCGTGACGATGGTGTCGAGCGCCTCGTCCCAGGTGATGCGCGCGAACTGCTTCGCGCCCTTCGGGCCGACGCGCTTCATCGGGTAGAGCAGCCGGTCGGGATGGTAGTGGCGCTTCTCGTAGTCCTTCAGCTTCACGCAGAGGCCGCCGCGGGTCATCGGATGGTCCGGGTTGCCCCGCACGCCGAGCAGCTCCCCGTCCTTCACCTCGAACAGCATCGAGCAGGTGTCCGGGCAATCGTGCGGGCAGCCGCCGAAGAAGGTCTCGGTCAGGCTCTCGGCCTCCGCGACGATCAGGGAGTCCGGCTTGACGATTTCGTTCATGTTTCCTCCACCGTCGGGCGTCCGGCCTTCTTGGCGTTCCGGATGGCGTGCCCGATTCACGCCTAAGGTGCACGAAACTGCAAACCATTCCAAATTCCGGTCGGGCGGAAGGGCCGGATCCGGTGCGATCCCTGGCACCGGCCGTTTCGTCGCGGCCGGGCGCGAGCCCGCGTGCCGGCCGGCCACGGTTCCGATGTCGGGCTCGGGTCGTACGGCTCCGGGAGGCCGCCGCCGATGAAGGGCGCCCGGTGGACCTGACGCGCGCGCAGGTCCACCGGAAGCGGACGTCGCCGTCGCGCCCGCGCACGACCCATGGCAAGGCCGGACGGTCCGCTTCCGGGCAGCGCATGGAGCGACGACTTGGGAACGCGGGACTTGTACTTGCGTCTGCTCGATGGATGCGAAAGCCGACCTGCCCCGCATGCTGACGTTCGGTCCTCCCGATCGCCCTCGAACGCAATCGTCGGATTGCCACATCTATAAATTGCGTGCACGTTCCGATCTGCCGCACAGAAGTCGTCGATGTGCGGGCATGGGACGGAAACCGGAGCGCCGATGATAGACCGCTCACGAGCAGATCGGTGCCTTGAGGTGGCCCGTGAGCTGCGCGCCATGGCCGAGGAGACGCGGCGGACGCTCCAGGCCTCGCGCGCGCTCGTCCTACGCTCCCGGGAGCAGACCGCTGCGGGGCCTCTCGCATCCTGCATGGACGACGCCCCCGGCCCGTCGAACCAATTGGTGGCGTCCCTCATCGAGGCCTACGAGGCTGCGGAAGACGACCCCGACACCCAGACCCGCCTGCTCCTCGGTCACGTGCTCCATCATGTCGGGCGTCGCATCGCCGGCGTGATGGGACCGCGCGTGGCCGGGATCGCCGTGCATTGATCGCCGCGGCGCGGGGATCGGCGGACGGTCATGATGAACGGTGACGACCTGCAGGACGACGACCCCGGTGCGCTGGTCCGCATCGCCCGGTCGCTGGGCGTTCCGGTGGCGACCTTCCTGACCGCCGACCCGGCTCGGGCACCGGACACCGAAACCGCCGTGGCGGGCCTGGATCATCTCCCCGAAGTGGTGGCGCTGCTGCGGCTGTTCGTGCGGCTGAAGAGCCCCGAGGCCCGGGCCCGCTGCCTCGCCTACGTCGTGCAGGAGGCCACGCACGACAGCTGATCCGCACGGCCGTCCTCGACATCGGGCGAGAACGCAGGATGCTGGGACCCGACGAACGGCATTGCATCGATCCGAAGGCTCAGAACATCGTGATGGACCACGACCACTTTCCGATCGTCGGCATCGGCGCGTCCGCGGGCGGCATCGAAGCGATGCAGGGCTTCTTCCGCGGGGTGCCGGAGACGCTCGGGGCAGCCTTTGTCATCGTCACGCATCTCAGCCGGGACCACAAGAGCCAGCTCCCGGACGTCCTGGCCCGGTTCACGCCGCTGGAGGTCGAGACCGCCACCGACGGCGCGCCGGTCCGACCGGGCCGCATCTACGTCATGCCGGGCGGTTTCGTCATGGGTATCGTGGACGGCCGGCTGACGTTGAGGCCGCTCGAGCCGAAGGTCCGCGAGACCAAGCCGGTCGACATCTTCCTGACGGCCCTGGCCCTCGACCAGGGCGAGCGCGCGGTCGGCGTGATCCTGTCCGGCGGCGACGGGGATGGCGCCATCGGCATCAAGGCGATCAAGGAGCACGGCGGCCTGACCTTGGCCCAGACCCTGGACGGCTTCGGGCCCGAGACCCCCGACATGCCGCTCAGCTCGCTGCGCACCGGCTTCGTCGATTTCGGCGAGCCGGCCGAACGGATGGGCGACCGGATCGCCGCGCACAGCACCGCCGCGCGGGAGGCCCAGGCCGACCCGGCCGCGCAGGAGCTCGACGCCGAGCTGCTTGCTGAGATCTTCGTCATCCTCCGCTCGCAGGTCGGGCACGACTTCTCGGGCTACAAGCCCAACACCTTCGTGCGCCGCCTGCAGCGGCGCATCGGCGTGGTCGGGGCGGCCGGGCCGGACGCCTACCTCAAGCGGCTGCGTGCCGACCCGGCGGAAGTCGGGGCGCTGTTCCGGGATCTGCTGATCGGCGTGACGAACTTCTTTCGCGACGCCGCCGCCTTCGAGGCGCTCGCCACCCACGTCATCCCGAAGCTTCTCGATGCGCGCGCGGCGACCGAGATCGTGCGGGTCTGGGTGCCGGCCTGCTCGACCGGCGAGGAGGTCTACTCCCTGGCCATCCTCCTGCGCGAGCACATGCTCACCCTGGCGGATCCGCCGCGCGTGCAGATCTTCGCCACCGACATCGACGAGCGCTCGCTCACGGTCGCCCGGACCGGCCTCTACCCGAGGACCTACCTGTCCGCCGTCTCGCCCGAGCGGGTCGCGCAGCACTTCGTCGTCGAGGGCGACAGCGCGGTGGTCAAGAAGGCCGTGCGCGACCTGTGCACCTTCGCCCCGCACAGCGTGCTGCGCGACCCGCCGTTCTCGCGCCTCGATCTAGTCTCCTGCCGAAACCTGCTGATCTACCTCGGCGTCGATGCCCAGCAGCAGCTGATGCCGGTGCTGCACTACGCCCTGCGTCCGCGCGGCTACCTGTTCATCGGCATGGCCGAGAACGTGACGCGCTTCGAGGACCTGTTCGAGACGATCGACAAGCGGCACCGCATCTTCCAGGCGCGGGACGCGATCCCGCCGGCCCGGCTGCCGCCGATGTCCGGGCCGGACACGGCGGTCTTCGTGGGGACCGGCCATCCGCACCGGCGCAACGTGAAGACGCACGCGGCCCTGCGGCACACGGTCGAGATGCTGATGCTGTCCGAGTTCACGCCCCCCCACGCGGTCGTGACGCGGACGGGCGAGGCCGTGCATTACTCGTCGCGGATCGGCGATCATCTGGAGGTCGTGCCCGGCCAGCCGACCCGGGAGCTGGCCGCGATGGCGCGCAAGGGCCTGCGGCTGGATCTCCGGACGGCCCTGCGCGAGGCGATCGAGGGCAACACCCGGGTCGTGCGCGACAGCATCGGCGTCGAGCTTCCGGACGGGCGCCTGCAGACGATCACCCTGGTCGTCAAGCCGCTCCACACGCCGAGCGAGACGGAGCCGCTGTTCCTGGTGGTGTTCGACGAGGCCGCCGCCCCCGTCGAGAAGGAGCGGCGGCAGGCTTTGGAAGCCGACGATCGGGACGCGGCGATCCACGGCCTGGAGCGCGAGCTGAGCAGCACGCGCGAGCGGCTCCAATCCGTGATCGAGGAGTACGAGACCTCCCTCGAGGAGCTCAAATCCTCGAACGAGGAGCTGTACTCCGTCAACGAGGAGATGCAGGCCGCCAACGAGGAGCTCGAGGCCGCGAAGGAGGAGACGCAGTCTCTGAACGAAGAGCTTCAGACGATGAACGTCGAGCTGACGTCGAAGATCGAGGCGATCGATCAGCTGAGCGACGACCAGGCCACGCTGTTCGAGGGCATGAACGTCGCCAGCGTGCTCCTCACGCCGGATCTCCACATCCGCATGTTCACCCGTGCCGCGGCGCAGATCTTCGGCTTGCAGCCGAGCGACGTCGGCCGGTCCCTGCGCAACTTCTCGGCGCCGATCGCCCTGACGTGGCTGTCGGACGAGATCCCGACGGTGCTGGCGACGCGCCGGCCCTCCGAGCGGACGATCGAGGGCGCGGACGGCGCCCGCTACCACGTCCGGTTGATGGCCTCGTCCCGGAAGGGCAGCCGGGCGCCCGGCATCGTCGCGAACTTCACGAACCTGCGCGAGCCGGGGTGACCGACCGTCTTGTCCCTGCGCGCCCGCGACCCCTGCCCTGCGCGCCCGGGACCTCGGCGACGCCCGCACCGGTGCCCGTGCGCGGGCACCGGCCGTCGGCACGGCTTTGCGGAGCATGGCGCCTTCCGGCTCATGAGCGCGCGGATCGCGGCGCCGGCCCAGGCCGATGGTCGAACGGCAGCTTTTCGGCCGCTCGCCACCCCCAGGCGACCCCCGGAAACCGAGCCGCAGAGCGAAGACCCTCGCGCCGAGTCTTCCTCAGTCCTTCGGGCGGTCCAGCTGCGCGATCAGCGCTTCGAGGCGCTCGCTCACCGGGGCGGAGAGGGTGTCGGCGTAGAGGTTGCGCAGGTTTTGGCCGAGGTGGCGGCGCACGCTCGGGTTCAGCGGCGGCTGGGTCTGGGGCGTCTCGCCCGGCCGGGACGTCTGCGGCTTCGCCATGACCACCGGACCCTCACGCCATTCCGACATCCCGGCAGAATGGCAAAGCTTGGTTAAGGCCTCGTCACCGGCAGGCCGCAGATGTCGCGGAATCGGAACCGTGCGCGGCGGGGGATTGTTGGCCGGTTGAGATCCCGTCGATTCCCCGATTCAGAACCCCGGACCCCGCGCGTGCTCCTCCCCCGCCTCATCTCCGCCGCCGCCGCCCTGGCGATCGCGCTCGCCTGCACCCCCGGGCACGCCCAGACCAAGCCCGGCGAGATCAAGGGCGTCGACGCGATGGGCGACAAGTCCCGCAGCGCCAACGACGGCTGGAGCCAGGCCCCCGTGCCGCGGGAGGAATCGGCGGCCAAGGACGCGCCCAATCCCGGCGGCAACGCGACGGCCGAGAACCGCAACCGCGACGTGCCGGGCGCCTCGACCGGGTCCTCCTCCGGCACCGAGCCGCAGGCGCCGCTCGATCACCGCACCCCGGGCCCCTCGGGCCAGAACCCGGCCTCGCCGTCCAAGTAAGACGTCCTTAAACCAAGTCTTGCTCCGGCCGGGCTCGGGCCCGGCAAAATATTGCAGCCGCCGCGGGATGGATCGGGCCGGCAAATCGTGGCGGCCCCGACGGCGACAGACCGACGATCTGTGTCACGGAACCGCACTTGCCTCGGCGCGCCAATCCTGGGATGCATGCTGGAATAACTCCAGTTCTGATCGGGATGGACGGATGACGATTCAGGTCTCTCGCCGCGGCCTGCTGAAGGGTGGCGCCGTCACCCTCGCGGGCGGCTCGCTCGGCGCCCTCGGCTTCGGCGGCCTCGAGCCGGCGATGGCGGCGGCGGTGCGCCCCTTTAAGCTCGCGCAGATGCGCGAGACCCGCAACACCTGCCCCTACTGCTCGGTCGCCTGCGGCATCATCCTCTACAGCCTCGGCGACAAGTCGAAGAACGCCCGCTCGGCGGTGATGCACGTCGAGGGCGATCCCGATCACCCGATCAACCGCGGCACGCTCTGCCCGAAGGGCTCGGCGCTGCTCGACTTCATCCAGGCCGAGACCCGGACGAAGTACCCGCTGCACCGCGAGGCCGGCGCGAAGGAGTTCAAGCGCGTCTCCTGGGAATTCGCCTTCGAGCGGATCGCCCGGCTGATGAAGGAGGACCGCGACAAGAACTTCGTGGCCAAGAACGGCGACCTCACGGTCAACCGCTGGACCACGATGGGCTTCCTCGGCGCCTCCGCGACCTCCAACGAGACCGCGTGGCTGACCTACAAGACGGTCCGAAGCATGGGGGCCCTGGTCTTCGACAACCAGGCCAGGGTTTGACACGGCCCATCGGTCGCCAGTCTGGCGCCCTCCTTCGGCCGCGGTGCGATGACCAACCTCTGGATGGACATCAAGCACGCGGACGTCATCACCGTCATGGGCGGCAATGCCGCTGAGGCGCATCCCTGCGGCTTCAAGTGGGTGGTCGAGGCCAAGGCCCACAACAACGCCAAGCTGATCGTCGTCGACCCGCGCTTCACGCGCACCGCGTCGGTGGCCGACCTGTACTGCCCGATCCGCCAGGGGACCGACATCGCGTTCCTGTCGGGCGTGGCCAAGTACCTGCTCGACAACGACAAGCTGCAGCACCGCTACGTCGCGGCGTATTCCAACGCCGGCTACGTCGTGCGCGAGGGCTACGACTTCCAGGACGGGCTGTTCTCCGGCTACGATCCGGAGAAGCGCGACTACGACAAGTCGACCTGGGACTACGAGATCGGCCCGGACGGCTACGCGGTCGTCGACGAGACGATGCAGCACCCGCGCTGCGTCATGCAGCTCCTGAAGAAGCACGTCGCGCTCTACACGCCCGAGATGGTGTCGCGGATCTGCGGCTCGCCGCAGGAGACCTTCCTCAAGGTCTGCGAGCTCATCGCCACGACCTCGACGCCCGACCGGACGATGGCCTCGCTCTACGCGCTCGGCTGGACCCACCACTCGAAGGGCTCGCAGAACATCCGCTCGATGTGCATCGTGCAGACCCTGCTCGGCAACATCGGGATGCTGGGCGGCGGCATGCAGGCGTTGCGCGGCCACTCCAACATCCAGGGGCTGACCGACATCGGGCTGATGTCGAACCTCATCCCTGGCTACCTGAACATCCCGATCGAGAAGGAGCCGACCTACCAGTCCTACGCCGAGAAGCGGCAGTTCAAGCCGCTGCGCCCGGGCCAGACCAGCTACTGGTCGAACTACAACAAGTTCTTCGTCTCGTTCCAGAAGGCGATGTGGGGCGAGAAGGCGACCAAGGAGAACGACTGGGCCTACGACTACCTGCCCAAGCTCGACGTGCCGACCTACGACGTGCTGCGCGGCTTCGAGCTGGCGAAGCAAGGCAAGATGACCGGGTACATCATCCAGGGCTTCAACCCCCTGCTGTCGTTCCCCAATCGCGCCAAGATGACGGAAGCCTTCTCCAAGATGAAATTCATCGTGGTGATGGATCCGCTCAAGACCGAGACCGCGCGGTTCTGGGAGAACCACGGCGAGTACAACGACGTCGACACCGCCTCGATCCAGACCGAGGTGTTCGAGCTGCCGACGACGCTGTTCGCCGAGGAGGAGGGCTCGCTCTCCAACTCCAGCCGCTGGCTGCAATGGCACTGGCAGGCCCAGGACGCGCCGGGCGAGTGCAAGCCCGACATCGACATCATGGCGGGCATCTTCCTGCGCATGAAGGAGATGTACCAGAAGGAGGGCGGCGCCTTCCCGGACGCGATGCTCAACCTGACCTGGAACTACGCGATCGCCCACGAGCCGACCCCGGTCGAGCTCGCGCGCGAGCTGAACGGCTACACGCTCGCCCCGACGCCGGGCCTCGACGGGCAGACCCTGCCGGCCGGGCGCCAGGTCGACGGCTTCGCCCAGCTCAAGGACGACGGCACCACGGCCTGCGGCTGCTGGGTCTACTCGGGCTGCTACACGGAGAAGGGCAATACCATGGCCCGCCGGGACAACACCGATCCCGGCGACCGCGGCATCGCGCCGAACTGGGCCTTCGCCTGGCCGGCCAACCGCCGCGTGCTATACAACCGCGCCTCGTGCGACCCGGAAGGGAAGCCGTGGTCGGAGAAGAAGAAGCTCATCGAGTGGAACGGTAAGCAGTGGGTCGGCTTCGACGTGCCGGATTACGGCGTCACCGTCGCCCCCGATAAGGGCGTCGGCCCGTTCATCCTCAACCAGGAGGGCGTCGCCCGCCTGTGGACCCGCGGCCTGATGCGCGACGGGCCGTTCCCGACGCACTACGAGCCGTTCGAGTCGCCGATGGCCAACATCCCGTTCCCGCGGGTGAAGGGCAACCCGGCGTCGCGGATCTTCAAGGACGACCTGGCCGATCTCGGCACCTCGGAGGAGTTCCCCTACGCGGCGACGAGCTACCGGCTGACCGAGCACTTCCACGGCTGGACCAAGCACGCCCGGATCAACGCGATCCTCCAGCCGGAGGCCTTCGTCGAGATCTCCGAGCAGCTCGCGAAGGAGAAGGGCATCGTCAAGGGCGGCTGGGTCCGGGTCTGGTCCAAGCGCGGCTCGCTCAAGGCCAAGGCGGTCGTGACCAAGCGCATCAAGCCGCTGATGTGCGACGGGAAGGCCGTCCACGTGGTCGGCATCCCGCAGCATTGGGGCTTCATGGGCCAGACGAAGAAAGGATGGCACCCGAACTCGCTCACCCCGGTGGTCGGCGACGCCAACACCGAGACGCCCGAGTTCAAGGCGTGGCTCGTCAACATCGAGGCGACGACGCCTCCTGCTGACGCCGTCGCGTAAGGGGAGCATCAGACCATGGCCGATTACAGCTCCCTCGACATCCGGCAGCGCTCCGCCTCCACGGAGACGCCGCCGGCCATCCGCTCGCACATGGAGGTCGCCAAGCTCATCGACGTGTCGAAGTGCATCGGCTGCAAGGCCTGCCAGTCGGCCTGCGAGGAGTGGAACGACCTGCGCGACGACGTCGGCGTCAACGTCGGCGTCTACGACAACCCGCACGACCTCACGCCCAAGACGTGGACCCTGATGCGGTTCACCGAGTACGAGAACGAGGCGACCAACAACCTCGAATGGCTGATCCGCAAGGACGGCTGCATGCACTGCACCGATCCGGGCTGCCTCAAGGCGTGCCCGTCCCCCGGCGCGATCGTGCAGTACTCCAACGGCATCGTCGACTTCATCGAGGAGAACTGCATCGGCTGCGGCTACTGCGTGAAGGGCTGCCCGTTCAACATCCCGCGCATCTCCGAGAAGGACCACAAGGCGTACAAGTGCACGCTGTGCTCGGACCGCGTCGCCGTCGGCCAGGCGCCCGCCTGCGCCAAGGCGTGCCCGACCGGCTCGATCATGTTCGGCACCAAGGCCGCGATGATCGAGCAGGCGCACGACCGGGTCGAGGACCTCAAGTCGCGCGGCTTCGAGCATGCCGGCCTGTACGACCCGGCCGGCGTCGGCGGCACGCACGTGATGTACGTGCTCCACCACGCCGACAAGCCGCAGCTCTATGCCGGCCTGCCCCTCGACCCGAAGATCTCGCCGCTGGTCGCCTTCTGGAAGGGCGGCGCCAAGGTGTTCGGGCTCGCCGCGATGGGCTTCGCGGCGGTCGCCGGGTTCTTCCACTACGTCACGGCGGGGCCGAACGAGGTCGTCGCCGAGGAGGAGGAAGAGGCGATCGAGTACGACCACGAGAAGCGCCGCGACGCCGAGAGCGGCGAGGCCCGGCCGCACTGACGGGCACGGGAGGCCGGCGCCGCCGAGGGCGGGCCGGCCTCCCGGCTCCCGTTCGGGGCCACGGGCGCATCGATCGCGCGCGGTGGATCCCGGCGCGCGAGGACGACGCGGCCCTACGATAAGCGCGAGCCTTGTCCGCGATCGGGAGATCGTGGACGATGCTCCAGGTCGAGAGAAGCAGACCCGATGACCGTTCACACCGACATCCGAGACGGCGATGTCCGCCCCTTGCGCGAGGTGCACGAGGCGCCGGAGATCCTCTACGTTCCCCGCTACACCGGCCTGCAGCGCGTCAACCACTGGATCACCGCGATCCTGTTCACCCTGCTGACCCTCTCCGGCTTGGCGATGTTCACGCCGTACCTGTTCTCGCTCACCGGCATCTTCGGCGGGGGCCAGGCGACGCGGGCGATCCACCCGTGGTTCGGCGTGGCGCTGGCGGTCAGCTTCGCGCTGCTGTTCCTCCGCTTCTGGAAGCTCAACATCCCCAACAAGGACGACGTCGCCTGGTCGATGAAGATCGGCGACGTGGTCACCAACCGCGAGGACCGGCTGCCCGAGCTCGGCAAGTACAATGCCGGCCAAAAGGGCGTGTTCTGGGGCCAGACCGCGCTGATCGGGATCATGTTCGTCACCGGGCTGGTGATCTGGGACCAGTACTTCTACCAGTACACCGTCATCGAGACGAAGCGCTGGGCGCTGCTGGCGCACTCGCTCGCCGCGGTCGTCGCCATCGCGATCATCGTCGTGCACATCTACGCCGGCATCTGGGTGCGCGGCACCGGCCGGGCGATGGTGCGCGGCACCGTCACCGGCGGCTGGGCCTATCGCCACCACCGCAAGTGGTTCCGGCAGATCGCCGGCGGCAAGCGCCAGCGCGGCTCCACCGACAAGCGCGGGCACTGACGCCTTGGCCCGTTTCTTCAAGCGCACCCCCGCGGCCGAGCCCGCGGGGCAAGATCCCGCCGCGCAAGATCCCGCCGACACCGCCGGTATAACCCCGAAACGCCAGAAGCTGCACGAGCTGCAGCCCGATCCGGACCGGATCGGCATCGCCGGCTCGGTGCCCTTCGTCCAGCTCCCCGTCCCGGCCGACCTGTTCGCGAACCGCGCCCTGCGGCTGCAGCGCCTCGCCCCCGACCATCCGATGGGCGGCTACCTCGACCTGCTCGCCCGCATCGCGACGGCGCAGGCCTCGGTTCAGGCCGCGCGCGCCGGACAGGTGCCGCAGCCCGAGAACGAGCCGAATGCCGACCGCGCCCTGCGGCTCGAGCACGGCATGCCGCCGCTCTCGCGCCACAGCCTGGAGGCGCCGGGCGCCTTCCTGGCCTGCCTGGACGGGCTGCTCGCCGCCCTCGACCTCGGGCCGGCGCCGCAGGCCGCCCACGACGCGGCGGCGGCGCTGCGATCCGCATCGCCGGAGGATCGCCTCGATCTCGGCGTGCAGGTGTTCGAGGGCGCGTTCCCGGTCGAGCGCATGGCCGAATGCGTGTTCGTCGCGGCCGCGCTCCAGCTCTGCCTGTCGGAGGCCGCCGCCCGCCTCGACCGGTCGGCGCTGAAGCCGGTGGCCGACGGCGTCTGCCCGGCCTGCGGCGGCGCTCCCGTGGCGAGCCTGATCGTCGCCTGGACCCCGGCCGACAAGGCGCGCTACCTCGCCTGCTCGCTCTGCGGCAGCCAGTGGAATCACGTCCGCATCCGCTGCACCGCCTGCGGCTCGGGCGAGGCGATCACCTACCAGAGCCTCGACGAGCTCTCGAAGGACATCCAGGTCGAGACCTGCGGCACCTGCCACAGCTACATCAAGCACCTGCACCAGCACCGCGACCCGGCGCTCGACCCCGTCGCCGACGACGTCGCCTCCTACGGCCTCGACCTGAAGATCGCCGAGGACGGCTTCCACAAGGCCGGGTTGAACCCACTCTTCGTGACCTGAGCGCCGCTCCGCCGCCGGAGGCGAGGCGCCGGCGGCGCGGTTCATCCCTTCCGCACCGGGCGGCGACATAACGTCTATCGCGCGCGCGCATGGACCGATTGCGCGCAATCGACGTTGTCCGGGCTCAGGCGCTCGATGCGCCGTCCCCCTCGTCCAGGCCCCACCCCCATGATCAAGCTCACCCTCGCCGCCGCCCTCGCGCTCGGCGTCGCCGCCCCCGCCGTCGCCCAGGTCATCGAGACGCCGACCGGCACCACCGTCGTCGTGCCGCCGGGCGCGCCGGGCGTGGTCACGCGCCAGACCAACTCGACCGGCGAGGAAGGCGCCGCCACCTACTCGCCGACCGGCCGCGCCGCCGACGGCATCGCCACCGACTCGGCCGCCTCCGGCAACGAGGGCCAGCCCTCGCGCATCGGCTCGACCGGCAGCGGCGGCGGCCGCTGAGCGGACGTTGCGGGCTCGATCGGAGCCCGCGGCAGGTCTGAAACGCAGGACGGCGCATCCGCGAGCGGTGCGCCGTCCTGCTGTCGGGCGATGTGCGATCGGGGTTCGGCGGTGCGCCGGACCATCGCGCCGGACGAGGCCTACGGGTAGCCGTAGCGGCTCTTGGCGGCGGCGAGCAGGTGCAGCGCCTCGCCGTCGCGGCCGGCGGCGCAGGCTGCCGAGGCATGGGCGAGGTCCGCGCTGAACCGGTCGCCGACTGGCTTGTTGAGGTTGCCGGTGGCGACGTCGCTGTCGACCACGGCCTGGGTCCGGCCGATCGCCGGGCCGCAGCCGGAGCCCTGCGGCAGCACCACGGGGGCCGGCGCCGCCGCGACGGCGACGGCGGGCGCCGCGGCCTTCTGCTGGCAGCCGCCGAGCGCGGCGGCGGCGAGGAGGGCGGCGAGCGAAAATCCGGAAATCTTGGTCGGCACGGGCGGCTTTCCCTGACACGGCGCAGCTTGCGCCGGACGGTTTTTGAGCCCGCGCCGCCGGTCGGTCAATCGTAGGCTTCGATTGTGGTGCTCGATCCGCGAACGCCGTTCGCGTGATCGCGGTTTCCCTCCCCCCTCTGCGGGGGAGGGTGGGCCTCGCGTCAGCGAGGGTCGGGAGAGGGGAGCGCGTTGTCCAGAGAGGTCGTTCCCCTCTCCCGACCCGCTTCGCGGGCCACCCTCCCCCGC